>CAKZJX010000114.1 GCA_937120535.1 uncultured Anaerolineae bacterium
CCAAACGCGTCACCTGCCACACCTTCCGCCATTCCTTCGCCACCCACCTTCTACAAAACGGCTACGACATCCGCACCGTCCAAGAACTTCTCGGTCACAAGGACGTGCGTACCACCATGATCTACATCTACGTCCTCCAGCGCAGCGCCGGCGCCGTCAAAAGCCCCCTCGACCCCTAACCGCTTCGCTCCTCGTCTATGCCCCATCTGTTCCTCTACGGCCCCCCCGGAACCGGAAAGTCCACCGTCGGACAGCGCCTGGCCCACAACCTGGGCCTGCCCTTCCTGGACCTCGACCGCCTGATCGAGCAACAGGCCGGCCGGCCGATCGCTCACATCATGCACGAGCGGGGAGAAGCCACCTTTCGTGACCTGGAGTCCCACGTCCTGCGCGCCACCCTGGACTCCTTTCCCCCTGACCAAGATGCCGTCATCGCCCTCGGAGGCGGCGCCCTGCTCCGCCCTGAAAACCGCACTTACGTCGAAAATCGCGGCCGCCTCCTGCTCCTCATGGCCGAGCTTCCCACCCTGATCGAACGACTGTCCTCCCAACCCAACATCCGTCCCCTCCTGGCCGGCGACCTACCCACTCGCCTGGCCGAACTGCTTGCCGCCCGTCATGACCATTACCACTCCTTCCCCCGCCAACTTTGGGTGGACGGAAAAACCGCCGAACAGAACGCCCGTCAAGCTCAAGTCCTCCTTGGTCGCCACCGCCTGCAGGCCCCGGGCGAATGTGAAATCATTGTCGAACGCATCACCGCCCTACCCCCCTTCTCCGACGCCCTGGTGGTTACTGACCAAAACGTCGCCCGCTATCACCTAGACACCCTACACGCCACCCTGCGCTCCGAACTTCCCGCCGTGATCCTGCCGGCCGGCGAAGAACACAAAACCCTAGCGACCGTCCAACGCCTCTGGCAAGCCTTCCTCGACCACGGCCTCGATCGTCAAAGCTGCGTGATCGCCTTCGGAGGCGGCGTGATCACCGACCTGACCGGTTTTGCCGCCTCCACCTATCTGCGCGGCATCGCCTGGATCGCCATTCCTACCACCATCGTCGGCATGGCCGATGCCGCTATTGGCGGCAAAACCGGCTTCGACCTCCCTCAGGGCAAGAACCTGATCGGTTCCTTTCACACCCCGCGGCGGGTGTGGGCCGACCCCGGCCTGCTCCACACCCTCGACGACCGCGACCGCCGCGCCGGCCTGGCCGAGGTGGTCAAACATGGCCTGATCGCCGACCCTGAGCTGTTCGAACACTGCCGGCGCGGCCCCGACTGGATCGATCGCCACCTCGAAGAGATCCTCCAGCGCGCCATAGCCATTAAAGTCGCCATCGTCGAAGAAGACCCATACGAAAAAGGCCGCCGCGCCGTGCTCAACCTGGGGCACACCATCGGTCATGCCGTGGAATTGGCCAGCGGCTTTCGCCTGCGGCACGGCGAGGCCATCGCCATCGGCATGGCCGTCGAGGCCAGGTACGCCGCTCGGGTCGGGCTGGCACGCGCCGGGTTGGTGGAAGCGCTGGAGGAAACGCTGATCGGGTTGAAGTTACCCGTTCGCATTCCAGACCACCTCTCTCGCCAGGCCATCTTGCGTGCCATTCGGGTGGATAAAAAGCGGCAGGCCCGGGCCATCCGTTTCGCCCTACCGGTCGAGGTCGGCCGGGTTGAACTGATCTCAATCGAACATCCAGAAGACGTCCTGGAAGGTGAATAATGAACATCCTGGTGCTCCACGGCCCCAACCTGAACCTGCTTGGCTCGCGTGAACCCCACCTCTACGGCCCTCTGACTCTGGAGGAGATCGATCGCCGCCTGATTGCCCTCGGCCGCGAACTGGGTGTGGAAGTGATCTGCCGCCAATCCAACCACGAGGGGACCTTGATCGACGCGCTGCACGAAGCGCGAAGCTGGGCGGCCGGCGTGGTCTTCAACCCCGGCGGCTACACCCACACCTCGGTGGCCCTGCGCGACGCCATTGCTGCCATCGCCTTGCCGGTGATAGAAGTTCACCTCTCCAACGTCTACGCCCGCGAAGAGTTTCGCCACACTTCTCTGATCTCGGCCGTCTGCCGCGGCAAGGTGGTCGGCTTTGGTTGGCGCTCCTACGAACTGGGCCTGCGGGGATTGGTGGCCCTGCTTCGCAACGGCGCTTGACAACCCCGCCGCCGCGCATATAATTACGGCAACCCCTGCAAACGCAACGACCGGGACGAGTAGACGACTCCGGCTCTGCCAGGGAGAAGAGGTCGCTGACTGCAAGCCTCTTTCAGAGACGATCGTCGAACACCCCCCGCGAGCGGAACGCGGAAAACCGGCCCGCCGGCGAGTATGCGAACCGGATGGCCCCGTTATCGGCTCAAGAGGGGCGCCTCTGCTCTGAGGTGCCTGAATCGGGTGGAACCGCGTGAGCTGGCCTCTCGCCCCGTGTGGTCGAGAGGTTTTGCGTTCCTAGCACGATGAAAATATCGGAAAGGATTCGAACCATGCTCGAACCGAAAGAAAAATATGAAGATACCCATCTCTATCGGATTCGTCATTCCCTGGCCCACATCATGGCCCAGGCCGTGCTAGAGATGTTCCCCGAGGCCAAATACACCATCGGACCTCCGATTGAGAACGGCTTTTACTACGACTTCGACCTGCCGCGCACCCTCACGCCAGAAGACCTAGAGCGGATTGAGGCCCGCATGCGCCAGATCGTAAGAGGCCACCATGATTTCCGCAAGCGTGTGGTCTCAGCCGACGAGGCGCGCCAGCTTTTCAAGGATCAACCCTACAAACTCGAACTGATCGACGACCTGGAACGCGGCTCGACCGATGAGCACGGCCATCCTCTCCACGAAAAGCCTGAGATCTCGATCTATGTGCACGACACCTTCGTGGACCTGTGTCGGGGGCCGCACGTGGCCAACACGCGCGAGATTCCTCTCGAAGCGTTCAAGCTCATGCACGTGGCCGGCGCCTATTGGCGCGGCGACGAGAAAAACAAGCAACTCCAACGCATCTACGGCACCGCTTGGGAGACCGTCCAGCAGCTTCAGGAATACCTGTGGCAGCTGGAAGAGGCCAAAAAGCGCGATCACCGCAAGCTAGGGCGCGAGCTGGAAATCTTTATCTTTGACGATGAAGTGGGGCCTGGGCTGCCGCTCTGGCTACCGAACGGTGGAGTGATGATCGAAGAGCTGGAGAAATTGGCCAAAGAAATGGAAGAAAAGGCCGGCTACGTGCGCGTTCGCACCCCCCACGTCACCAAAGAAGACCTATTCTACCGCTCCGGCCACCTGCCCTACTACGCCGAGAGCATGTATCCACCCATGGAGCTGGAGGGCGTGCGCTACTACATCAAGCCCATGAATTGCCCGATGCACCACAAGATCTTCGCCTCTAAGCAACGCTCCTACCGCGACTTACCCTTGCGTCTGGCCGAGTACGGGACGTGTTATCGCTACGAAAAGTCGGGTGAGCTGTTCGGCTTGATGCGCGTCCGCTCCATGCAGATGAACGACGCCCACATCTACGTCGCCGAAGAACAGTTTGAAGAAGAATTCATGGCCGTGATTGACCTCTATCTGAAATACTTTGACCTGTTCGACATTGAGAAGTACTTGATGCGTCTCTCCCTGCACAGCAAGAGCGGCCTAGGCAAAAAGTACGTGGACAACGAGCGGCTGTGGCTGAAGACCGAAGACATGGTACGCAGCGCCCTGAAGAAGCACGGCATTCCCTTCGTCGAAGCCGAGGACGAGGCCGCCTTCTATGGTCCGAAGATCGACGTACAAATCTGGTCGGCCATTGGGCGCGAATTCACCCTGGCGACCAATCAGGTGGATTTCGCCGTGCCGGCCCGTTTTGACCTGCACTTCACCAACCGCCACGGTGTTGAGGAAGTGCCGTTGTGCATCCATCGCGCTCCCCTCAGCACCCATGAGCGGATGATCGGCTTCCTGATCGAACACTATGCCGGCGCGTTCCCGGTCTGGCTCTCGCCCGAACAGGTGCGCCTCATCCCCATCACCGACGCCCAGAACGAATATGCGCAAACCATTTCTCGGCAGCTGCGCGACCAAGGTATTCGGGCCAGTGCCGATCTCAGCGCCCAACGCATGAATGCCAAGATCCGCGCCGCCCAGATGATGAAGGTGCCCTACATGCTGATCGTCGGCGAAAATGAAATGAAGGCCGGCCTGGTCTCCTTGCGCCTGCGCGATGGCACCCAGCAGAATAACATTCCCCTCGAGGGCTTTATTGCTCGGGTCAAAGAGCGCATCTCGACCCGCGCCAAAGATCTATAATCCCTAGCCGGCGTCCTGCGATCGCTCGGCAGCCCTGTGCCTTGCAAGCCAGTGTGCCGGCGTCCAATTTTGCCAATCACAGCCCACTTTACGAACCAAGCCGAGGCGATCGCCCGATGCTTGATCGTTCTCGTTTGCCGCTCATCCTTGCACAACACGATATAAGGCTGGTATACTTACTAAGGAGAAACGGCTATCAGAAGAGTTCTTCTGAGCCTGAACGCAAGGAGGTGACACGTCCTAAGCACACTCGGCAGACTTCCCATATTCCTTCACCAACCATCCCAACCAATTGACTTCCATTCGAGAGGAGAAGAAACATGAAAAAACTGTTTGCTGTGCTGTCTATGTTGGTGATTCTATCGTTGGCGCTGAGCGCTTGCGCACCGCGACCAACCCCGACGCCTCCACCCACTCAACCCCCGGCGCCCACTAAACCCCCAGCGCCCACTCAACCCCCGGCGCCCACTCAACCCCCGGCGCCCACCGAAGCTCCCCCGCCTCTGATCGGCCAAGTAACCGACATGGGCGGCATTGACGATAAATCCTTCAACGCTAGCGCCTGGAAAGGCATTCAAGACGCCATGAAGGAATTCGCCATCCAGGGCAAGTATCTCGAATCCCAGCAACAAGCCGATTACACCAAAAACATCCAACAGTACATTGACGAAGGGGCCGCTCTGATCGTCACCGTAGGATTCTTGCTGGGCGTGGACACCGCCAAGTTTGCTATTGCCAACCCTGACCTCAAGTTCGCCATCGTGGACTACACTTACCCGGACTGCTGGCCTGGTGCCGAGGTGGGCGTCCAATGTGGGGCAGATAAGGAACTGCCGAACGTGCGCGGCCTGATCTTCCAGACCGACCAGGCGGCCTTCCTGGCCGGCTATCTGGCCGCTGGCATGACCAAGACCGGCGTCGTAGCCACCTACGGCGGCATCAAGATCCCACCGGTGACCATCTTCATGAAGGGGTTTGAGGCCGGCGTGAAGTACTACAATCAACAGAAGGGTGCCAACGTCAGATTGCTCGGATGGGAGACAGCTCGCGATGAAGGCACCTTCACCGGCAACTTTGAATCCACCGACGATGGCCGTCGTCTGGCCGAATCCTTCATGCAAGAAGGCGCTGACATCATCCTGCCCGTGGCCGGCCCGGTTGGCCTCGGCTCGGCCGCTGTCTGCAAGGAGACCAAGGCCTGCTTGGTGATCGGCGTGGATGCCGATTGGTACGACACCGCGCCCGAATACCGCGAGGTGCTGCTCACCTCCGTCCTCAAGAAGATTGACGTTGCCGTCTATAGCACCATCAAAGACTTGCTCGAAGGCAAATTCAGCGGCGGCACGCGCGTATATGCCATTGCCGATGGCGGCGTGGATATCGCCCCCTATCATGAGTTTGAGGACGACGTCCCGGCTGAATTGAAAGCCGAGATCGACGCCATCCGCAAAGCGCTGATTGACGGCTCCCTGACCGTGGACGGCGTGCTGTCCGGTCAATAATCCATCTCATCCTGAGGCCGGAGGACGGCGCTCCTCCGGCCTCTTTTTGCCGCCTCTTGCGCCCCTTTCATGCATGTCCTCGCCTTCCCTCAAGGTTTTCTCAGACGCCTTAGACGGTTCCCCAGAAGCTCGCCCTACCTTCGACACACCTGCCGACGATCCGGTAAAATGATCTCCACTCCCTGCCCTACAATTTCGTTCTGACGCCATTCTTCCAATACCCACCCTCTTTCGATTGTGCCTAGAGAAGGCCGTTGTATCTCACCTGCTCGCGAACCATCCCTTCAAGGAGAAACCATGCCTCCGGTGCTTGAGTTGCGGAACATTACAAAAGCCTTTCCCGGCGTGCTAGCCAACGACCACATCAACCTGGACCTGAACGAAGGCGAAATCCACTGCCTGCTGGGGGAAAACGGCGCCGGCAAGACGACCTTGATGAACATCCTCTACGGCCTCTATAAGCCCGACGAAGGCGAGATCTACGTGCGCGGCAAAAAAGCGGAAATCCATGATCCAAACGATGCCATTGCCCTGGGCATTGGCATGGTGCATCAGCATTTCATGCTGGTTCCGGTGATGACCGTGACCGAAAATGTCATGCTCGGTGTGGAAGAGAAGCGCTATGGGCTGTTCCTCGACCGGGCCAAAGTTGCAGCGCGCATTCGCGAACTCTCACAGCTTTATGGGCTAGAAGTAGATCCCAACCGCTACATTAAGGACCTGCCGGTCGGCATTCAGCAGCGGGTGGAAATCATCAAAGTCCTCTACCGCCAGGCAGACATCCTCATCCTCGATGAGCCGACCGCTGTGCTTACGCCCCAAGAAGTGGAAGGCCTGTTCAAGGTGTTGCGCTCCCTGGTTGCCAAGGGCAAATCCATCATTTTCATTACCCACAAGTTGAAGGAAGTGATGGCCTTGGCCGATCGCATCACCGTTCTGCGTAATGGGCGAACAGTGGGAACAGTGACTCCGAGCGAGGTCACGCCGGAGAAGTTGGCCGCCATGATGGTGGGGCGCGAGGTCAATCTGGTGGTATCCAAACAAGAAGCCCACCCGACCGAACCGGCGTTGGAAGTGAAGGACCTATATGTGGCCGATGAGCGCGGCAATTTGGCGGTGCGCGGCGTGTCTTTTGACGTGAGACTGGGCGAGATTTTGGGCATTGCTGGCGTTCAAGGCAATGGTCAAACCGAATTGGTGTATGCCTTGACCGGTCTGCTGCCGATCCAAGCTGGCAAGGTGCGTATCTTGGGGCAACCGATTAGATCCACTTCGCCGCGCGCCATCCTCGAGCGCGGTGTGGCTCATGTTCCAGAAGACCGCCAACGCCATGGTTTGATCCTGTCCTTCCCGATCCACGATAACTTTGTGCTCTGCACGTATTTCTGGCCGCTGTTTGCACGCGGCCTGAGACTTCAAGAGAAGGCGATCTACGAAAACGCCCAGAAGCTGGTGGAGCAGTTCGACGTGCGCACGCCGAGCATTTTTGTGCCGGCCTCGAGCCTGTCGGGCGGCAACCAACAAAAGGTCATTGTGGCGCGCGAGTTCTCGCGCCCGATCCGGCTACTGATCGCCTCACAACCCACCCGCGGTCTAGACGTGGGTTCGATCGAATACATCCACAACCGCATCCTGGAAAAGCGCGATCAGGGGACAGCCATCCTTCTGGTGTCGTCGGAGCTGGATGAGATCATGGCGCTCTCCGATCGGATTGCTGTGATGTATCGCGGTCAGATTGTGGACATTGTGCCAGCTGCGCAAGCAACCAAGGAGTCTATCGGCCTGTTGATGGCCGGCATTCACCCCGACGAGGCGATGAAAGCTGCGCCCACCCGTCCAGGCGAAGTGGAGCGCGTTTTCTAGGAGGCAAATCGTGGCAACTCCCCCGAATTCTCAGGAAACCAGAAATGCTGCAAGCCCGGCGGCTTCCCCTCCCCGCCCGGGAGTGGCCCGTTACGTCAGCGGTTCGGCTGCCCAAGCGTTGCTGGTGCCGGTCTTGGCCGTGTTCGTCGGTTTGCTGTTGGGCGGCGTGGTGATCGCCGCCACCGATGCCGGCGTAGCGGCTGTGTTTCGCGCGTTTTCCGCTGATCCCGGCGGCGTCTTCCGGGCGATTTGGCAGGCGGTCGTCAAAGGCTATGGAGCCTTGTTCTACGGCTCGATCGGCAGTCCGCGCGAAATGCTCGATGGCTACCGCATTTACCTGGAAACCGGCGACAACAAAGCCCTGCTCAAAGCCATCTACCCTTTCACCGAGAGCTTGACCACCGCCACGCCCTACATCTTCGCCGGCCTGGCAGTGGCTTTGGGCTTTCGCTGTGGCTTGTTCAACATCGGCGCCGAGGGGCAGTTCTTCATCGGCGCGCTGGGGGCCGCTTTTGTGGGATACAGCATCAGCGGTTTGCCGGCTTTCCTTCACCTGCCACTGGCCCTGCTGGGCGGAGCGCTTGCCGGCGCCGTCTGGGGAGCCGTCCCGGGCTACCTCAAAGCGCGGTTTGGCGCCCACGAAGTGGTCAACACTATCATGATGAACTGGATTGCCTTCCGCCTGAGCGACTGGCTGCTCACCGGCCCCATGCAGGCCGCTGGCTTCCGGCCGGTGACCCCCAACATCAAGATGACCGCCGCCTTGCCGCGCTTCTTCGAAGATCCGCTGCGCTTCAATTGGGGGTTTATCTTGGCCCTAGTGATGGCTTACGTGGTGTATTGGCTGCTTTTCAAGACCACGATAGGGTTCGAGATCCGCGCCGTGGGTGCCAACCCTGATGGGGCCAAATATGCCGGCATCAACGTGGTGCGCAACTTTGTGTTGGTGATGACCTTGAGCGGAGCGCTGGCCGGCCTGGCTGGGACTGCCCAGGTGTTGGGCGTGGATCATTGGGTGGGCCAGGGGTTTTCGGCCGGCTACGGGTTCGACTCGATCGCCTTGGCCCTGTTGGGCAAGAGTCATCCGTTGGGTGTGGTGCTGGCTGCCCTGCTGTTTGGCTTCTTGCGCAGCGGCGCTACCCGCATGCAATCCCTGGCCGGCATTCCAATCGACATTATCTCGATCATCCAGGGCTTGGTGATCATTTTCGTGGCTGCGCCAGCTCTGATCCGCTGGCTGTTCCGCATCCCCGTACCCACCGCAGAAGAAACCGTGCTGACTCGCGGCTGGGGCAAGTAGAGGTGATATGGCTGCTGAAACCCTTTCCCTACCTGCTACTGAAGCAGCGCAACGCAAACGCCTCCTGATCGGTGCACTGCTGATCGCCCTCGGCCTAGGAATGATCCTGCTCTTCCTGCCGGACAGCGAAGCGGAGCAAACTGCTAAATTCGGCATGAACCTAGTTGGCTCGGCCGCTATCAAGATCCCCGATCTGGTGGTGCCGGTGCAGGCCAGTTTGTACATCCTATCGCTAGTGGTGGTCTTCGTGGGCGCCTTCCACATGGCGCGTGGGGTTCGCTCCTCGGGAGCTCTCTTTGGCATTGTGGCGCTGGCTTTTGTGGGCGCATTCTTGGTGTGGGCAACCAAGGGGAAATCGTTCAGCCTGATCGGCATGCTGAGCAGCTCGTTGGTGCGCGCTACGCCCATCGCTTTGGCGGCCCTGTGCGGCGTGATCAGCGAACGAGCGGCGGTTGTCAACATCGGGATCGAAGGCATCATGCTGATCTCGGCTCAGGCTGCCGTGGTCGCCGCCACTGTAACCAAAAGCCTGGGCCTGGGAATGCTAATCGGCATCTTAATGGGAGGCCTGATCGCCGCTATTCACGCCTTTTTGGTGATTCGCTTCAAAGTGGATCAAATCGTGAGTGGCGTGGCTATCAATATTTTTGCTGCGGGCATCACGTCGTTTATCTCGTCGAAATATCTCCAGGAACAAGGCGACCTGTTGAACAACTCTGGGACGTTCCCGATCATCCAGATTCCGCTGCTCTCTCGCATCCCCATCCTCGGTCCGATCTTCTTCGAGAACAACATTGTGGTCTATTTGATGATGCTGATCGTGATCGTCATGCACATCGTGCTGTACTATACGCCATGGGGATTGCGCACGCGCGCTGTGGGAGAACATCCGAAGGCGGCTGATACACTGGGCGTTAACGTCTTCTTTGTCCGCTATGTGAACGTGATCGTGGGCGGGATGATCGCCGGCCTGGGCGGGGTGTATTTCACGCTGGGCTCGGTCGGGCGCTTCGACGAGATCATGACCGCTGGCAAGGGATTTATCGGCCTGGCGGCGATGATCTCCGGCAACTGGAACCCGATCGGCGCGTTCTTGGCATCGCTGATCTTCGGTTTTGCCGATTCGCTCCAGGTGAAGATGCAAATCTTGGCGACCCCCATCCCCTGGCAGTTCTTAGCCATGGCGCCGTACCTGATCACCATGGTGGTGTTGACCGGCGTGATCGGGCGCGCCATACCGCCGGCCGCCGACGGACAGCCGTATGAGAAGCAGTGAGCCGGCCTAGAGCCCCATGGCCTCCAGCAGGTCATCCCACGCATCGAAGCAGGGAATGCCCTCCTGTTGGAGGGCTTCTCGTTTAAGAGGGTTGCCGGCACTCAAGCCCCAAGGGAAGAACGCCACAACATACCCCCAGGCGTTTAGCCATTGCACCGCTTGCTGGGCCGAGCGAATGCCAGCTGACGTATCTTCCACCACGTGCACTTCGAATGTGGCGGGCAGAGCGGTCGGCGGCTGGAAACGCCCAGCGTGAAGGCTACGGACGGCGGTCTCAACCGCTAAGAGTTCTTGGCCCCACTGGGCAGCCAAGATGGCCGCTAGGGCGTGGGCCGGCGCCGGCTTGAGCAGGGCCTCTACAGGGAGGCCGGCCCGACGCGCTACGTAGTCCAACCTCCCTAGGCCGATCACAGGCATATCGGCCAGGCCTACCTGGGCCAACGCTTGCTCGGCCTCGGGGGGATAAGCCCCGTCGGGGTCTAGGATCTCAGACGGGGGGAGCGAGGGGCGAGCGGTGATCGAGGCGAGATGAAGGCCATTCGTCCGCCGGGCCCGCTCCAGGCGTGCGAAAGCAGAACCGCCGAGGAGCGGCCGGTCGTGGCGTTGAAGATAGGAGGGAGTCCGAATCTGCGCCGGGAGACGGTAGGTGCGTGAGAAGGTTTCGCTTCCTAAAACGAATTCCTGGAACAGGCGGGTGGTGGACGAGCGGTAAACATCTCGGCTGTGGAGCAGTAGGTTGCGACGCAATCGATCAGGGATGGCCGGAAAGAGGCCGGCTCGATAGGCGGCCTCGGCTGGGAAGAGGTGGGCCGAGATGGGGAATGGCGGTATGGAGAGATCGCACAGCCCATCGGGAGCTGCTTGACGGATGCGGACAGCAGCATCCAGCACGTCGGTCGGGAGATCGGGCAGGGGATGACGCGCCAGGCGTTCCTGCCAGCAGGCGCCGACCAGCAAGGGCAGCATGTCGAACTCGCTGCTGATGCTGCGCGCCTCCAGGCTGGCCAGCAGGGTTTCAGAGAGGCAGTCGGCACAGCCGGTGAGCCGGTCGAACGCCGCCCGCAGGGCAGCGCGATAGCCCAGAGGATACACCAGCACGCCGTCGATATCCAGCAGCAAAATGCGCGTCATCGTCGGCGGCGCTCCAGCTCGGCTTCCACGGCCTGCCAGGGGATGTTGCGGGCGGCCAGCAGCACCAACAAGTGATAGAGGAGGTCGGCAGCTTCTTCCACTAGCCGGCGGTTATCCTCGGTCAGGGCCGCCACCAGGGTCTCGGCCGCCTCCTCGCCCACTTTTTGTGCCAGGCGAGGCAGGCCGCCTTGCAACAGGGTGGTGGTGTAGGAGCCGGCCGGTAGGTGGGCTTTGCGCTCGAGGATGATCTGATACAGCTCAGCGAGAGTCATCGGGCATCCTCCGAATCAGAGGCGGAATCGGCTGCAAGAGGTCGGAAGAAACAGGATGCTTGGCCGGTATGACAGGCCGGCCCGGCCGGGCTCACCTGGGCCAGTAAGCAATCGGCATCGCAATCTGCCCACAGGGCCACCAAGCGCTGGGTGTTGCCCGAAGTGGCTCCTTTGCGCCAGAGCGTGCCTCGGCTGCGCGACCAGAAGTGCATTTCGCCGGTCTGCAAGGTCAACTCTAAGGCCTGGCGGTCGGCATAGGCCAACATCAACACCTGTCCGCTGTTGGCGTCTTGGACGACTACCGGCACCAGGCCATCGGAGTTCCAGCGCAGCGAATCGAGGGCGAGGGAGTGGCTCATCGGACTACCTCCACCATCGAGCGCACCGGGACTCCGCGCCGACGGAGGTACTCCTTCAGCTCGGGGATGCGTAACCGGCCGTCGTGGAACAACGAGGCGGCCAAGGCGGCCTCGGCTCGGCCTTCGATGAGCACGGCGGCAAAGTGCTCCATTGCTCCTGCGCCTCCCGAAGCGATCACCGGCACCGGCACCCGTTCGGCCACGGCGCGGGTGAGCTCCAGGTCGTAGCCCTGCAGCGTGCCGTCGGCCTCCATGCTGGTCAACAGAATCTCGCCGGCCCCCAGCTCCACGCCGCGCACCGCCCATGCCACGGCGTCCAGGTCAGTCGGTCGGGCGCCCGATTCGATTACCACCTGCCAGCCGGATCCATCGGGGCGGCGGCGGGCATCGATGGCCAACACGATGCACTGAGAGCCGAAGCGCTCCGCTCCCCGACGCAACAACTCGGGCGATCGGACAGCGGCGGTGTTGACGCTCACCTTATCGGCGCCGGCCAGGAGCAAGGCCCGCATGTCCTCCACCGTTCGCACCCCACCGCCCACGGTAAACGGCATGAACACCTGATCGGCCACCTGTCGCACCAGATCCAGCGTGGTGCGCCGCCCCTCGGGGGTGGCCGAAATATCGAGGAAAACCAGCTCATCGGCGCCCTGCTCCTCGTAGGCCTGCGCCTGCTCCAGCGGGTCGCCGGCATCGCGCAGATTCAAAAAGTTCACCCCTTTCACCACGCGCCCGTTGCGGATATCCAAGCAGGGAATGATACGTTTGGTCAACATGGAACTTCCTCCTGCAGCGCCAGGCGTAGGTCTACCTGGCCTTTGTAGAGCGCCCGGCCCAAGATCACCCCGGCCAAGCCGGCCCGACGGGCAGCGCGCACCTCGTCCAGCGAACTCAACCCGCCGGCCAACACGATCTGCATCGGGACCTGCTCCACCAAGGAGCGGCCCAAAGGAACGTTTAACCCGCTCTCCATGCCGTCGCGCTCGATATCGGTGACCACAGCCACCTGAGCCCCGATCTGCCAAAATGCACGCAACGCTTCTAAAGCCGACCCCGAGCCGGCTTGCCGCCACCCGCGCAGATACACTCGCCCCTGGCGGATATCCACCGCCACGGCCACCTGCTGTGGCCCAAACCGGTCCAACGCCCGGCGCAGCAGATCGGGCTGCTCGAAGGCCGCCGTGCCCACGATCACCCGATCCACATCCCGGGCAAAGGCCTGCTGAATATCCTCCCACGAACGGAGCCCACCGCCGAGTTGCAAGCGCGCCCCATATCGGTGGACCACCTGAACCAGGCGTTCGAGTAGGGCCTGTTGGTCGAGCCTCATCTCACCAAAGGCCCCGTCCAGGTTGACCACATGCAACCAGCGGGCGCCGCAGGCGATCCACTGCGTGGCCGCGGCAAGCACATCCTCGCTGAAAACTGTCATCTGCTGCGGGTCGCCTTGCTTCAAGCGCACCACCTGCCCACGGCGCACATCCATGGCCGGAAACACCGTGAAACAGCTCATGCTTTCCATACCACAAAATTCCTCAAGATGCGCAATCCGACCGCCTGGCTCTTCTCGGGATGGAACTGCACCCCGAAGAGGTGATCGCGCTGCACCACGCTGGCGAAGGTCAGGCCGTGGTCGGTGACCGCCAGCACGTGGTCGGGGTTCTCGGCGCGGCAGTAGTAGGAGTGATTGAAGTAGGCATAGGCTTCAGGCGGCAGGCCGGCCAACAGCGGGTCGGGGCGTCGAGGGAGAAGGCGATTCCAACCGGTGTGAGGGACCTTGAGCCCTTGCTGGGCTGGAAAGCGCACCACCCGACCGGGCAGCCAGCCCAATCCCTGGTGATGTCCCATCTCCTCGCTCGCTTCGAACAGAGCCTGCATGCCGACACAGATGCCCAACACCGGCGCCCCGGCCTGCCAAGCCTGGCGGAGCGCCTGGTCCATCCCCGAAGCCCGCAGGCGGTTCATGAAATCCCCGAAAGCGCCCACGCCCGGCAGGACGATCTTCGCTGCATTGCGAAGCGCCTCGGGCGCCGCCGCCAGCGTGACCCGAGCGCCGCAGTGTTCCAGCGCTTTTTGCACTGAGCGCAGATTGCCGGCGCCCGCATCCACCACGAAAATCAGTGGGTTGGCGCTCACGTCAACCGTCCTTTGGTCGAGGGGACCTGCTCTGGTCGGCGCGGTTCAAGGCGGGTAGCGCGCTCTAGGGCGCGGGCGCAGGCTTTGAACAGCGCTTCGGCCTGGTGATGGTCGTCGCGCCCGTAGAGCAGGCGGGCATGCAGGTTGCAGCGCGCCGCCACGGCCAGCGACTCGAAGAAGTGGGTGATCACGCTGGTGGGGATGGCCCCCACGGCTGGCGAGTTCCAGCGCACATCTAGCGCCGCATAGGGCCGGCCGGAGAGGTCGATCACCACATGGGCCAGCGCCTCGTCCATAGGGACGAAGCTGTCGGCGATGCGCACGATCCCGCGGCGTTCTCCCAGGGCTTGATCGAAGGCGATGCCCAAACACAAGGCCGTGTCTTCCACGGTGTGATGAGCATCTACATGCAGGTCGCCGCGGGCGGCGAGGCGCAGGTCAAATAGGCCATGGACGGCGAAGTTGGTCAGCAGGTGATCCAACATGCCCAGGCCAGTTTGCACGTCGGCCTGGCCGGTTCCGTCCAGGTTGAGAGTGACGGCGACCTCAGTTTCGCCCGTGACGCGAGAGACTTCGGCAATTCTCTTCATGCAAAAACCTCCTGGCTCAGCTGATTGAAAGCGTACAGCAGGGCATCGGTGTGCTCTGGACGGCCGACGCTGATGCGAATGCAGTCGACCAGGGCCGGCGTGCGGAAGTGGCGCACCAGGATGCCGTAGTCCACCATCAGGCGGCGTTTCAGTTCAGCGGCTTGGATGCCGCGCACGCGCACCAGCAGGAAGTTGGCCTGCGAGGGGTACACGGTGAAAAAGGGGTAGCGGCTCAAGGCCTCGGCTAAGCGCTGACGTTCTTGGCAGATGCGCAGCACTTGGTCGGCCAACTCATCAGCGTGTTGCAGGGCGACAATAGCGGCAGCCGAGGCGGCCACGTTTACGTTGTAGGGCTGTTTGGCTTTCCATAGCGTGGGCATCAGCCAAGTGGGGAAGATGCCGTAGCCGACGCGCAGGCCGGCCAGGCCGGCCATCTTGCTGAAGGTGCGCAGGACGACCAGGTTCGGGCGTTCCAACACTTGCGGCGCCTGACTCAGGCGGCGACCCAGGGTCTGACCATCGGCAAACTCGATGTAGGCTTCGTCGAGGACGATCAGGGTCGGCAGATCGAGCAGGGCATCGAGCGCGTCGGCGGGGGGAAGCGATCCGTCGGGGTTGTTGGGCGTGGCGAGGCAGAGCAGCTTGGGGCGGTGGGTGTGAACCGCTTGGCGCAGGGCCGGCAGGTCGAGCGAAAAGTCGGCTCGGCGGGGAACGTCCACGACGCGGGCGTTGTTCAGGCGGGCGTCGAATTCATACATGCCGAAGGTGGGCGAACAGGTCACGATGCATTCGTCCGGCTCGAGCAAGACGCGCATCAACAGGTCGATCAACTCGTCGGCGCCGGCCCCGGCCAGCAGATTCTCCTCCGGCAGGGCCAGGAACTCGGCCAGGGTGCGACGCAGGGCGCGGCTTTCTGGGTCGGGGTAGACGTGGAGAAACGCCAAGTTGGCTAGGGCTTGGCGGACCGCCGGCAGCGGGCCGTAGGGGTTCTCGTTGGCGTCCAGTTTGATGATCTGATTGGCGGGCCGGCCCAGGCGCTCTGAGAGCACTTCAAACGGCTCGATCGGCAGGTAGGGCGGCAGGGCCTCCAGATGAGGACGGATCTGCATGGCTTACCTCCGCCGTTCCTCGGCATAGGCGGGAGTTCTCCCCGCTTCTTGAGCGGTCTTCATCAGCCCCAGCGCCTGGAGCATGGCCTTATAGCGCGGCGGTTCCTCTTCAAAGATATAGGTCACCGGTGTAACGATGATGCCGCTGCCGCCGATGGATCGCAGCTCAGCGATGGCTTGGGTGAGTTGATCGCGCCGCACCACAATGGTCACCGAAAACCACAATTGTCCCGGCTGGCGCACGATGACCGGGCTGATGGTGGGGCCCTGGAGCCCGCCAATGGCTTGTTGGGCAAACATGCGAGCGGCAATCGCTTCGGGGCTTTCTCCGCGCACGTTGGCGATCACCAACAAATTCTCGCGGGCCCGTAGATGGGCCTCGATGTATTCCAATAGGCGCCGGCCGATCTCGAGCACCTGGGGTTGGGCGAGCAAGGCATGGCGGTTGGCGATCAACACCGCTTCGGACGTCAAGATCACTCCATCCGGCAGAGGGCGTAGGCGGTTGTCGCGCAGGGTTTGACCGGAGGACACCAGGTCGGAGATCAGGTCGGCATAGCCGATGTAGGGCGCAGTTTCCAGCGTGCCCTCGGCGGCGATCAGGGTGTGCGGGACCTGATGTTGACTAAGGAAACGACCAGTCAAGAGGGGAAATTTGGTGGCCACCCGCAACGGCCGAGCCTGGCGGGCCGCTCGCTGGCGCAGCGAGGGAACGTCGTGCACGTCGTGCCACTCTTCGGGTACAGCTAGGGTGAGAGCACAGTGGCCAAAGTCCAGGTGGTCGTGCAGGATGAGCACCTCCCCGTTCTCGCCGCGCTTTTCTTCGACGGTATCCAGGCCGGTGATGCCGAAATCCACGCTCCCCTGGCGCACGCTGATCACGATGTCGCCGGCGCGTTGGAAGAGCACATCCAGCTCGGGCAAGGCCGGGATGCTGGCCTGATACTGGCGCGGGTTGGGTTTGTGGATGGGCAGGCCAGCCTGGCCAAGGAACTCCAAGGTCTGGGGTTCCAGCCGGCCGCTCGAGGGCAAGGCCAGTCGCGGACGGCGCGATCCGATAGTCATATAGCCTCCTTAAAAAAAGCTAACCCCCCGGCCTGACCGGGGGGTGGTATACGCCAATAGGTTAGGCTTGCCTACATGCCCACGCGCCAACACCACCCGGCCAGGCGGGAGATCGGATGATGATGGGCGTGCGCATGTCGTTGAGCCATCTTGGGCCAGCATTATACCAGCATCGGACAGTTGTGCAAGGGTTTTCTAAATCACAAAATCGTCGCCTTCCCAGGCTCCGTTGCCGTTCACGGGGCGGACAGGTGCAGGATGGGTGTGGCCCTCGATGCGCATCTCCAATTCCTCCATGCGGGTCATCAGATTCTTGATGGCGGCGGTCAGGACATCCGGCAAGGCGGTGTGATTGAGATCCGGCGCGTCGCCAGGCCGATGGGGCTGGGTACGCTTGACGATCTGCCCCGGCACGCCGACCACCACCGAGTTCTCGGGTACCGATTTCACTACGACGGCGTTAGCGCCGATGCGGCTATCGGAACCGACGGTGATGTTGCCCAGGATCTTGGCGCCGGCGCCCACGGTTACCCGATCGCCGATGGTAGGGTGACGTTTGCCTTTTTGCAGGGACGTGCCGCCCAGGGTGACGCCGTGATACAGGATGACATCGTCGCCGATCTCGGCCGTTTCGCCGATCACCACGCCCATGCCATGGTCAATGAACAAGCGCCGTCCAATAGTGGCTCCGGGATGGATTTCAATCCCCGTCAGCCCGCGTGCCAGCTGCGAAAGCCAACGTGCCAAAAGCTTAAAGCCACGTTTCCACAGGGCGTGGCTGATGCGATGGATCCAAACGGCATGCAATCCCGGATAGAGTAAAGCCACCTCTAAGCGGGAACGCGCGGCTGGATCGCGCTCCAAGGCAGCGTCCAAGTCCTCGCCGATCATCCCCAGCAAGCTTATCCGTGCTGGGGCCTTCTCGGCCGATCCATTTTGCTCAATAGAAGAACGAACGTCAACTCGCATAGGTATTTCCTTTCCTAGGGCAACGCCCCTGGCCAGAGAGGGACCGATGAACCCTAATCGGCCAGATGAGCATACAAGGCCGTTGAGAGATAGCGTTCTCCAAACGACGGCAGGATCACCACCAACAGCTTTCCTTCGTTCTCTGGGCGATGCGCCACTTGCAAGGCCGCCCAGGTGGCTGCTCCGGAGGAGATGCCCACCAGCAACCCCTCCTCACGGGCCATGCGGCGGGCGATGTCCATGGCGTCGTCGTCGGTCACGCGGATAACTTCGTCGTAAATCTCGGTGTTCAGGACCTCAGGAACAAAGCCGGCCCCAATTCCCTGGATCCTGTGCCGGCCCTTTTGGCCGCCCGAGAGCACCGGTGAAGCTGCCGGCTCCACCGCCACAACGTAGAACGATGGCTTGCGGCTCTTGATCACTTCACCCACGCCGGTAATGGTGCCGCCCGTCCCGACGCCGGCCACCAAGATGTCTACCTGACCGTCGGTATCGCGCCAGATTTCCTCGGCCGTCGTCTGCCGGTGAATTTCGGGGTTGGCTGGGTTCTTGAACTGCTGAGGCATGAAATAGCGTTCTGGGTCTGAGGCGACGATCTCTTCGGCCTTGCGGATGGCTCCATCCATCCCTTCCACGCCGGGGGTGAGGATGACCTGGGCGCCATAAGCGCGCAGCAGCATGCGTCGTTCGTTGCTCACTGTATCCGGCATGGTCAGGATGCATTCATAGCCTCGCACAGCGGCCACCATGGCCAGACCGATGCCGGTGTTGCCGCTGGTCGGCTCCACGATGACCTTGCCCGACTTGAGCAGGCCGGCCTTCTCCGCCGCATCGATCATGGAAAACCCGATCCGATCCTTGACGCTTTTGGCCGGATTGTAGAATTCCAATTTGGCCACCACAGTGGCCTTGGCGCCGGCCGTGATGCGATTCAGGCGAACCAGCGGAGTGTTGCCGATCAATTCGGTGACATCGGAAGCGATTCTCATATGGAGTAATCCTCAAGTTCGAGTTGTTGAAGCAGTTTGGCGGCAGAGACTACGCCTTGGTTGATGTAGCGCGGTCTCCCTTGGGCGTCGAGGACAAAGGTGGTCGGGACGGTCATCACACCCCATTCGTGAGCCAGGTCCGGGTGAGCGCTGGCATCGATCTCAATCACTTGCAGCCATTGACCGTAGGCAGCTTGGAGTTGTTCCAAGATCGGTCGCTGCGTCGTTTTGCAAGGGACGCAGGTGGGAGTGGTGAAGTAGACAATGGCCGGCAGGCCGGTGCGGTAGGCGGCCAATCGAAAGACCTTGTCCTCAGCGCGCCGTAGCAGAAAGCGATTGAACAGCAGATAGCCCAACGCTCCTGTCGCCACGATCAGGACCGTCCAGGCCAGGCGTTCTGAGAGTTCGGGGGTCATTTTTTACTTCGTTCCACCGGTCGCATGCCCGGAAATACGCCTGCCGGCGGATGTTTGGTAAACCCCGGCACCTTCCAGCGCGCTAGCCAGTAGTAAACGAAGCACCCCACGCAGAAACCGCCAAAGGCGTTGAGGGCCGCCAGGGCAGAGACCATCCACACCAGCCCCCAGCCTAGCGAGGCAAGGCCGGCCCAGAGCGCCAAGGCGCCGGCCAGCACAAACGTCCCGCCCAATCCCTGGGCAAAACGATGCGGTTCGGCGTTGTCGGGTGCCACATGGGGTTTCACCCAGCCAAGCGGCTTGAGCAGCAAACGGTAAACAAACCCGAAGCCAGGGAAGCCAACGATTGCCCCAATCAGCATAACCGCGGCAATCAAGCCGGCCAACCACGGAAGGTCAAACAGGAAGGCCAAGGTATTCAAGAGAATCAGGGTGATCTGACTAACCACCATTTCGCTGTGATCGATCGGTTTCAAGCCATTCATAGGTCGTTCCTCTAACAATATTTTTAAAGAAACACGTCGTCTGGCCAACGATGAGCAATCCTCATGAATAAGGAAAGCAAAAGAACGGCAGCGAAGGCCGCGTGATCAACTCACCAAGCGGGATTCGCCCACCGTTCTTCGGCCAGACGACGAAGATAACAACCTGCGAAGACACGGTGGTTACGAACCCCGCGTCATACAGGAGCAGAGCAGATACCGGATCAAGACCATCATCATGTCTGATATTCTACGCGTCTTGTATAAGACGTCAAGATCGCAAGGGTGCATACCACAGAATTTCGCACAATATAGGGGAAATATCGCAAAATTTCGAACGCTTGCCAACGCGCACTAACAGGTTCACGATTTACGCGGCTGAGAGTCCCTTTGTCGTTGGCGGGTTTGACGGATATAGTCTTTGATCAATTGGGGGGGATGCGGTTGAGAGCCGCCCATGATCAGGTAGCCAGGCGCCCAGAAATCGCCAGAGGGATTTTCTTTCCGTAGGCGCGGAAACTCGGCAAAGATGCGCTCCGAGGTCTGCTGGCGCATGATGCGCATCAGATACCCTGGCGAGGTGTTGGGAGGAACGCTCACGATCCACTGCAGATACTCTGGACGCACAGCAATGAAATCCAGGCGCCAGCCGAAGGCAATGCAAATGGTGGGGACCCATTCGCTCAGGCGATCGGCCAGGTCGCCCACCAGATAATGGGAGCTGAAGCGTGGCACCAACAAACAGGCGTAACTGAGGTTGTAGAGCCCTGGCGAGAGGGGTTCAAAGATCGAGCGGCCGGCTACTTCAGTGATCGAATGCGGACGAATCTCGTCCCTCTCGCCCGTCCCGGTCTGGGAAGAAGGGGAAGGTGATTTCAATTTGGACGGCGCAGTGACTTCCAGGTCTTGGGGGCTGTGTTCAACGGTCTCATCCCTTAGCAAATCTTTCAAGGGGACAGGCGGCGAGGACTCGCGGCTGACCGCTCGCGTCTCGGGCAAGGGAGTGGATGGGCGAGTTTCCATGGCCGAGGCTGAGATCGACGGAAACGCATCCCCTCCTGGACGTGGGGGAGTTGAAGAGCCACTGGCTTTCGGTGAAGGCGATGGAAGAGGAGAAGGGATATCGCGCAAGATCTCGGCGATCGACGGTCCATCGAAATCCAGGTCATCCGAGTCAGGGGGGGAAGAGGGCTCGGCTGAGGGAGAGGGGAAATCGGGTATGGCCGGCGGCTGGGATCCGGTTTTCTCCATAAGCAGGGAGCGAGCTAGGGCGTTGGCTTGGGTCCGGATAGTGCTAAAGGGCGTTTCGGCGTCGAACACCAAGGCCAAAACGATCCCCTCTGCCAGGGTGGTTGCGTAGAGCATGTGCTCGGCGCGCGTGGTCTCCAAACGAGCGAAGCGCAGCAGATCGCCCCCTTGTTGCTCATCCCAGTTGCGGGAGACGATGCGTGCCAATTCGTTGGCCGTCTCCTGAGAAAGCCCGCCGGCATATGCCCATAGCTTCTTGCCGCGGGTGATCAAGGCGGCTTGGGCAGCGGACTCCAAGGTTAGCCGTGTCAAGCGTTGAGCGGCCTTGTTGGCATCTTGCAGCCACAACAGATCGGGAGTTTCGGGAAGAGGGGGAATAGGAAGTTCGGGTTCTGGTTTGAGGCCGAGCATTTCCAGCAGTTCTGGGAGATAAAAGGGCTTGCGCAGTAAGGTCCAGGGCTGAAGCGCCTCCAGGCTGGAGGGCAGTTCCTCGTCCGAGACAATAATCAATTGCACAGTGGGATGTATATTGCGCAAAGCGCGTCCGATCTCCAGCAGAGCTTCGCTCCCCAAGTCGATGTCGAGCAGGGCAATTTCGCAGCTCTCGCTTTTCATTTGTATCAGCGCAGTGGGCTCATCGCCGGCAAGGAACGCCCGAAATCGCCCTGTTTCCTCCAGGCTGGAACGCAACATGTTGCCAAAACTGCTCTGGGGTGTCACCACAAGAACGGCTTTGCGCATGAACACAGTGTATCACTTTCAATTGCGAAAGGCAAGGGACGGACGCATGTTTCCCGCTTCTCTGTTCCAAAGCCTGCTGCAAGAGGGGGAGATCGTTGAGGGTAGCCTCAATCAAAAAAGGCCATCCCCCCTCAGAGATGGCCTTTCAGCACGATCAGCGATCTTGCTCAAACGGTCAGGGTCAGCCCGATGGCCTTAAGCATCTCCTCGTTGGTGTCGAACTTGAATTCCTGCACACCACGCTTGCGCGCCTCTTCGGCCTCGATCGCCTCCAGGCGGAGCACATCTCCTTTGGTGACAATCGGTTTCCCCAAGTTGTACAGGCGGACGCTCACCCGTTTCAGATCGGGTTCGGCGGGAGGCAAGGTCTGCAAATACTGCCAAGCAGCTCGAGCAGCATTGATTCCATCTCGACGAGCATTGCCAACCAGTCCATGGCTCGCCTGACGCGACCACCCTCCCACAAACACCCCCTCCACCGGCGTCTCATACGACATGCCGTCGATCGGGAAGCGCGGATCGCTACGCTTGACGAATTCACTGCCCTCCACAGGCAGGCCAAAGGTGGGGTCTACCCGGTCGCCGATGGCAAAGATGACCGTATCCACATCGATCCGTTCGGTCTGGCCGGTGCCGCGGGCTTTGACCTCGCCATCTTTGACCACTAAGTTGTTGTTTTCGATCTCGAGCTGTTTGACATAGCCTTGCGAGTCGCCGATTAGGCGCACTGGCGAGGCCAGGAAGCGGAACAGGAAGCGGGTGTCTGAAGTCTTGGGATCGGCATCCTGCAAGGCCTCTAGGATGTCGGCTTTGGCGGCGGCCACATTCTGGCCAATGGCTTGCATCACTGGTGCAATCCGCTCGATCTCCTGCTCAAACGCCTCCAGGTCGAGGTTGGCGATAATGTACTCCATCTCTTTGCGGTCGAATTTCACCTCAGCTGGCCCGCGGCGGACCACAGCGATCACTTCCTCCGCCTTCACCTCATGAATCAAATAGCGGGCGATGTCCACCATTACATTCCCTGCCCCAACGATGGCGCACCGCCGGCCGAAATGCATCTGTTTCTGCGAGAAGGGCGGCAGCTTGTTGTAGTAGTACACCACATCTTTGGCGTGATAAACTCCGATCAGGTCCTCGCCAGGCAAGCCCAACCACTTCGTCCCTTGAGCGCCCACGGTTACCAGGATGGCCTGAAAACCCAGGGCGCGCAGATCGTCTAACGTGAGATCGCCCTGTGTGCCGATGGTCACATTTCCAAAATAATCAATGTTGGGATGGGCGAGCACGTTGCGGAACTGATTGCGCAGTCCCTCCTTCATCGTGTGCTTGGCCGGGTAGATGCCGTATTCGGCCAACCCGCCGGGTTTAATATCGCGATTGAACACAACGACACGGGCGCCTGTCTGAGCCAGTTCGCGCGCGCCGAACAGGCCGGCCGGCCCTGCGCCGATAACAGCGACCAAATACTGTTTTTCGTGAGTCACGATCTCCTCCAGCGATGCAATTGAGATAGACAAATTTCAAACGAGCCAATTGTACACCAAATTAGACGAAAAGCCACCGAACAGGCTTACATCAGCCGACTCGCCAACCGTCATCCTGTGATAACCCCTAATGTCTTCCTGATATACATTATAGCGACAAACATTAAAATAACAAGTGTAAAATTTCACAAACTTTTCGGCCAAACGTAGGCCAACAGAGCTTGCATTCTGTGATAGCATTAATCCCACTAGAGGTGTCATGAACTCTTCTTCTGATCCATTGAAAAAAGAGAGTCCCTCAAGCCGCCTTCGCTCCATCCTGCAGGCGGAAACCTCCGAAGTGCCCCCGCCGATTGAGATCACTCCTGCGCCTAGCCGCAACCTTCTGGAGCGATTGCCGCGTGCATCCAGGCCTTCCCCGCCGGCCCAGGAATCGCAGCCACCGCCCCCAGCCGAATCCCCTCCTCGAAAACCGGCCTTGCGCTTCTCCCTACCCCGCCTCTCTAAGGAACGCCTCTTGCCGGCACTCTGGACGATCGCTTCCATCCTCTCCCTAGCCGTGAACGCCATCCTGCTGGCGGTGATCCTGCTCTTGTTCATCTTTCTACGGAATCTAGACCTCCCAATCAGCAATCCGACGACCTTGATCCGCTTGCCGCTCGAAACGGTGCGCGGCTTGTACCGGAACTTCGAAGCGATGGATCGGGCCCACATCATCACCCGGATCCCGGTCGCCACCTCGGTGCCGGTACAGCTTGAAGTGTGCATCCGCAGTGACACCGTGGTGACGACCAACCAAGACGTGATCATCCCCGACGCACGCGTCACCGTTCAGACCGGCGGATTGAACATCACCAATGCCAGCACTCGAATCCTCTTGCCAGCCAACGTACAATTGCCAGTCAACCTTGACCTGTGTGTGCCGGTGGAGACCACTATCCCCGTCTCGCTCAACGTAGACGTGGATATCCCCCTAGACCAAACCGACTTGCATGAGCCGTTTACCGGTTTACAAGATGTGCTGGAGCCTGTATACTGCCTGCTCGACCCCCAGGCAGTCGATTCAAACGGTATTTCGATCTGTGAGAAAGCCAAAACCCCATAAGGGCGTCCGATAAAGAAGCACACCTAGAGGTTAATTATGAAAAAAGAGTACTACAAGACCATCCTGTCCAACGGCTTAATGGTTTTTCTCAAAGAAGTTCATACCTCCCCCTTAATCTCCTCCTGGATGTGGTATCGCGTAGGGTCAAAAGATGAACCAAGCGGGAAGACCGGCATTTCCCATTGGGTAGAGCACATGCAGTTCAAAGGCACACCTCGTTTTCCCGCCAAGGTGCTCGATAAGGCTATCTCACGCAACGGCGGCTATTGGAACGCCTTCACCTTTCTGGATTGGACGACCTATTTTGAGACCATGCCGGCCGACAAAGTTGACCTGGCCTTGCAACTCGAAGCCGATCGGATGACCAATAGCCTGTTTGATCCCAAAGAAGTAGCATCCGAGCGCACCGTGATCCTTTCTGAACGGGAAGGGAACGAAAATGAGCCGCTCTTCTTGCTCGGAGAAGCGGTTCAACATGCCGCCTTTCGGGTCCATCCCTACCACCATGAGGTGATCGGCGAAAAGGCCGATCTGCTCGCCATCACCCGCGATGACCTCTACCAGCACTATCGTACCTATTACACGCCAAACAACGCCGTATTAGCCATTGCCGGCGATTTTAATACCAAGTCTATGCTGGCCCGCGTTCGGGAGTTGTTCGAGCCGATCCCGCGCGGGCCGAAGCCGCCGCGCCTGGTCCGGCCAGAACCGCCGCCTCGAGGCGAGATCCGCCTGACGGTGGAAGGGCCAGGGGAGACCACCTACGTCCAGGTGGCGTATCCCTTTCCGGCGGGGGCGCATCCCGATTTCTTCCCAATGACCGTCTTAGACAGTCTGCTGGCCGGCCCAACCAACCTGAACATGTTCGGCGGCGGCATCTCTAACCGCACCTCACGCCTCTACCGAACGCTGGTCGAGAAGGAATATGCCGTCTCTGTCTCGGCAGGGGGAGCCGCCACAATCGACCCGTTCCTCTACACCATCACCATCACCGTCCATCCGAAGCGCAAACCCGAAGAAACCTTGGCGGCCCTGGACGCCGAGATCGAGCGCCTACAAAACGAGCGCGTGGAGCCGGCTGAGATCGAACGCGCCATCAAACAAGCGCGCGCCCTGTTTGCCTATGGAAGCGAAAGCATCACCAACCAGGCCTTCTGGATGGGATATGCCGAGATGTTCGCCAACTACACCTGGTTCTTGACCTTCCTGGAGAAGCTCTCGGAGGTCACGGCAGAGGAGGTGGAGCGCGTTGCCCGCCAATACTTCCGACCGCAATGGCGCGTGGTGGGAACGTATCGGCCCACAAACCACCGTTCGAGCGCCTCTATGTAATTCAGGAGCACCCCATGAGCCCAAAACGGTCGTCTGCCTCTTCACGTCCCTCAACTCTACCAGGTCCAGAAGACATCCATCGCACAACGCTCCCCAACGGCATCATTGTGCTGAGTCGCGCCAACTTCAACAGCCCTTCTGTGGCGGTAAGCGGTTATTTCGCTAGCGGGAGTCTGTTCGAACCCGATGAGAAGCTTGGCTTGGCCGGCTTCACCTGTTCGGCATTGATGCGCGGCACTCAGCAAAGGGATATGCAGCAGATTTACGATGCCCTGGAGTCGGTGGGCGCTAGCTTTGGTTACGAGTCTGGGACCTATTCCTCGTCCTTTGGCGGGCGCGCGCTAGCCGAAGATTTGTCCCTGCTCTTGAACACCCTAGCCGAAACCATCCGCTTCCCCTCCTTCCCTGAGGAGCAAGTGGAGCGCTTGCGCGCTCAACTGTTGACCAGCCTGGCCATACGCGCCCAAGACACATCCGATATGGCCGATCTGGTGTTCAACCAGATGCTGTTTGAAGGGCACCCATACAGCCGGCCCGACGACGGTTGGCCGGAGACCATTCAAGCGATCACCCGTCAGGATTTGATTGACTTCCATCGCCGCACAATAGGACCTCGAGGGATGGTTATCGCCATCGTTGGCGCAGTGGAACCGCAACAGGCGGTGGAGGCTGTGCAACGCGTCCTGGGAGATTGGGAGAACCCCGATCAGCGGGAACAGCTTCCCATCCCCGATCAGCCCCTGCCCGTTCAGACCAAGGAGCGGCATCACCTGATCCCTGATAAGAGTCAGAGCGATTTGGTGATCGGTACGCTTGGTCCACGGCGAACCAATCCGGACTTTCTCGCCGCCTCGCTGGGTAATTCGATCCTCGGCCAGTTTGGCCTGATGGGCCGTATTGGAGATGTGGTGCGCGAGAGGGCCGGCCTGGCCTACTACGCCTACAGCAACCTGAGCGCCGGCCTCGGCCCAGGCGCCTGGAGCGTGGCGGCCGGCGTGAACCCGAGCAACGTGCGGCGTGCGGTTGACCTGATCGTGTCCGAGCTGAAGCGCCTCGTTCAGAAAGGAGTGACCCGCCAAGAACTGGCCGACGTTCAGGAAAACTTTATCGGCCGCCTTCCGCTCTCTCTGGAATCCAACAGCGGTGTGGCCGGCGCCCTGCTCAACATCGAACGCTTCAACCTAGGACTAGACTACTATCTTCGCTATGAACATCTGATCCGAGCGGTTAGCCGGCAGGAGGTGCACGCCGTCGCTCGCAAATACATTGACCCCGATCGGCTGGTGATCGCCATTGCCGGCCCCTGAAACGACCATGAACCTAGCTGCTGGCGTGGACTTGCTCGAGATCGATCGCCTCCAGCGAGCGGTGTCCGTTTATGGCGAGCGCTTCCTGCGGCGCATCTTCACAGCCCGTGAGTTGGCTGAGCGCGCCCATCGGATCGAATCACTCGCAGCGCGCTTCGCCGCCAAAGAAGCGGTCGCCAAAGCGCTGGGATGTGGCATCGGCCAGATCGGCTGGAAGGAGATCGAGATTCTCAACGCACCTTCCGGCGCGCCTCACGTGATCCTGCATGGAAACGCCGAACGTCTTGCCAAGGAACAAGGCTTGACCGAATGGTCGGTGAGCCTGAGCCATAGCCAAAGCCATGCCATCGCCCTGGTGATCGCCCTTGGCGAATAACTTGCCTGGTCTGCTCATCGCAAAGGCAAACAGACATCTGAGAGAGCCCGGATGTCTGTTTGTTCGTTTTCGGTGTTCGCCCTGGGTAGCCTGATCCAATGCGCCAAGCGTCCTACGATTTCTCGGCCAGGCCGATCCAAAGATAGCCCGGTGCGAGAAAACGGTATGGGCGAATGGCGATCGGCATTTGCTCGGGCTGCACATCCGCTAGCATAGACGGATGGACTAGACATAAGTCGGGGAGAATGCCGTACTTGTGTTGATAGTAGTGGATCGCCCGTTGAACTTTCTTGACCAAATCCAAGCCTGGATTCAGATCGAGCCACAACATGCCTTCGTTCATCCTGCTTCTCCTTCGCGTTGCACGCCATCGGCGCCAGCATCGGGCCGGCCCGACAGGTCGAAGGCCGGCAGCCAGAAGCGCAGCCAGCTGGTCTCTTCGAGCAAAGCGAACTGTGCGCCGGCCTGCAGCCGAGGCAACCAGGCATAGGCTGAGCGCGGCGCCAGCGGTGAGGCCTGTGGCTGCTCGATGCGGCCGAACAAACGGGTGCGGAAGAAGGTTAGCCACGGCGTGAGCTGTGGGTCTAAGTAAGGATCTACCGAGACCATCGGCCAGGCGCGATGCGTCGGCCCGCGCAGCAACAGCCAGCGCACACCGATCTGGACTTCGGGGTCCAGCCCGACAACGGTGGTCAATTCGTCCCACAACAAGACAATCCACCGTCGCCATCGATTCCCATGGGCCCATTCCCGCAGCCAGCCCAAGAAGTCCGTTGCTTCTGCCGAGAACACCTCGAATATCCCCAGGCAATGCTCAAGATTCGCCCAGGCGATCCACTGCTCGGGGGTAGCCGTCACCACGCCGAACTGAACGGCTTTGGCCGAATGAAACTGCGAAACGGCGGTTGCTGCGGCCTGCAAAAAACGGGTCTTGCCGGCCCCGCGCTCGGCGCACACCAAGATCGGCCCTGGCAGCGGGTTGTCCAAATCCAACAACACCGGCAAGCCATCCTCGGCCACCCCCAGGAACAACGAGTTCTGCGGCAACTGCGTTGGGTCAAACCGGGCCGGAGGAGAAGAAGGGGCCTCTGACCGACCTAGCTCAGGCCCTTCCTGCAAGCGACCTTCAGCCAGCGCCTCGTTCAACGCTTCAAACGCCAAAGAGTAAAGAATAGGCCGGAACATAGCAGAACATTTGTTCTATATTATACAGAGAACAGCAGAGATGTCAAGGGGGAAAGAGGGTGTTCTAAAAAATATCCCTCTGTCGTCGCCATGCTTGGGCGAGCGGTGCGGCAAACCCGAATCCTGCGCCGTCCACCAAGAGGACCTTCCATGTGGCCTTCCCCAGGCGCCGAACCGCTACCCAGCGGTGGAAGTCCGCAAAGCACTGTTCGGGCAAACGAGCGACCCGATCGCGCCGGGAGTGGAAATCTCTGGAACAGGATGTCCCAGCGCTCCCGAGCGTGCGCAGGCGACGATCGGACAAGCGGTAGAGTGGTTGGAAAAGCCACAAGGCTAGGATCAGGCTTACTGACGCGATGGATCATCAGCGTGTGTCGATCGCGTCGAACATAACACAGGGTGGCTAGGATCACTTGCGGAAGGTCCCCATCAGCTCGGCTTGGGCCAGGATGTGCCCTCGCATGGCGGTCAGGATGGCGTTTTTGGAGGCGCCATCGGGCAGATCCAGCGTGGTGTCCAGGGCGTAGAGGCGGAAGAAGTAGCGGTGAGTGCCCGAAGGCGGGCAGGGACCTCCGTAGGCGTTCTTTCCCCAGGAGTTGCGTCCGACCTGGATGGGGCGGGCAGGGCGGAAATTTTCGGGCAGGAAGCGGGCTTCGGGAAGGATGTTGAAGAGAATCCAGTGATCCCAAGTGCCCATCGGAGCGTCCGGATCGTCCATGATCAGGACAAACGAACGGACGCCGGCCGGCGGCTCATCCCAAGCCAACGGCGGGGAAACATCCTCGCCTTTGCACGAATATTTGACTGGGATGGATTGGCCATAGGCAAAAGCCGAACTGGTCAGGTTCATGGCGACCTCCACTTCAGGAAAGAAAGGCGTATCTTGAGCAGGGGCGCTCGAAAAGGCCTCTTCTCGCGTTGGGCCGAGGAGATAGACGATCCCGAATGACACCGCCAGACAAAGGACGATTCAGGCTTAGGAAGATGAGCAGGCGTTTTGAGGATCTCATGGCTTCTCCTTTGGGGAGAAAGGCGCCCTATGGCACCAACCGGCAAGGGTAGGGAAAGGGCAGGGTTTCTGCGCCAAGGTCGCCCTTCGAGGCCGGCGTAGGGTTTGGCGAGCGTCTTGCAGCCCGTTAGGTGTGGCGTTAGCGATCTTCACGGCTGACGCCGGGGAACTCTAAGATGAAGTCAGGGCCGTAGAGGCCAGCGGGGGTCTGGAAACCGGAGCGAACCTCGCCGGCCAAGACGCGCTGGACAATGGCCACGGCGGTCAGCATGGTCAGGTGGTAGCCTTCGGGGGTGCGTTGCCAGGCGCAGACGGTGGTCGTGCCATCGAAGGCTTCGGCCAGCATCAGGGCAAACCCCTGGGTGCGCTGTTCTTCGTTGGGGCCTTCTGGCAAGAAGCGCAGTCCTGCCTGGAGCAAGCGCCGCATCGGTCGAAGGTAGAGCAGGGGCCCCAGGAAGCGCGTCGCGTTCAGGGCGCGGATCGCAGCCGGTGGGAAGGCCATGTACACTTCGATGTTGGGGATGCCTGTGCTGTAATAGGCTGTGGCCACGTCGCCCCAGCCGAGGGAGACGAAGTCGTTGGGGCCTCGACCGAGATCGCGTCGCTCTACCCGCCAGGCGGGAGGTACGGTGACGATGCGACCGTCGCGGCGGATGCGGCCTTGGCGGTGCATGTTCTCAATGGCTGATCGGGCGGTGCCGCGCGAGACCCCTCCCCGCACGCTGCGGATGAACAGCTTGAGATGGGTGGCCGAGGGCAATCGCTGTTTGAGGTAAGCGGCCAGGCAATCCGAGGGGACCACATCGAAGCCGGCCCCAGGCAGCAGCAAGCTGCCGGCCCGAGCGGCGGCTTCGTTGAGGGCGGCCAACGCCTCAAATTCCTCGATCTCGCCGCTGATATCCACGTAGTGAGCGCCGACTCGCAGGCAAGCCTCAACCATCGAGCGCCAAGTGCGCACGAACGGGCCGGCGCAGTGCAACACCAGACCAGTCTCGCGCAATGCTCGGTCCAAGGCAACGTCATCGGCCAGCGACAGAACGCGATACTCCAGGCCAAGACGTTTGGCCTGGGCGCGCAAGCGACGAGCATCGCGGCCGGCCAACACTGGGCGCAGCTCGGAGCGCACGGCGTGTTCGGCGATCAGATTGCCGGTATAGCCATAGGAGCCATACAGAAGAAACGTATTTATCATCGAAGAAATTATACGACATTCCTCGCGATCGTCAGGGAACATCGTGGCTAGCCACGGCCAGCTGGCCTTGGGAAAGTTTGAAAGCTCGAGCAGTTGGTTTGCTGCTTGTCTTCCGATACGGTGATAGAATCATCCAAACTCAGAAAGCTCTTTTCGGGAGAACTTCATGATCCACCATATCCATCTCAAACCAGATTCCTGGCTGGTCTCGGCTGGGCGCTGGTCGGCGCCTGGAGATCCTCTGAATGTGCCGCTGGTGCCGGCCTCGAATTTCCTGCTCGGGGCCGGCCGCTCCTATGCCCGAGACGACGGCACGCCGACCTGGGAAGCGCTCGAGGAGATCCTCGGCGGGCTTGAGAGCGGTCAAGCCGTGGCCTTTGCCTCTGGCATGGCGGCTATTGCCGCTGTGTTCGATCAACTGCCGGCCGGCGCCTCGGTGGTCTTGCCTGAGGATTGCTACCAGGGCGTGGCGGGGCTGGCTATGGCGGGCGCCAAACGAGGACGCTGGACCGTCCAACGTCTGCCGCTGGACGATACCCAAGCATGGATCAACGCTTGTTCAGTGGCCGACCTGATCTGGCTCGAATCGCCTTCCAATCCCCTGCTCATCGTGGCTGAGCTTGATGCCATCTGTGCCGCGTCACGCAAACCTGGCGCCATCCTCGCCGTAGACAATACCTTCGCCACGCCGTTGAACCAACAGCCGCTTGATCTAGGAGCTACGGTCTCGATCCAATCGGTCACCAAGTTCATCGGCGGTCATTCCGATCTGATGGCGGGGGTGGCCGTCACCCGCGACCCAAAGCTGTGGGAAGCCCTGCGGCGCTGGCGTGAGCTGGCCGGCGCTACGCCAGGGGCGCTGGAAGCCTTCTTAGCCGTCCGCGGCGCTCGAACCTTGGCCTTGCGTCTACAACGGGCCCAGCAGACAGCTATGATCCTGGCGGAGCGATTGGAACAACATCCCCGAGTGAATTGTGTCCGTTATCCAGGCCTGCCTTCCCACTCTACCCATGCTGTAGCCAAGCGCCTGCTCAAGGGATTTGGGGCGATCATTTCGTTCGACGTGCGCGGCGGCGCCGACGCGGCTGATGCCGTCTGTCGCAATGTGCGCCTGATCCGCCATGCCACCAGCTTGGGCGGCGTGGAAACCACCATGGAACGACGGGCAGCCATCCCCGGTCAAGAGCACCTGCCTCCCTCGCTGTTACGGCTAAGCGTCGGCATCGAAGACGTCGAGGATCTCTGGGCCGACTTGGATTCGGCCCTCCATGCTGCTGCTTCCTAACCCCATTTGGTTTGCCCTGTCCGATGATAGCTTACTGGCTGGATGTTGCCCTGCACACCTTGATTTTGTTCTTCATGCTGATCGGCTTGGTTGGGCTGTTGGTGCCCGTCTTCCCCGGCCTGACGGTGATCTGGCTCGCTGCCTTGGGCTATGCCTTGATCCAAGCGTGGGCCGGCGCCATGCATTGGGTGGACTGGCTGTTGTTTGCCGTCCTTTCCGTGCTGATGCTGGTGGGGAACGTGGTGGATAACCTGATCATTGCCCGCCGCATGCGCAATCACGCTATCCCATGGCGCAACATCTTGCTGTGCTATGCCCTGGGAATCGTCGCTAGCATTGTGGCCACTCCCCTGGTCGGTTTGGTGATCACGCCGTTGGCGCTGGTGGGGTTGGAATATCTGCGGTTGCGCGATCGCCATCGGGCCTTCGAATCGGCTCGAGCCTACCTGATCGGCTGGGGAATAGCCTTCCTCGCCCGTTTCGGCATCGGCCTCCTGATGATCGGGGGTTGGCTATTGTGGGTATTTTGGTGATCGGTCAGCGATTCTCCGCCTCCAGGCTCAACTCATCGTGGAGCGCTTCTATCTGGCGCACTTCCACCTTTCGATACACCTCGTGCGGCGCGCAACGGCGGCCATCCACGGTGAGCAGCTCCTCCAGGCGGATGCCGAACAGCCGCTCGTTCTCCTGCAGATATGGCTCGATCAAGGCCCAGTCGGCTGGGGTGAGTTCGGCAAAAGCTCCACCGTTCAGCTGGTCGTCTTGGACCTTGTGATGGAGATCGCGCAGGTAGATCGCCCCGCCCGAAGCCAGGGAGAACAGGTTGCCGCCCGGGTAGGGGAGCTCCAGGTCACACAGACGTCCCTGATCGTCGAAGGTCACGCCGTTTAGGATGACGAATCCGCCGCCTTGCAGTGGGTCGCCGGCCATGAACGACTCAGCCAAGTAATCCAAGCAGGTGCCGTTGATCACCGCTCGCGGCCGGCCCACGGCGTTGATCAGGGGCCGGCCGGCGGCCGAGCCCATCACATAGATTTCACCGCCTTTGGCCCCATACAGGAACGTCTGACCCACATCGCCATATACCACCAACTTGCCGCGCTTCATGATTTGCCCCAGCTGATCCTGGCCATCGCCGTGGATGTGCACCTCAGCGCCGTCAATGCCTGAGGCGGCGTAATCGCCCACATCACCATAAAGATCGATGCGCATCCCGTCGGAGTTCGGACCAAGGCCACAGCCAGCAAAGCGACCGCCGCGCCAGTTGTAAGCGATCAGGTGGCGCCAACCCTGTTCGTATGCTCGGGCCATCCAGCGAGCGGCGCTCTCGTCCCCCTCTGCCGGGAAGCGCTGAGCGTCCAACACCAACGTCCTCTCCTCGTCCTGTGGGGGGCGCAGAGCGTGTCGCGTCTCCCAATCGAGCCGGCGCGCAGCCCAGGGGTGACCCAACAGGCTGGGGGTAGAGTCGAAGAACCGTCGTAGGGCTGCATCGATCAGAGTCAGGACCGAAGCCCGTCTCTTGTGGGCGGTTGGGTAACGTCGGTCGCGGAGCAAGTTCAGCAAGTTCAGCGTAAAACGCCACTCCTCGGCGCCAGCCCGGCCGAAGGCGGTCAGCATATCCAGCAACCAAGCCAGTTCGTCCCACGACAAGCGGGCCATGGCCGGCATCCAGTGCTCCCACAAGCTGGGAATGCCGCCGTTATCGAAAGCATGGTGAATCAACGACTCCCACTCCCGCCGGAACGTCCCCGACACCCTAGCCGGGTTCAACCGTCCCAAGCGGACATGCTCGCCCGGCGAAGCGGTTCGCATCTCGACCCCGAACTTGTTGACGCACGACAGACGCATCTCCTCGCCCGCAGCGGCGACCTGCTTCTCCACCGTGAAGCGGAACGCACCGCCGTCGGTGTGGGAACCGCCGCGGGCCACCCAGTAGCGATCGGCCAGGGGCAGAAAGCGTTCGTCTTCCTCGGCCAGGGAGCGCAAACAAGCGTTGATGGCCTGCCGCTCAGAGGCGATCAAACCGATCTGGACCGCGGAGGCGCCCTCCCGGTTCTCGAACAAGGCAAACACCTGTGGACGCAACATGCTGGTATCGGTGATGCCGATCAGCTCGTAGCGGTCCTGGTCGGGGAGGGAGCGGGCCAGGATGAAGAACCACGGCCCATCGGGCGAGCCGTGGATGTGGGCGCGCTGTACGGCCCGATAGAGCGCTTGTCGTTCGGGCGGAAGCATCAAGAAATCGTGCTCGGTGGTGGGCGCCATAGCTTCTAAGGTGATCTCCAGCGGATAGGCGTACACCCGATCCCACAGGTCGAATAGTTGCACGCTGACCTCGGTGTCGGTCAAGAAGAGCTGGCCGATGTTGCGCTGGCGCAAGTACTCGCACACGGCATGATAATTGGCAAAGTCGCCGTTATGCACCAGGGCTTCGTTCAGCCCAATGAAAGGATGAGCGCCGCCGGGGTGCCAGACCCGTCCTTTGGTGGGATAGCGCTGGTGGGCGATCCAGACATGGGCCAATTGATCGCGCAGGCAGTAATACTCCACCACATCTTCGGCGTAGCCCACCAGTTTCAGCACCGCAAGGTTGCGCCCATGGCTGAGGACGAAGGCCCGTTTTTCGCCCAGGCTGGCGTAGAACGTCAGGTTTAGGCGATAGCTGTTTTGGTAGACGAACTCGTCCTCGAGGGCGCGCGATGGCAGACCTTGTAGGCTTTTTTCCTCAGCGAAGCGCTCCAAGACGGCCGGCTTGACGCGCACGAAGTAGCGCCACACGTCGGGCGGACGCACGTCTAGGCTAGGCAAGGCGCGGTGATCGTCGAGATGAGGCAGGGGATACGCCTGAGCGACGTCGAAGTAGGGCGTGATGAATTGGGATTCCACTTCGGCCAAGGCGGTCGGATCGAGCAAGGCGATTTGCAGCAGGTAGTGCGAGCGCAGGGTTTCGGCATCTACCCCGACTTGGGAGGGGACCAGGCCGGCCATGGCAATGCCGCCGCCCTTGCCGTTGCCGCGGTTGTGCATCTGGGCGGAGGCAATGAGCACATGTCGTCCGGCGATGGGCAGATTAGCAGCGAATCCCAAGACTCCGCAGCCTCCTTCGGCCGCCTCTGGAGACCGACGGACGGTCAAATCGGTCGCTCGCACCAGGTCGTGTCGAGAACGTAGGATAAGTTCGGCAAACGAATCGGTCATGGATGTGCTCCTCACCTGAATCGTGATCTCTCAATCGGTCAGGTACACCAATAAGTCGCTACGGCCGCGCAGCTCGACGATCGAGCGCATCCCCAACAGCTGGAGGATGCCGGCCAGCTGCCACAGATAAGCGGTATACAGGTTGACAATTTGTTGGAAGCCGACATCAGCGTTGATCTTTTTGGCATGTTCGGGGTCGGTGGTGGTGATCCCAAACGGGCATCCTAGCCCTTTTTCACACTGCCCGATGCGGATGCACCCCAGCGCGGCCAGGTCAGCGGTGCCCAAGACGCAGCCATCGGCGCCCAAGGCGATGGCTTTGGCGATGTCCCAGGCGTTGCGAATGCCCCCCGAGGCCATAACCACCACCTCGTCGCGGATGCCTTCGGCTTCTAGGAAGCGATGGACCCTGGGAAGGGCGTATTCGATCGGCATGGCGATATTCTTCTTGGCGATCTCTGGGGCGGCGCCCGTGCCGCCATAAGCCCCGTCCAGATGGATGATGTGCGCCCCAGCATAGTAGGAGCCGACGGCCACCATATCCACATCGGTGGGAGTGGAGACCTTGACGCTGATCAGGGCTCGCGGGTTGATCTGCTTGAGCCAATCCACGTGTTTTTTGTGGTCTTCCACCGAGTACACGCTATGGAAAGGGAAGGGGGAGAAGAGCGAGGTGCCCTCCACAGCTTCGCGCAGGCGGGCAACGGTATCGGTGTTCTTGTTTCCCAACAGGTGGCCGCCCAAGCCGGGCTTGGCTCCTTGAGCGTATTTGATCTCGATCAAGGGGGTGCGGCGCAATGTGGCCTCGCTCACGCCGAACAGGCCGGTGGCTACCTGGGTGATGATGTGATCGGCATAGGGGATCAGCTCTTCTGGGTAGCCTCCCTCGCCGGTGGAAGTCAGGGTGCCCAGCTTCTGCGCTGCTCGGGCGCGGGCCAACATGACCGGCAGGCTGATGCTGCCGTAGGACATGCCGGCCCCATACCAGGGCAAAGGCAGGATCAAAGCTGGCCGGTGATCGCCGCGCCGATTCAGGGGCAAGCTCAAATCGAAGTCGGCTGGGTCGGCGGCTGGAACCTGGCGCGGGTCGCGCTCGAGCTCGAAGCGGAAGGCCAGGCGATCGAATCCGCCGTCGGAAGCGCCGATGCGATATTCGATGTCGCCGCTCGGCGGGGCCCCAGTTCGGGCCTGTTGCTGGGTGGTCAAGAGCAGCCACAGGGGCCAGCGGAAATCGCCCTCGCTGCCGACAGGCTGGGGCAGGCGAGGGTAACTGCGAAGCGGTGCGCTGCCCCCCAAGACGTTTCGGAAAGCAGCTTCTTCGGTCTTGTGCCAGATGGTGCGACCGACTTCGCCGCGCAGGCGACGCACTTCGCGCATGCCCATGGCGCCCAGCACTTCGAGCAGTTGATCGCGCCAGGCGTTCATCACGTTGATCACCCGCTGGGTGCCCCATGCTGGGTCGATCTCCCGCTCCTCGGCCGGGCAGGGACCACGGTCAGCCCAGAGCGAGCAGCCCCAGGCGATGGGCAAGACGAAGTCAATGGCCGCCAGGTCGGCGCCGCAGGCAATGGCCTTGGCCACGTGTTCGGCGGCGGCAATGCCTCCGCTGACGATCAAGGTCACCCGATCGCGCAGCGCCCGGCGGATGAGCTGGGTGTGCACCTGATGGAGGCTTTCGGGCAAGGGCCGGCCCTCGGCGTCGCGGCCTATCTCATCGGCGAACAGGTGGATCACATGTAGGCCCTGCTCGATCCAGGTGCAGCTCGTCTCGGCCGCTCGGGAGGAGAGGGGCAGTCGAGCGCCGATCACTGCCTGAGGCCAACGCTGGCGCAAGGCAGCTAGCAGGGCTGGCGCGTCTTGATCCTCTTCAATTTCTACGTAGTCAGGCATCAGGTCGGCCGGCAGGGAAGCCAGCGAGGTCTGGTTGAGGCGCAGTGCCATGCCCGAGGCGGGAGGGATCAGGTCATCGTCCAGGTCGTCGGGCAGCAGGATGGCCAGAGTCTGCAACTCGGCGGTGGCCTGAGCCAGGGCTTGGAGGGCGCCGCGCCCGGGGAGGGGCATAGGCAAGGGGTTGAAGAGGACCGGGATCGGCAGGCTGAGGGCCGGCGGCAGGGTGGAGGTCAAGCGGCCGGCCGAGTCGAACTCCAATTGCATGACGCCGCCTCCCAAATCCACCTGGGTGGAGATATATTCCCGGCCGTGGATTCCATCGCGCGTCGGGCGAACGATCTCGCTCATGTCCAGCCAGATGCCCTCGAAGCCGGGGCCGGCAAACTTGCCGCCGTAGCCAGCACCGGAGATGGGAATGCGGCCGGTTTCCGCCATGTACCAGGTTTGGGTGATGATCTCAGCCGTCCAATGATCATCACCACGCTGGGCCTTGCCAAGGAAGACCGGGTGGCCGTACTTGATGTACTGGCTTCCTTCTTCCAAGTAAAACGGAGCCGGATAGCCTTCCTGGGGAGGAGGCGCCGGACGAATGGAGATGTGATAGCGAGAGACAACTGTCATAAGATCACCTATTGAAAAAGCCACAGAGACAGATCTCTGGCAAACGTGTGCCATCTTCCCTGTCTCTGTGGATAGGTTGAAGGATATACAAAAAATGGCACACGTGAGCGTGCCGTTTAGAGATAGGCTCGCCCTCTGCCACAACGCATCCCGTGTGGTTGGGATGGCCACTGCAAGCACCTTTTGTCGGTCGGTTACCCGAACCGCTTTGTGGTCTTGCTGGGTTGGGAGGGCAAGCACAGGATATGGCGATCCTGAAAGGCTTCCGCTGATCTTTCGATTTTCGTAGCCTAAGCTGCTTAGCCTCCCCTCGCAGGGAGGAACCTTCACCTCGTCACCCTCCATGAGGAGAGCGCCTCAGGAGGGCCATGCGCTTCTGTTGCCCGTATGAAGTTATTCGGTTAATTTGGGCCGCATTCTACCTGCGAAGTGCAGAATGGTCAAGGAGAAGAGGGGGTGTTTGGAAATTAGGATTAGGTTTAGGATAGATCGTAGGGTGAGGGGTGCTTGCCGATCTTCCCTAGCAAGGATTGCTGCCAAAACTGTCAATCAATCTTGACAACGAATAGACGAATGCACATCGCTCTCCGCTTTGGCCTTCTGAGCTGTGTGGGAGCGCCTGTTATTGTGGAACATCGAGATGGTATATTTTTATTCCTTTTCCGGGTGGCGGGCGTAACACTCTCCTGGGAGTGGATAAAAAGGGGATTTTTTCACACAGAGACACAAAGACATGGGGAGGTTCTGTGGTCTACGTGTTGGGTTCCCATGCGACTCACGTTGCACGGCGGAGTGGAGGCCGGATCCCAAGCACAGGCCGACCCCGAAGGGAAGAACGCCGAGCGAGGCCGTGATCTCGCTCGCCTGGCGCGACGCTCGCGCTGTTTTTCGCGTGGTCCAGAAGCCTGGAAGGCAGCCTGGAAGATTTTTCTGTACTGCTTCCACTGCCGTCCATGGCGCAAGCAGCGTTTTCCGAACTATCCCGCTCATGTGTTTCAGTTTATCAACCCATAATTTAGCCGCTCCCCACTCCCCTGGCTTTCTTGACAGCTTCTCTTCTTTGCATATAATCAACCCTAGCAAAGAGCGCGCAGAGACAAGTACCTGTGTAACGGTTCAGAGAGTCGCCGGTAGGTGCGAGGCGATCCGCCAAACAGCGAAATCCCCTCTGCCTATCTCGCCCTCGCAGGTGTAGCTCTGGCTACAGTAAGAGGGACGGACGCGCCCGTTAGCGCGCACTCGAGGTGATCCGTAAGATTTGGCGGCCTTGTCCGCTGGAGCGGGTCACAAAAGCAGGTGGCACCACGAGACGCCCCCTCGTCCTGCATGGACAGGGGGCGTTCTTTGATTTCCTGGAGGCGACTCCTTTGCTGAGGATGTTCTGGAGGTATGCCATGCTTGATATCAATCTCATCCGCGAAGCTCCTGACGTGGTCCGCAAGGCCCTACGCGATCGGCAAGCCGATCTGACGGTGGTCGATGAAGTGATTACATTGGATGCCCAGCGCCGTTCGTTGATCGGCCAGGTGGAAGCGCTCAAGGCCGAGCGTAATGCTGCATCGAAGGAGATTGGAAAAATGAAAGATGCGGCCGAGCGCCAAGCCCGAATCGAGGCTATGCGTGCTCTGGGGGAGCGGATCGACGCTTTGGACGGGGAGGTGTCTGCTGTGGAGAACGAGTTGCAAGCTGTGCTCTCCACTCTCCCCAACATTCCTGATCCGCGTGTCCCCTATGGCAAGGATGACAGCGATAACGTGGAGGTCAAGACCGTTGGAGAACCACGGGTGTTTGATTTTGAGCCCAAACCCCACTGGGATCTGGGGCCGGCCCTGGGGATCATTGATTTTGAACGCGGGGTGAAGATCACCGGTTCGCGGTTCTACGTCCTAAGCGGGGCCGGCGCACGCCTGCAGCGAGCCTTGATCGCTTGGATGCTTGACCTCCACGCTCGCCAGGGGTATCTCGAGAAGTATCCTCCCTTCATGGTGCGAGCAGCGACCGTGTATGGGGCCGGCCAATTGCCTAAGTTCGCTGACAATCTCTATAAAGATCATGAGGAAGACCTCTACTTCGTTCCGACGGCCGAGGTGCCTCTTACTGGCTTGCACATGGATGAGATCCTCGATGAGGCCGATCTGCCTCTGCTCTACACGGCCTATACCCCCTGTTTTCGTCGTGAAAAGATGAGCGCTGGGCGCGATGTGCGCGGGATCAAGCGCGGTCATCAGTTTGACAAAGTTGAAATGTACATCTTCTGCAAGCCGGAGCAATCCGAGGCCATGTTGCAGAAGATGCTGGCTGATGCTGAGGAGACCTGCGCTTTGCTCGGCATTCCCTATCGGGTGAAGCAGCTATGCACCGGCGACCTGGGCTTTGCTTCGGCCATCACCTACGATTTGGAGATGTGGGCGCCTGGCTGCAACGAGTGGTTGGAGGTCTCGTCGGTCTCGAACGTCACCGATTTCCAGGCTCGCCGTGCCAACATCAAGTATCGGCCGGCCGACGGTGGGAAGGTGCGGTTCGTCCACACCCTAAACGGCTCTGGCTTAGGATTGCCGCGCACGCTGATCGCAGTGATGGAGAATTACCAACAAGCCGATGGATCGATTGTTGTGCCTGAAGTGCTGCGCCCATGGATGGGATGGGTCGAAGTCATTCGTCCTGAGCGATGAGGTGGGAGCTCGGTCTTCCAGCTTGGGTTCGAGAAGCGCAGAGAGGGAAGCGCACATGCGTGCACAAGTCCCTTTGCACTTCTGCTTGAGGGCTGTTCATCGGGAGATTGATCCCTGGCCGGCGTTGACTTTGTCATGAAAGTACTATTTTGACGCACCATGATTTCGATTAAAATGCTTTTGTCCGATAAAAGGCTCCCATCTGAACTTGCTTTAAACACGTTGTCTTTCCTATGACTGCTTCCCTGCGATGGCGCTTCACTCTTAGGCATTTGCGGCTGATTGCCCTGGTCTACCAAGGGGCGGCAGCGGCGGCGATTGTGCTTTCCATTCTCCTTGCCGCTCGCTGGTTGAACCTTCCCTTCTTAGGCACCTTCCTAGAGCCGATCATGACCTATAATCCCGTCGGTCCAGCCGATCCCAGCCAGGGATGGGTGCTGCATCGTCAAATGAAAAAAGGGGACCGACTGGTGGCCGTCAATGATGTGCCTGTTCGTTCCTTTGCAGATGTCGAGCGCGTGCTCCGAGGGCAGGTTCAAGGTGTTATTCCGACCAAAGTAGGTTTCTTTCCTGGGGAGACCATTCCGGTGACCATCCGTAACGCAGATGGGAAAGAACAAGTGCTGCAGGTAACCCTGGAGCGCTTCCCAGAATCTGAGCGCGTGAACTTTGTGTTCATTCCTTTCTCAATCAGTTTGTTCTTTCTGATCCTTGGGTTGTGGGTTTTTGTCGTGCGGCGTAACGAGCCGGCCGGCTGGACCTTTTCCGTGCTGGCTGTTTCGCTGGGGATCGCCAACGGCCTGTTGTTCGATACCTTAACCACGCATGTGTTTTTCCCCTTTTGGGTTTCAGGGATCGCTATCACTGCCGGCGCCCTGATCGACCTGGCGCTTGGTTTTCCTCAGGAGTTTCGGCTTGTCGTTCGGCGTCCCTATCTGCGCTGGATTGGCTATGGGATTGGTATTGCGCTGACGCTCAACGTCTACTCCACCCTGGATGGTGAATCTCCCTTGGCCCATGCCCGTTCAATGGAATGGGTGTACCTGTTTGCTGGCTTGGCAGGGCTGTTCTATTTCGGGGCGATGTTCTATCACCTCCGATTTGCCTCGTCGCCGGTCGTCCGATCTCAAGCCAGCACAATTTTGTTTGGCGCATTATTAGGGTTTAGTGCGATTTCAGTATGGGCAATTAATACGTTCGTGGACTGGTTCGATTTTCCGTTCACCACCTGGCTACTTGTGCCAATTGTGCTCTTTCCGTTTTCCATAGCCTATACCATTCTGCGTTTCCGCCTGCCTCAAGCCGATGCCTGGATGCGCCAAGGGGTGCTCTATTTTCTCTTGATGGTCTTGGTGGTCGGCGCCTATGGGTTGTTGGTGAGCGGGTTGAGCTTGATCTTTGCTCAAAGCCTAGAGGAGGTGGTCGGGAATCCGTGGTTGATCGGCGGGTTGGCGTTCCTACTGGCGATCTCGCTAGCTCCGTTGCAACGTCGGCTGCAAGAGGCGGTGGATCAAGTCTTCTTTCGTGGTCAGCGCGTCTACCTCAAAAGTCAGCAGGAATTTTCCCAAAAGCTGACCAGCTTGGTCAGCCAGAAAGAGATCGCCCAGCTGCTAAGCGACGTGCTTCGGATGACTCTGCTGCCGGATCGAGTTCATATTTATGTCTACGATCGGGAAAACGATCAGTACGTCGCCATGCCTGGGGAAGACGGCCGGCCAACCAGCGATCTGCGTTTCTCGACCTTTGGCCCGTTGGCTGAATATTTGACACGAGAGCGTTTGCCCCTTTACCTGGATATGACCAACCTGCCGGCCTCTTTCCGCGAGGAAGAAGTCCGTCTGGCGCTGCTGGGAGCGCGACTGTTCATCCGCTTGTCCGGTAGAGAACGTCTCTTAGGATGGGCGGCTCTCGGCCCGCGGCTTTCCGGCCGGCCCTATACCCCTCAGGATGTGGACTTTATCGAAACTCTCTGCCGCCAGGCCGCCCTCTCCTTAGAACGCTTACAAATTGTCGCCGATTTGGAGCGTCGCGTGCAAGAGATGCATGCCCTGACTCGGATCTCTCAAGGTGTCAATATCACCCTGTCCCTGGATGATGTGTTGGAGCTGATTTATGCCCAGACCACCCAGATCATCCCGGCAGCCGACCTGCACATCACCTTGTACAACCCGGCAGGAAAGTACTACTACCATGCCTTCTGCGTGGAGAACCACGATCGCATCCCTTCTAAAGAGAACATTCCCCTGCCTCCTGGAACCGGCCTTGCGCAAGATGTGATCCGCCGCGGCCGGCCCCTGATCACCCAAGACTACTTCCGCGAGTGTCAGGCTCGTGGCGTCTTGCCGGCTGAACAGGGGGCCTTCGCCTGGATGGCCGTGCCGCTCAATGCCGGCGCCGAGACCATCGGGGCCTTGAGCGTTGGCAGCCGCGATCCCTTGGTGACCTACACTCGAGGACAGTTGGACATCTTGCAAAGCATTGCTGATCAAACCGCTGGCGCCATCGTAAAATCGCGCCTCCTGGTTGAGACTGAGCGGCGTGCTCGTCAGCTCTCCATGCTGAACGAAATCGCCCGCCAGTTGACTTCCACCCTGGAGACCGAGCCCTTGCTCAACAACGTTTTGGAAAACGCCGTTAACATTCTCAACTGCGAGGCCGGCAGCCTGTTCCTGGTGGATGAACAGACCGATGAACTGATCTTCAAAATGGCCATCGGTCCAGTGGCCGCAGACTTGGTCGGAAAACGTCTGCCTCCTGGCTCCGGCATCGTCGGCCGGGTGGTGCAGACCCGCAGCCCGCTCATTGATAACGACGTTCAACATTCTCTTGCGCATTATGCTGCGACCGATCAGGAGACCGGCTTCGTCACCCGTTCTATCCTGGCCGCGCCCTTGCTTGTCAAAGAGCGCGTGTTGGGGGTGATCGAAGTCATCAATCGCCGTGATGGGATGTCCTTTGGCGAGGACGATCGAGATCTGCTCATGGCCTTTGCCGGCCAGGCGGCGGTTGCTCTCGAGAACGCTCGTCTCTACACCTTGACCGATCAAGAGCTGGCCGCTCGCGTGGAAGAACTCTCAGTCATGCAACGCATTGATCGCGAGCTGAACACCAGCTTGGACATTGATCGCGCCATGCGCACCACCCTGGAATGGGCTATGCGCCAATCCGCTGCTCAGGCCGGCCTGATCGGCATGATGGATGGCAACGGCAACCTGCGCATCATGGCCCAGGATGGATATGGCTCCTACCTCTCTGCCTACGCCAATTCACCCTTGCCGCTCGACCTGCCGGCGTTGCGCCGAGCGGTGGAAACCGGCCAGCTCCAACGTCAATCGTTGGATCCGGCTATGGGGGGCAGCCTGTTGCCCGAAGCGCGCCATCAGATCGTTGTTCCCATCCGACGCGAGGCCCAAGTCATTGGATTGATCCTGCTGGAGAGCACCCATCAGGCCGGCGAAGATGTCTCGTTCCTCAACCGCTTGAGCGATCATGCTGCTATCGCCATTGCCAACGCCCAGTTGTACAACGAAGTACAAATGGCCAACCAGGCCAAGAGCGAATTCGTCTCCTTAGTGGCGCATGAGCTCAAGAACCCGATGACCTCCATCAAAGGATACACCGAGTTGCTGATCGGCGGCAAAGTTGGTCCCATCAACGAGATGCAGGCCAACTTTTTGAACACCATTCGCTCCAATGTCGAACGCATGTCTACCCTGGTTTCCGACCTGAACGACATTTCGAAAATCGAAGCCGGCCGGCTGCGGCTGGACTTCCGCACTGTGGAACTCAACGACGTGCTCGAAGAAGTGCTCCGTTCCAGCCGGCGCCAAATCGAGGAAAAACGGCAAACTGTGGAAGTTCAACTGCCAGATCGCCTGCCGCCTGTTTGGGCCGATCGCACCCGCTTGGCGCAGATCCTCACCAACTTGGTCAGCAACGCCTACAAATATACTCCCGAGGAAGGACGCATCCTCATCGGGGCCGAAGTCGCTTCAAACCGCTGGGATGTCGATGGACCAGGCCAGGTGATCCACGTTTGGGTGAGCGACAACGGCATCGGCATTAGCCCCGAAGATCAGCCCAAGATCTTTCAAAAATTCTTCCGCTCCGAAGATTACAAGGCCCGTGAAGCCCCTGGCACCGGCTTGGGCCTGAGCATCACCAAGAACTTGGTGGAAATGCAAGGCGGCCGCATCTGGTTTGAGAGCGAATTTCGCAAAGGCGCTACCTTCCACTTCACTATACCGATCGCCGAAGGATAGCAGCGACCATGACACTTCTGGCTGCAGTAGGACATGCACAAGCACTCGACGGGCGCGAAGCCGGCCTGCGGGCGGCTCACGCCGCCCTCAATCGGCTGGGAATCGCCTCTCCGCAGTTTGGCATCGTCATCTCTTCCTATCATTATCAAGCGCGCGACGTGATGAGCGGAGTGTCTAGCCTGGTGGGGGATACTCCCTTGATCGGGTTCAGCACCCCCGCCGGCCTCACTCAGCAAGGCATTCATCCTCACGCTGTGGTGGTCGCTCTGCTTGGCGGCGAACTGCGCGCTCAGGCCCACTGGTTGCCCGGCTATGCTCAGAGTGGCCGTGAGACGGCCAGCCGGCTGATCCAGCTGACTACTGGCGACTCGGCCCATCGCTCTCTCCTGTTCTTTGCTGATGGCTTCAACGGCGATGCCGAACAGCTATGCAATCACCTGACGGACCTACCCCTGCCGGCCTTCGGCGGCCTGGCCAGTGGCGATGTGCATAGCGGAAACAACTATCAAATGGCCGGCGTTCATGTCGGCATGGGAGGCTTGGCCGCCGCCCTGTTGCGGGGCCCCTTCAAGATCGGAGTCGGATACGCTCACGGCTGGGAGCCAGTAGGGTCCCAATTCCGCATCACCCGCTCGCGTGGATTCTGGCTGCGCGCCCTAGACGGCCGGCCGGCTTCTGAAATCTATGCCCAAATCTTCGGACGGCCGGCCCGCGAATGGGCCTTCCCGCCCCTCAACTACCTGGTTCGTCTCTATCCCTTGGGCATCGATCAGGGCGATCAGCCCCTTGTCCGCTCTCCGTTGCGGGTCGAAGCCGATGGCAGTTTTCGCCTCAACGCCCCGCTGCGCGATGGAATAGATGCCTTCCTGATGGTGGGCAATCGCTCGGCCTGTTGGAACGCTGCCCAGAAAGCCGTTCAAGATGCCCTCTGGCAACTTGAGAATGCCCGTCCAGTCTTCGCCTTGCTCTTGGTGGACTTGGCCTGGCAGTTCCTGCTCAAATCGTCTCCAAGCGCTGAGATCGCAGCCGTGCAAGAGATCCTCGGAGCCAACCTCCCCATCGCCGGAGGCTACACTCTCGGTCAAATTGCCCCCCCTGCCTCGGGCGTCGGCATGCCCCAATTCCTCAATCAACACTTGCTGGTCATCCTGTTTGGGGAAACAAAATAGGCCGACCTTGAGGGCCGGCCTGGAGGGAGAGCGCCTCCCGATCCTCATCCGACAATACTTATCATCTTCCCTTTGACCACGATCACCTTTTTGGGTTCGCGGCCCTGCAAGAAGCGCTGAACCGCTTCGCTCGCCAAAGCCTGAGCGCGAATCGCCTCCTCGTCGATCTCCGCTGGGACGATGATCCGTTCGCGCACCTTTCCATTCACCTGAATCGGCAGCTCGATCATCTCATCCTTTGCCGCCTCCTCGTCCACACTTGGCCAGCGCTGCAAATGAATCGAATATGGCTTCCCCAACTGTTCGGTCCACAACTCCTCAGAAATGTGAGGCGCCACGGTGGCCAGCATCTTCAAATAAATTTCCTGGGCCTCCTCCCATTCCGGCGTGCCGGCGCAGCCGGCGCACTGCGCATCATACATATCGTTGAGCAACTCCATCAGCGACGAGACGATCGTATTGAACTGGAAATTCTCAAAATCGCTCGTTACCCGACGCAGCGTCTTGTGCACCTTGCGTCGCAGCGCTTGACGGACCTCTGAAGGGGCATTCTCCTCGGGCAGCGTCTTGTCGGTAAACAACGCCCATACGCGTCGTAGCCAGCGCGCCGTGCCTTCGATGCCTCTCGGGTTCCAGGGTCCCCCCTGTTCCCAACGGGCAAAAAACATCAAATAAGCCCGCACCGTATCGGCCCCATAGCGCTCCACCAACTCATCTGGCGCCACCGTGTTGCCGCGGCTCTTCGACATCTTGCTGCCATCCTCGGCCAACACCATCCCCTGATTGCGCAGCTGCAGCATCGGCTCATTTCCTTTGGCGATGCCCATATCACGCAGCGCTTTGTGGAAGAAGCGCGTATACAACAGATGCATCGTGGCGTGCTCGCTGCCGCCGGTGTAAGTATCCACGGGCATCCAGTAATCGTACTCCGCTGGATCAAAGGGGCCCTGATCGTAGTTTGGCGACAAATAACGCAAGTGATACCACGACGAACACATAAACGTGTCCATCGTATCCGTCTCGCGCTCCGCCGGCCCGCCGCACATCGGGCATGTCGTATATTTCCACGTCGGATGGAACTTCAACGGCGACTCGCCGGTTGGCCGCCATTCCACATCCTCCGGCAACAACACCGGCAACTGATCCTCCGGCACCGGATTCCAGCCATCCTTCTCGCAGTAGACCATCGGAATCGGCGCACCCCAGTAACGCTGACGGCTGATCAACCAATCGCGATAGCGATAACTCACATCCGCCTTTCCAAAGCCCATCTCCTCCAGCCAGTCGATCACCGCCCGAATCCCAGGATCCTTGAACCCTTTCCCCTCGGTGATCACCGTGCCGGTCAACGGTCCAGAGTTCACCATCCGCCCGGGGCCGGTATAGGCTGCTTCCAACTCCTTGCCCTCCTCAGCGTCGTCTGGCCGGATCACCTCGACGATCGGTAAGTTATACTTCTTTGCGAACAGAAAATCGCGCTCGTCATGGGCCGGCACACCCATAATTGCCCCTGTGCCGTGAGTCATCAACACATAATCGGCAATCCAGATCGGAATGCGAGCGTTGTTCACCGGATTAATGGCATATCCACCCGTGAACACCCCAGTCTTCTCCTTATCCTTCGCCTCGCGCTGAATATCCGACAAGCGCATCGCTTGCAGCCGATACGTCCCCACGGCTGGCCGCTGTTCTGGTGTCGTCACTTTCTCAACCAACGGGTGCTCCGGCGCGAACGCTATAAACGTCGCCCCCCACAGCGTATCGGGGCGGGTAGTAAAGATCTCGAACGCCTCGCCGTCCTCCGTCTTGAACGTCACCGTTGCCCCCTCGCTGCGCCCGATCCAATTTGTCTGTTTCACTTGCACCGCCTCTGGCCAGTCAATCTCATCGAAGCGCAGCAACTCCTCGGCATACTTCGTCGTTCGGAAGAACCACTGCTCCAACTCGCGCCGGATGACCGGCGTGCCGCACCGCTCACAATGCCGATCCTCTCCCTGCACCTGCTCGCGCGCCAGCGTCGTGTTACACTTCGTACACCAATCCACCGGCGCAAGCTTGCGATACGCCAGCCCGTGCTTATACAACTGAATAAAAAGCCACTGGGTCCACTTATAATACTTCGGGTCCGACGAGATCGCCTCACGCTCCCAATCGAACATCGCTCCCATGCTCTTCAACTGCTCACGCATACGATCGATGTTCTGATATGTGCGTATCATCGGATGAATGCCATCGCGGATCGCGGCGTTTTCTGCCGGAAGGCCAAACGCATCAAACCCCATCGGGAACAACACGTTATACCCCTGCATCCGCTTATAGCGGGCGCGCGCATCCGAGGGCGTCATCGCATACCAATGCCCGATATGCAGATCCCCGCTGGGATAGGGGAGCATCGTCAACGCGTAATACTTGGGCCGGCTGTCATCAATCACCGAACGATACAACTGATCGGCTTCCCAACGCGCCTGCCATTTCTTCTCGATAGCGATAGGATCGTACTTTATCTCCATCACTGCCTCCGTCATCATAAATAACGATCATAAGAACGGACATCTTGCCGACTCGAACGTTTCGCTGCCTCCTGGGCGGGCTTCTCGCCCAGAGCGATCTGTCCTCGCTTCCCACCTCGCCCGGCCCTGCCTGCTGGACGAGGAAGCTGCTCCTCCCTCGATCCGGGCCTTAGCGAGGGGAGGCAAGGTCCCTGCCGGCCACCATACCGGGAACAAAAAATTCCCTCGTCCATGCTGGGACGAAGGAACCCTCCGCGGTACCACCCGGCTTACGCTAACGTTCAAGCGGCCGCTGCGCGCCTAAACCTTAGCGTCACTCTACCTGCGATAACGGGCATTCCCGTCGCCGACTACCTGCGTTTCTGCCCAACGCTCTCGCCGGCGAAGTCTGCTCCTTCGAGCAGCAGGCGAGTTCGGTCTTTTTGGGCATTCCCGTGGGATGCCATGAAGGGCTTCCACCTCGCTCTCCCTTCTCGCTGACGGGATGACCTACTACTCCTGCTATGACCTTTCGAAAGATAACCTATGTGGACCCAGAGGGATTCGAACCCTCGACCTTCTCAATGCCATTGAGACGCGCTCCCAGCTGCGCTATGGGCCCATGGGTGATGCTATCCGAACTTGAACAGGGCTCGGTGGCGGCCAGCAGAAGCCACCCATCGACCAGTGGACCTGAGGGGATTTGAACCCCTGACCTCCTCAGTGCGATTGAGGCGCTCTCCCAGCTGAGCCACAGGCCCGCCCAAAAGGCAACCTACATTCTACCTGATGCAGAGAGGGCTGTCAAGCGCTTCTGAGTGTTCGAAAATATTTGGCTGCCGTTCTACCAAAGCCTGTTTTTCGAACACTCCCTCACCCCATTGACATCCTCTCCCAAGCTTCGGCTTGCAGCCGGGCAATTTCGCCTTCCAGCCCGCCAAGCGGAAGGCCGCGTCCCTGCAGCATGCGCAGGCTGCCAACCGCCACGCGGCGGCCCTCCCCCTCGGCCTCCACGCCCTGCCCGGCCTCGGCCCGAAAGCCCGAAGGTTCGGCCAGGGTCAGGCCGCGCCGGGTGGCCTCGGCCCAGATGGCCTCGCCGAGGGGATGCTCGCTGCCTTTTTCCACGCTCGCCGCCAGGCGCAGCAACTCATCGCTCAGGACTGACGACTGACGACTATATCCGTCACCACCGGCTCGCCGCGCGTCAGCGTGCCGGTCTTATCCAGCACTACCACCGAGAGGCGGCCGGCCCGCTCCAGCGCCTCGCCATTCCGGAAGAGGATGCCCATCTCGGCACCGCGCTCCGTGCTGACCATCACCGCCGTCGACGCGGCCAGGCCCAGGGCGCACGGGCAGGCGATGACCAGCACCGCCACCATGTTGATGAGGGCGCGGGTGAAATTGCCCGGCGTGCCCAGGAAGTGCCAGCCGGCAAAGGTCAATAGCGCCAGCCCGATCACCGCCGGGACGAAGACCGCCGAGACGCGGTCGGCCAGTTTCTGGATGGGGGCTTTGCCGCTCTGGGCTTCTTCCACCAGGCGGATGATCTGCGCCAGGGCCGTCTCGCGCCCGACCTTGACGGCCTCGAACTTGAGCAGGCCTCCTTTGTTGAGCGTGGCGCCGATGACCGCCTCGCCGGGGCCTTTCTCCACCGGCAGCGATTCGCCCGTCAGCATGGATTCATCCACCGTCGAGCGGCCCTCCACCACCACGCCATCCACGGGGATTTTCTCGCCGGGGCGGACGATGACCAGGTCGCCGACGCGCACCTCCTCGGTCGGCACCTCCGTCTCGCACCCGCCCCGCACCACCCGCGCCGTGCGGGCGCGCAGGGACATCAGTTGCTTGATCGCCTGCGAGGTGCGTCCTTTGGCCCGTGCCTCGAGGAATTTGCCCAGCCGGATGAGGGTGATGATGACCGCCGCCGTCTCCAGGTAGGCATGTCCTTCCAGCCGGCCGAAGACGATCGGCAGCGAGTACAGGTAGGCCGCCGAGGAGCCGAGGGCAATCAGCACGTCCATGTTAGCCGAGCCGTTGCGCAGCGCCTTGAAGGCCCCCACGTAATACTGCCCGCCCACATAGAATAGAACCGGCGTCGCCAGCAGCAGCATGACCCAGTTCGTCCAGGCGGCGTGCGCCCAGTGGCCCACAGCAGGCCGAGGTCGCGTCCCATCGAGAACAGGAAGAGGGGCAGGGTGAAGACCAGCCCGACGAGAAGCAAACGACGCTGGTGACGAATCTCGGCCTGGCACGCTTTGGCTTCGGCGTCTTCGGCCTCGCCGCCCAGGTCCAGCGCCTCGAAGCCGGACCTAGCGACTGCGGCGCGCGTCTCGGCCTGACTCACCACCGTCGGCACGTAGCGCACCCACACCCGTTCGGCAGCCAGCGAGACGTGGGCCTCCAGCACGCCCTCCAGTTTGAGCAGGGCTTTTTCCAGGCGGCGGGCGTCGTTGTCGTCCGAGAGGCGACGGATGACCAGTTCGGCCTCGCCCGTGGCCACGTCGTAGCCGGCGCGGCGGAGGCGGGCGATCAGGTCGGTCAGCCCTGTCGCGGCCGGGTCGAAGGTCACCGCCGCCCGTTCGCTCGAAAGGTGGACGATCCCCTAGCTGACGCCGGCCTGTTTCTTCAGGCTGCGTTCGACCGTCGCCGCACAGTTGGCGCAGGTCATGCCGGCGATGGGGAGGGCGAGCTGCTTGGGGATGGGCATGAGGGGAGGGTTACTCGCCGTATCAGTCCAGACGCCAGGTTTTCAACTGTTCGATTTCAGCCTGCTGAGCGGCGATGATGGCCTGCGCCAGGTCGCGGATTTCAGGGCGTTTGGCTTTTTGCAGCGCGTCCTGGGCCATGGCGATGGCGCCCTCGTGATGGAGAATCATGGCCTCGATGAAGCGCAAATCATACGGACGGGAGGCGTCCTCGGCCACTTCCATCGGTCCCATGTGAATGTGCAGGCCCTTGGTGGGCGGCAGGTTGGGATACCACTTGTCCCGCCAGGCGCGCATTTGGGCGATTTCCGCCTCCTGGGCCGCCAGAATGGACTCGGCCAGCGCCCGCAGTTCGGGATGTTCGGCCTGCTCCAGGGCCTGACGCGCCATGTCCACTGCGCCCTGATGGTGGATGATCATGCTGTCCAGGAAGAGGGCCTCGTAGGGCGTTTCTTCTGTCGCATATGAGTATGGGTCGTAAGCGGCGTCTGTGGAGGCGCAGGCGGCCAGCAGCGCGACCGGGGAAAGCAGAGCAGCGGCAAGGGCAAGGCGTTTTGGCATACGGCTACTCCGCAACCGGATAGTTGATTTCGGCCAGCAGGGACTTGATTTTGGCCTCGTCGGCGGGCGGCTCGAAGACGACCACCACGCTCTTGGTCTCGGCGCTGGCGCGGACTTCCTGCACGCCTTCCAATTCGATGAGTTCGGTCTGGATGGTGTGGACGCAGTGTCCGCAGGAGATGTTGGGGATGGAATAGGTGATGGTGGACATGGGAGCTCCTTGGTTTAGGGGTTGAAGGTTGAAAGGTTGGTAAGGTTGAGGTAGGTGGTAAACAGGTACGTGCTACTTGTTTGCTTGCTACCTGTTCGCCGTTTCGAAGACTTCCAGCACTTCTTTGAGCACCCACTTGCGTTCGGCGGGGTCTTCGCCCTGGACGGCGGTGATGACGCAGGATTTCAGATGGGCGTCCAGGATTTGGGCGCTAACTTTGTCGAGAGCCGCCTCCACAGCCTGAATCTGGCGGATGATGTCTATGCAGTAGGTATCTTCTCCGACCATGCGGATGATGCCGCGCAGATGGCCTTCGGGCGTTTGAGCGGGTCTTCGTGTTTCATGGCTGCCTCTACCCCCCCCAAGGGGGACGGGGTAAATATAACCGATTTGGTCTGAATTATCAAGGGTGATTCTGAGTGTTCGAAAATATTTAGCTGCCGTTCTACCAAAGCCTTTTTCCGACACTCTCTCACCCCATTGACACCCTCCCCCAAACGCATAAAATATCCTTAATCCAGGAGGTGCAGCATGGACATCCCCACCCTCACCACCCAACTCGTCCCCTTCCTGGCGCCCTTCCTGCCCTACCTGCTCAAGATGGGCGAGAGGGCCGCCGAGGAGGCCGGGGAGCGACTCGGCGCAGTGGCCTGGGAGAAGGCCAAGGCGCTGTGGGGCAAACTGCGGCCCAAAGTGGAAGCCAAACCGGCCGCCCAGGAAGCCACCCGCGACCTGGCCGCCGCCCCGCAGGACGACGACGCGCAAGCGGCGCTGCGGCTGCAGCTCAAGAAACTGCTGCAAGAAGATGAAGCCCTGGCCGCCGAAATCGCCCGCCTGTGGGGGGAGGCGCAAGCCGCCGGCGCGACCGTGACCGCCGCCGGGAACCGCTCAGTGGCGATCGGCGGGAACGTCAGCGGGAGCGTGATTGTGACTGGATATAAGAACAAGATAGAGTACGGAGACATGCTTTCGGCCTATTCTCCCCTCCCGGGCCTCCTCACCCCTCCACCAGCGCGCAAATACGTCTGCCCGCAGCCGGAGTGCTCCTACACCCGCCGGCTTCAAAAAGCAGGCGGGCAGCCCGGCGCATGCCCGCATCATGGCCTGCCGCTCATCCCTGCCGAGCAGAAAGCGAGACCGTGATGTTGACCAAATTCTGGGATAAGATCGGCGAGGGGCTTTCGGCGCGCTGGCTGGAGTACCTCTTCAGCCCGGCGCTGCTCTTCTGGGGCGGCGGGCTGCTGCTGGCGGTCTTCTTCTGCATCGGTTTCGCCCCGGCCTGGGACTGGCTCTCCAGCCGCGACCTGCCCACCCAAACCGCCCTGCTACTGGCGGGCGTGGGCCTGCTCTTTCTCTCCTCCAAACTGATGGAGCAGGTGCGCTTCCCCATGCTGCGCCTGCTGGAGGGCTACTGGCGTCCGCCGCTGGCCTGGCTGGCCGCTCCGCTGCGCCGCTGGCAGTGGCGGCGCATCCAGAAAGGCCGGGAGCGCTAGAACGCCCTGATGGAGCGCAGGGAAGCCGGCCTCTTGACCTACGCCGAAGTGCGCGAACTGGCGCGACTGGAGGTGGAGGGTCACTACGCCCCGGCTTCGTTAGACGAATGCCTGCCGACCGCCCTGGGCAACGCGCTGCGCGCCGCCGAAGCGGCCCCGCGCGAACGCTACGGGCTGGAGGCGGTCATCTGCTGGCCGCGCCTGTGGCTGCTCCTTCCCAAAGACGCCCGCGAAACCCTGGCCGAGGCGCGCCGGGTGCTCGACCTGCGCGTCGAACTGTGGGCCTGGGGGCTGCTCTCTCTGCTCTGGGCCTTTCTCTGGCCCTGGGCGGCGTTCCTCTCCCTGCTCTGGATGACGCTGGCCTACGCCCTGGCGCTGGATGCCGCCCGCGTCTACGCCGATCTGTTCCAGTCAGCCTTCGACCTGTACCGCTGGAGCCTGTACGAGGCGGTCCGGTGGGAGAAACCGACCCAAAGCGGCGATGCTGAAATCGCCCTGGGGCAGCGCCTGAGCGAGTTCCTCTGGCGCGGCACGAGCGAAGCTCCGCTGACCTACCGCCAGGATTAGGCGGGCAAACCAGGACTGCCGCGCCATCCAGGACGTCGCCATTTGGTGGCCGTGAGGGGGAGGGCCATCAACGAATTCCGGCAACGAATGAACGAATATGCGCCCGCTCCACTTGTTTATTCGTTCTCCCATTCGTTGACGGTCGCTCTCACACGAGGGCCAGCAACGAATTTCGGCAACGAATAAACGAA
>CAKZJX010000115.1 GCA_937120535.1 uncultured Anaerolineae bacterium
TCGATTAACTGACCAAGAGGCGATGCCGTCGCCGTGATGCACCTGCTCAAGCCGAATGCCAGCGTCAGCCAGTGTCTGCTCGATTTCCGCGGCGAGCGCAACTGCATCGTCGGGGTCGGAGTTTAGCGGTTCGACCATCACCCTCACACAGCGCGATGCGATTCCCGAATTAACGAAAATGTGAGCATCACGCAGCGACAACAAGCCAGCTTCAATCCCGATGCCTCGCTCAACGAGCAGTTCGCAAAGTTCGAGGATTCCGTCTTCGCCCATGTTGGCGGTTACAAGGTCTGGAAGTTCCGTCCAAGCGGCGATAAGTGCCTTACGCTTCTCCGGGTCAGGCTCGACATCTGCCGAAGTAGTAAAAGAAATAGGAACTCCCGGACAGGCGGTGCGGATTGCCCGTAACACCGCCGCGCACGACTTTGCCTCAAGCGTTTCCCGACCGTGTTCGTCAAAGGGATGCACATGCACCGATTTAGCGCCCGCATTAAATACTGCAAGCGTATCCTTAGCAAGTTCATTCGGCGTGCGCGGAACTGCCGGATGCTTACGATTACCATTGAGTGCTGCCTGCACCCAGAGAGAACCATTTGACATAGTATTCGTTTCTTCGCTTTAGCATGGTTTTGTAGAAGGTAGTGCCTCGTTGGGTTAGATTTTGATATTTTGCAACGCCAAGCATTTTGCCAACAAAACTCATTACGATTGCACACAAACCGACCATGGCGAATCTGCCAAAATTACAATATCTTGCCTAACAAGGCAGTAGCCGCCCAACGGCTTGGCTCAGGCGCAGCGGCAAGAGTGAACAAACCCCTCGCCAATAACAAGTACACCTCGCAAAAAGCGGAGCATACCCACCAGCGGCAGAGCCGCTGTCGCCTGGAGCCGGTGTTGGGCAGCGATGGTGTATATGCAACGAATAGTACTCAATAAATCAGGATCAAAGCGATGCTTGCTGACAGAACCCAAAGCAGATAGAAGCCTCCCGCGATTGGTATTCCCCATCCGTTCACGCTATAAAAACGTGTTGGGTCAGTTGTCGAGAAGATCGTGGGAATGAAAGCTAATTGAATAATTCCTATGGAAAAAGCGAACCAGCCAATCCAGGCTGGCAAAACACTCGTAAGCAATATTGCCGTGCCAGCCGATAGAAGGAAAGTAAATCCCAGTAGGCGTGACATGGGGCCATAAAGGATCATTGTTCTCTCTGCTCCTGAACCGATGAGGGTGGGGTCAATGAGTCCAGTTTTACCCAATACACTACCAGCCTGAAGTGAGTCGGCAACAAATAGCAAAATCGCATGAGCTAGACCCAGGGTCAAACACAACGTCCCCAACCATTCAAAGTCAGCACTTGCCTGAAGGATACTATGTCGAAAACCTACCAGGAAAATGATGAGACAGGTCGTTGCAAACATGCTGATGAAGATACGTGTCAGAACGTTTCTAACGGGTGGTGGACCACTATATATAAAATATAGGGGGATCACGAGGAAATTCAGAGCAGCAAATGCTATCCCAAAAACTCCGGTCAAAAACTGTACTGGAAAATCAATCATAAGGTTTTACCTCGCTCAAGGTGAACGAGCGGTTAGTGTTGGATTAGAACGGTGATAGGCTAGCTGCCCAACGGTTTGCGCTTCACCTGCGGCGAGCCGAGCGCAGCGAGGCGAAGCCGTCAGGTGCAAGCGCGTGTTAGCCAGCCCGCATTACCCATTGCCGAAATAATCCGAATCAATTCGTTTGAGTTGATAGTTTGTAACAGGAGTAACACCTACATCGTAATCTATCATTAACTCAGCCAAACGTTTACCATCAATCAATACAATCTTGGCATCAATGCTTGAAACATAGTTCACAGCATCCGCCGAAAACGATGATGTCGTTATAAAAATACCCTTTTTAGCCCGTTTCCCCATAAGCGCACCAACAAATTTCTGTATCTCTGGTCTCCCAACAACGTTATCCCATTTCTTAGCCTGAATGTAGATTGTGTCAAGTCCTAGCCTATCTTCATCAATAATTCCATCTATTCCTTCATCGCCCACTTGGCCCACAGCTCTTGCTGCATCACGACGAGAACCCCCATACCCCATTTTGACAAGAAGTTCAACAACAAGACGCTCAAAAAAGGAAGGCGTACTTCGCTTCACCAAGCCCAATAATTCCTGTGCTAACCCGTCCCGTATCTCTTCATAGGCATCTTCAAGAACTTCTTCTGGCGTTTTTTCGCCAGCTTCATCATCAGGTTCTTTGGATTTTCGTCGCCCGCTTTCACGCTCCCGAAATTCGATATATTCGGGAAACTGCTCAAGAAATTTCATATCAACTCGAGATGGATTACGTCCCAGTACTTGTCTGCCACGCTCAGTTATTCTGTAGTATGAGCGGCGTGACATTTCAAGGAGTCCTGCTTTGGTTAAGTAAGTCCTTGCCCAGCCAACCCGATTATAAAAAACAGTTTGTTTACCACTTGGTAGAAGCGCGTTCAACTCTTCTTCGGTAAGAGAAAACTTTTCAGCAAGATTATCCAATAATTCTTGAGTGGAATGCTCTTGACCATCACTAAAGCAATGCAAGAGGGGAAGCATGATCGTTTGAAAATCAGGGATAGCCATATCTTCCTCAATTTTGCTCAGGCTGGCTAACGTCTAAGCTCAGGTGCGCCGCCAACGCTAACCTGATGACTCATGACCGAGGATGAGTCATGGCTATGCAAGCCAAACTTTGCCCGGCGTACCGGCGTCACCTGCAGCGCCTTGTTGTGCGGCGTTATTCTTCGCCTAGTGACAATACTAATTCCTTGACGTAATGCCAAAGTTCGGGGTGTTGCGTATGAGTCAGCTTGGCCGCGAGGTCGTGCAGTTGTACCCAGTCGATTTGCGGATAAGCCGCCCGAAGTCGTGTGTCTGGTGGATGTGCTGTAATGCAGACGATATGAATAGGCGCATCAAGAACGTTGGTGCGACCGTCTGCACGAACGATCTCCAGCAGATACCGGTATTTCTCCTTTCGCTTCGACTTTGGAAGAATCGCCTGTTCAACCTGCTGGACGAGCTGCTGCATGGTCATGGTTGCTGAGGTTTCCGCATACAAATGTAATTGTGCTTCACGCAGTGAGTATGGATCGGTTTTGAGTTCGACAAAGATCCATTGAGGCGAAGAGCCAGTTTTGAGGTAGAGATAATCGACGTTCGTACTCTGATTATTCCCCGCTTTCTTAAGCGGAAACTCTGCGGCAACGTACGTCACAGGCGCGTCAAAATGGAGGGCGAGATATTCTTCAAGAAAGAGGGCCAGAAAGCCATCAATACTGCGTTCCAATTGATATTTCGGAAACTTACGATTGCGGTGTAAGCGTTGGATGACCAGACGGATC
>CAKZJX010000116.1 GCA_937120535.1 uncultured Anaerolineae bacterium
CAGCCCGTACAATTCGCATTGGCGCCGCTGTTGTGGCGGCCCGTCCAAGAAACTTGGGCGGCGGCGTTTTCGATTTATCCATTGGTGGCGCCCCAGGCGACCCCGTTCAGAAAGCTGATTTCCCCCTCGACGCCGCGCCGTTCGCGCCGAAAAATTGATTTAGATGGACAGGCTTCGCCGAAAAAGGGCGGTGAGGCCTTTTTGGGGTTGTGCAGCAGGCGCAAATTCATCCAAAAAACGGCTTTCTGTGTTTCCCAGAAAGCGGTGTTAGCCCGCTTTTTCGGAATACCAAACTTCACTTGCTTGTTTAATACACCCTTCCAAATCTTCTTCTATTTCTTTTCGATGAAATCTCACAACTTTCCAGCCTTGTTGAAGCAATGTTCTATCTCTACTTCTGTCGGAAACTGCTTGCTCTTCAGTCTTTTCGTGGTAATTATGCCCATCTAATTCGATGTCTACCTTAATGCCTGAGGCAGTATCTTGAACTGCAAAATCTAACCTGTAATTTCCAGTTTTTAATTGGCTAAAGAATATTTCATTTCTTGCCCAAAGGTAATAAGGTGGTGGGTCATAAGCCACCAATCCAATCAGAAAAGCCTTTTCTAATGGGGACTCGCAACTTTGAAAGAGCGTCAATAGTCGTTGTGTGTGAGCAAAAATAAATTTTGTAGTCAACTCTCTCAATTTCACTTCAGCTTCATTCATGGAGTTGCTATACTGAGAGACCAATTTCTTGATTTTTTCTGTAAACGCTTTTACATCGTCAAGTGAGTCTGCGTCTGGCATATCGGGCATATTGTCGTGATGTAGTTGTTTTGCAACTTCAATTTGCTCAAGAATCTCTTTGCTGATTTCAGGCGATACAACAGCGTATGCGAGACCATCGAAAATGTTCAGTAATTGCCTTGAAAAGGTAAATGCTGTTTTTTCACTTATGAATGTATTTTCGGCGGTTAATAGGTTTGTGAAAGTTGTATGTAATTTAAATGCTAAATCCACATACGGTTTCCAGTCTTCTGCAACCGCCCGACTAATTACATCATCTGTTCTCACAAGAAAATGTTTTTTTGTAAGGGAAGTAGCAATTTCTGTAAATAATGGTTCAATGTTTACGTTTGTTTTATCCATAACGAGATTCCTTTTTGCAACAGCGGGCTAACGGTGCGGTTCAGCGGCGGCGCAGCGGAGCGAGCGCAGCGAGCGAAGCGAAGCCGTCCGCTGCAACCGCGTGTTAGCCGGGCTGCCGATTGTAATAGTACGAACTGATACGTTGCTTACGTGCACCCGCTTTCTAAAGCATTCTATCTCTCAGTCTAAACAATCCGTGTGATTTTGCCGGTCTTGTGATCTATAGACACGCCTATTAGCTTGAGTAGAGAACGATCAGCGAGATACCGTGATACCTCAATCCCGGCGCTCTCGATTAAAGCCCTGATCCCTTCTATTTCTTTGATTGCGTGAATGTAATCCTCATCACTCATAAGAGGCCACCCATAGACCCTCAGAATGGTGTGAACCAAATAGTTCCGTTTCTCTCTGACGTTCTTCAAGAGAGGCGCAATTCCTGAATCGGGTAGATGCTTCTTAAACTGTTTGATGAGCATTCCCAGTGTTTGCGAATAGAACCGGTCTGGATTCTTGCCTGAAGTGTGTTTGCCTTGGGCATCTTTCTCGGATAGCACTTTCAAGTATCCTTCAATGCCCACTTCAAACGCTTGTATTTCTGTGAGTGCAGAGCCAAGCGCGGCGAACAGTGCAAGGTCGTTTCGCCCTCGTTGAAACGCAAACCCATAGCCCTCGCCAACTTGTAGGATTATCTCTTCAACTTCCGGCATTTTGACCTCGCAGCGCCATGCATGATAGCCCGGCTAACGGTTTGCGTTAGCGGCGGGCGGGGAGGAGAAGCCGTCGAAACGGGATAAACCATCAGCTTGAATAATGTCATTTTGGCGGCGCATACCCGCCTGTCCGCTGCACGCTATGTTGTGCCGCATTAAGGATTCAAATACCAAACAGTGTATTCGAAGGTGATATTGGCATTTTGGGAAAGCGCTTCATCACTTATTATGAGTATTTGTACAATATTGCCATCGTTTGTTTGCAAGCAAGAATATTTGCCTGGCACAACACTTGCGGGTAAGTTGTTTTCATCTACTAACACCGCGCGACACCCATCATATTTTGGCTCAACTTCTCCGAAGCGAGCGGCTTTTGCACCATTGATTTCAATCATGCTATTGAAACAATCCGTTCCACAACTTACATCTAGATAAATGTCGGCATTATCTGTGGCGGTAATTTCACCTTTATCAAAATCGAAAAAGGCTTTAGTGTTGCTGGGATTAACCAAGCCTTCTCGCGTGAAGCCGTGTTCATGGTTAGGGTCGAAATTTGAAAACAGGGTTATTTGCCCTTTGACAATAGTTGTTGTTGGAGTGATGGCGGGGACTGTTTCAGTAAATCTGATTTCCTGCTGAATACATGATATTAAAACAGCAGAAATCAGCAAACTCATAAAAAGTAAGGTTGATTTTTGATTGTACATGTTTCATCTCCAAGATATTCGTATGCTATCACGGATAGATGCCATTTAAGAAAAGGTTAACTTCTGCCTGACGACGGGGAATCAAGCCAGGTCCACCTTTTGCATAATCATCAAGCATAAGTTCGGAAAACTTTTCAAAGTCGAAAGAACCAGTTTCTGGTTTAATGGTCAACCTAACAAGTTCAACCAACCTTCCTGCGCCAGCATTGAAAGTAAAACTCACGAGTGCGTCAAATTGTGCTTGGGTGATGGGAAAGGGGTTTCCTTCTGGCTGACCAGGGCGAAATTCATTGTCCAAAGTCTGAAACATTGCCCTTACGTCACTTTCTGCTTCATCCAAGTCTTGCCTAAACCATTCCTGAATCTGTTCAGGCGAGTATTTGGTTGACAATTCTTGCGGCGAACAGGGTCCATCGTGCAATTTATGACCGATACCAACTGTGCAATTATTTGTGCTGTCGTTATAAGGGAATTCTTTGTTGCCTTCCCATGAAATAATGTTAACCCAATGTGCAAGTTTTAGTTGGTAATCAATTTTGAGAAGCGTAACAACGGAATATCATGCTGAGAGCAGA
>CAKZJX010000117.1 GCA_937120535.1 uncultured Anaerolineae bacterium
GCGGACTTTCCTCGAGCCCGTAAACACAGACCCGCGATCGCCCGATCGGCCTGGAGCATATGTATCATACTGCGATCGCAAGAGAAAGTCAACAGGGCGGAGGGTGTTCTAAAAAATACCACTCTGTACTTGGTATGACTCATTCGACCCCCACCAACCACCGCCCAGAAATATATCATCTCGATGTTTCACTGCAGGCTCTCTTGCACCCGCATCACGGCTTTCCCTCCCCGCTCATCTATCCAGGCCACTCCCTGCGTGCCCACCCCATACAGAGCGTCTCCCACCACCAAGCGCAGCGGGCGTCCGCCTCCCGTTCGGGGCTGCAAAGGCTGCAGAACACCATCACCAGAGCACCGAATTTTCAAGTAAAATAGGATAACCTGCATCCTTCAAGCGACTCTGGAGCGCAAATCTGTGAGCAAGTGGCCTGGCAAATACATCATCGGCCTCACCGGCAACATCGCTACCGGCAAAAGCGTTGTGCGACGCATGTTGGAACATCTCGGCGCCTATACGATCGACGCCGATGCCCTCGCCCACCGCGCCATCGCCAAAGGCGCTCCGGCTTACCAAGCGGTTATTGACCTGTTCGGCAAGTGGCTCCTCGGCGCTAATGGTGAAATTGACCGCGCCCGTCTAGGCAACGTAGTGTTTCGCGACCCACAGGCTCTCGAGCAGCTGGAGAAAATCATCCACCCTATCGTCGAACAAGCGGTCATGCTTCTTGCTAAGCGAGCCACTCAGAAAGTGGTGGTCATCGAAGCCATCAAACTGCTCGAAAGCGAGCTGCGCCATCTTTGTGATGCTATCTGGGTGACCTACGCTCCCGAGGAGATTCAGATCGAGCGCCTGGTGCGCAAGCGCGGCATGAGTCGCGAACAGGCCATCGAGCGGATCCGCATCCAAGGGCCGCAGAGCCACAAGGTGGCTGCAGCCTCGGTTGTGCTACGCAACACCGGCTCATTTGAAGACCTGTGGCGGCAGGTCAACGAGGCCTGGAAGCAAATCGCTCCCCTCCCCGAAACAGCCACTCCTGCCCGGGCAGAAGAAGTCGGCGAATTAACCGTGCAAAGAGGCCGCCTGCGCGACGCCCAAACGATCGCTGATCTGATCGTAACATTCAGCAAAGGGCAGCAGCAGATGACCGCTGAAGACGTGATGGCTGCCTTCGGCGACAAAGCGTACCTCCTGCTTCGGGCCGGCGGACGCTGGATCGGCCTGATTGGTTGGCAAGTGGAAAACCTGGTTGCCCGCAGCACCGACTTGTTTTTGGACCCAAGCGCGGACCCTGCTACTGCCATCGGGGCCTTGATACGCGAAGTAGAACGGGCATCGCAAGAGCTCCAGGCTGAGACCTCGCTGGTCTTCGTGTCGCCTGAGTTGGCCGCCAACCTCCATCTCTGGAAACAACTGGGGTACGAACAGCGCACTCCACAAGCCTTGGGCGTGCAAGCCTGGCAGGAGGCCGCTCTAGAATCCATGCCCCCCGGCACCGTCCTGTTCTTCAAACAACTGCGGCAGGATCGCGTGCTGCGGCCGATATAACCTCATCCCATCATCCAGGCGCTATTCCGGCTGTGGGAATCTTCTGTTCACCAGAGAAGGCAGAGAGCGGGTGACCAGATGACCTCTCTCCTTCCCTGGGCGTTTTCTCTCTCAAGGTGACCGACGTTATTAGCAATCTCCTATTCGTTTTTGAGCGCCTGAACTGGCTGAGTGTCTTGGACATTCTGCTGGTAGCTTCGATATTCTTTGGCCTGCTCCACAGTGTGCGTGAGACGCAGGCCATGTCGCTCTTGCGAGGGCTGATCTTCCTATTTGTAGCGCTGGCCCTTTTGACCAGCTTGGTTTCGCTGCCTGCATTCTCCTGGTTGTTGCGGAATACTTTGCCGGCCCTGTTGCTGGCCATTCCAGTGATCTTTGCCCCCGAGCTTCGCCGCGCCCTCGAGCGTTTGGGGCGGGCCGGCGTCTTCATGCCCACTACCAGCGAACTCACCAAGGGCCAGATGGATCGCATGATCCAAGCCGTGGTGAGCGCCGCCGCTCGCCTCTCGGCCCGTCAACATGGCGCCCTGATCGTCCTGCAACGCCTGGAAAGCCTGGAAGCTTACATCGAAACTGGCGTGCGCATGGATGCTGCTGTTACGCCCGAACTCCTCTTGCAGATCTTTTACCCCAACACCCCCCTCCACGACGGTGCAGTAGTCATCGCCCAGGGACGGATCGTCGCCGCTGCCTGTGTGATGCCCCTTTCGTCGAGCGGCATCCTGAACCGCTCTCCAGAGCGTCAAATGGGACTTCGCCATCGCGCTGCCATGGGCATCACCGAAGTGACCGATGCAGTTGCCGTGGTCATCTCAGAAGAAACCGGTTTGATCTCGGTCGCTCATAGCGGTCGCATGATTCGCCGCCTGGATGCAGAACGTTTGGAAAACATTCTCAACGCCTTCTTCCGGCCGTTGCAACCTTCCTCCACCGGTCTATGGTCACGGTTGTTCCTCTCTAGAACCAAATCGAAGGAGAAGCGATAAATGGCTTGGCTGCGCCAAAATCTCCAGACCCTATTCTGGTCATCGCTGCTCTCTCTGGCGGTTTGGATTGCTGCTGTCACTTCCACCGATCCCGATGAACAACGCTTATTTCCCTCTCCCATCCCCCTCGAAATCGTCGGGCAAGACCCGTCCCTAGTGATTATCGGCGAACTACCCAGCCAGGTAGAAGTCACCCTGCGCGCCCCGCGTTCGGTGTGGACCCGCCTCGAAGCCCAGGAAAAACCCATCCGCGCCGTCGTAGATCTTTCTGGGTTGGGTCCAGGGGAGCACCTGGTCAAGATTCAGGTTCAGGTGGCCGAGCAACCGGCGCGAGTGGTGATCACCTCGCCGGCCGACTTGGCGTTCACTCTGGAACCGCTGAGCAGCCGCATCTTTCCCATCTCCATCACCCTGAACGGCCAGCCGGCCATCGGCTACCAGGCCGGCGATCCGCTCTTCACCCCAACCGCAGTGCTGGTCTCAGGCGCACAGTCGCTGGTCGATCAAGTCGCCCGAGTGCGAGCGACGATCAACCTAAACGGCACGCGCGAGAGCATCAAACAAGCCTTGGACATACAACTGTACACATCTAACAATCAAGTGGTCACTGGCTTGAGCGTCCATCCGAGCACCGTCCTGGTGGAAATCCCGGTCAAACAACAGGGCGGCTACCGTGATGTGGCCGTCAAAGTGGTTGTAAAAGGCAAGGTCGCCAGCGGCTACCTGCTCACCGACCTCTCCGTCTTTCCTCCCATCGTCACCGTCTACTCCTCAAACCCCGAACTGGTCAACGCTCTGCGCGGCGTGGTGGAGACTTACCCCCTAGACCTGAGCGGAGCTAGCGACGACATCTCGACCCGCTTGGCGCTCAACCTGCCGCCTGGCATCTCAGTGGTGGGAGAACAGACCGTACAGGTAAATGTGGGCATCTCGCCCATCCAAAGCAACCTGACTCTCTCCAAGATCCCCATTCAAGTGGTCGGCTTGGGGGAAGGCCTGGTCGTCCAAGTCCTCCCGTTGGAGGTAGATGTGATCCTCTCCGGGCCGGCGCCGATGCTCGACACCTTGCTGCTTCAAGACATTCGCGTGATCGTAGATGTCGCCGATCTCGGGCCGGGCGTCTACCAACTCAAACCCCAAGTCGAGCTGCTGGTGGCCAATATTGTGGCAGAATCTGTCCTACCCAACGCTGTTGAAGTCGTGATCGCCATCGCTCCCACACCGACCCCGACCGCCACACCTGTTCCCTAAGACCCAACACCAACCAGAGAGTCCCCATGAAACCTGTGGTCGCCTTAGTGGGCCGGCCCAACGTCGGCAAAAGCACCTTGTTCAACCGCTTGATTGGCGAACGCCTGGCCATCGTGGATGATACGCCGGGCACCACCCGCGATCGGCTGGCGGCCGAAGCAGAATGGAACGGTCGCCCCTTCTTCGTCGTGGACACCGGCGGAATTGATCCTACCCATGGTGGAAAGGCCCCTCTTTCCATCGGCTCCGCCGAATTCATCCAAGAGATCCGCCGTCAGGCGCTGATGGCCGTCGAAGAGGCCGATGTCATCCTCTTCTTGGTAGACGGCAGCGAGGGAGTCACTGACCCCGATCGCGAAGTGGCCAACCTCCTGCGACGCATGCAGAAAAAAGTAGGAGACATCTTCCGTCCGCCGATCTTCCTGGTGGTGAACAAATGCGAAACCGAGGAACGACGCCAAACTGCCTTCCAATTCTACGAACTTGGCCTGGGCGAACCCTATGCCATCTCGGCTTTGCACGGCATCAACACCGGCGACCTGCTCGACGATCTGGTAGCTTCCTTCCCTCCTGCCTTGCCTGAAGAAGAAGAGGACACCTCGGTCAAGATCGCCATTGTGGGCAAACCTAACGCTGGCAAATCGTCGCTGCTCAACCGCCTAGTGGGCGAAGAACGGGTCATCGTCAGCCCCATCCCCGGCACCACCCGAGATGCCATTGATACCTACATCGAATACAACGGCGTGCCGATCACCTTGATCGACACCGCCGGCATCCGCCGCCGAGGGCGCATTGAGCCGGGCGTAGAGCGTTACTCCGTCCTGCGCGCTTTCAAAGCCATCGAGCGCGCCGACGTCGTCCTATTGGTGATCGACGCCGTGGCCGGCCTAAGCGCCCAAGACGCGCATATCGCCGGCTTCGTGCTCGACGCCTGGAAAAGCGTGATTGTCCTGGTGAACAAATGGGATGCTCTCCAAAAAGACGCGCACACCATGAGCCAATACACTGCCCAGATCCGTCAGGAGCTGAACTTCATGGACTACGTCCCCATTCTGTTCATCTCAGCCAAAACCGGCCAGCGCGTGGATCAAATCTTACCGCTCGCCTTGCGCGTCCAAGAAGAACGTCTAGTGCGTCTGACCACCTCTCAGGTCAACCAGATCCTCCAAAAAGCCCAAGACGAATACCCGGCGCCGGCCCGCGCCGGCCGCGCCCTAAAAATCTACTACGGCACCCAAGTACGCACCGATCCCCCCACCTTCCTGCTCTACGTCAACGACCCCAAACTGGCTCACTTCTCCTACCGCCGTTACTTGGAAAACTGCTTCCGTCAAGAATACAGCTTCCTCGGCACCCCCATTCGCTTCGTCCTCAAGGGCCGGCGCGAAAAATAACCTCATCGCCGGCCAAGCTCATCCGTCAACTTCCAACGCTCACCGGCCCTATGCCATCGAGCAAACTACTCGATGCTCTTCCTCTTTCGCTTCCCCTTCTTCACTCGCCGATAGGGCGGCATATCGATCACGCACACCTGGCTCTTCGCAGCGTCCAAGATCTTATTCCACAAGCTAGGATAATTCACGGCGAACTCCTCTGGCCGCAGGGTGGACGTGATCACCGTGGGCAGGTTAGCATAATACCGATAATTCAAAATCTGATATAGCTTATCCTCCGCCCACACCGAACTAGCGCCGCTCTCCTTCAGATCGTCTAAGATCAACAGAGGCGTCGTGCGAATCTCATGAAAGCGGCGGTCAAACGAAACGTCGGAGGCCGGCCGAAACGTCTGGCGCAAATAATCCAGCAGGTCAGAGACCTCCACCAAAATCGCCTGTCCGCCCAGATCGATCCGATAATTTCCGATGGCCGCCGCCAGATGCGTCTTACCGCAATACAACCCGCCCAACAACACCAACCAACCCTGCGGCTCTTCGGCAAAGGCCACCGCTGCCTGCACCGCCCGTTGCAGGCTCTTCACATCCTCCTCGGTCACCTTGATCCGCGAGATCTCCTTGCTCTTGATCTTGTTCCCAAAGCGATCCTCCCGCTCCACCGTGACCGTGGTCACCACCTCCTGCCCGATCTCATCCTCGCGCGTCTCAAACGTGCGAAACGTCATCGCCTTGATTTCAGGCAACGAGAGCATCGAGATGCCAGGGTTACTCGTCTCAGTCGGACGGCGATAATCTGGGGCGGTGATGTGAACGTGGATCACAAACGACTCATCCTGCAAGCGCGAACGGATGCGACTCTCGATCTCATCCAACATCAAATTGGTGGTGACCACCGTAGGCAGCTTATTGATATACCGATAATTCATGATCTGGAACAACTTCTCCTGCGCCCAAGCAGTGGCATTCTGCGTCCCAAAGTCGTCCAACACCAATAGCAACGCATTGCGCACCTCCTCAAAGCGCTCCTCAAAGGTGGTCTCCGGGTCATGATAAGCAAAGCGCAGCATATCCAACAAATCGGGGACAGTGATGAATAAGGTCGGCATCCCTTGAGACACGGCAAAATTGGCAATAGCCGCCGCCAAATGTGTCTTACCACAGCCATAGCCCCCCTCGATCAATAACCATCCCTGAGGAGCTTGGGCAAACCGCTCGGCAATTTCCTTAGCCGCCTGCAGACTTTGCATATCCTGAAGCGTCATAAACTTGGCCTGCGGATTACCCCGCACATCGAAATTTTCAAAGGTCAAATGGCTCAAACGGTCCAAGCGGCTCAGGGCAAACAGCCGTTGGCGCGCGGCCGAGGCGATCTCGGCTGCCCGACAGACACACGGCTCCAAGCGCCCGAAGCGTGGGTCCCCCAGGGGTACCTCGTAGCGCACATAGCCTGCGCCGTGGCAATGAGGGCAATTCGGATCACCCAGAGTGGTCTTCATCGGGGAAATACTCGGCGAATTCATCTTCGACGTACCGTCGGACAACCTTGCCAGCGCCTTTTCGAACTTCTCCATCTTTGCCTTGTTCCTTCCAACGTCTCAAAATCGCTTCCACGTACCTCCAATTGCGCACATTGCGCTCCGCGGCCAGGGCGAAGGCCTCTTCAAACCAGGCGGCCGGATACTCCTGTTCGGCGTCGCGCAAGCGGTCGGCCATCAGCGGTGTGAGCGGCCCGATATGTTGCTCGTACAAGATGAACACATTCGAGCGTTCCACCGGAGGAGTGGAACCGAGACGGGAGGGATCCAACTTCCCGCTGCGGATCGCCTCCACGGCGGCGCGGCCGCGCGGCGAATTGAGGAAAAACCACTCCCCCGCCTCGGTCTGAACCCGCAACAGGCTTCCCCGCGCCACGGCCTTCTCCACGCCCGCTGCAAACGCGCCGAACGCCTCGCGCCGCAGGCCGTGGGCCGGCCCCTCCACATGCTCCACCCACCAAAAGGCATACAACGTCGCCCGCAACTCATCCAGATCGTCGATCTGAGCCAACAACTTGCGGAAGAACGAATCTGGCACGCGGGTAAACGTCTCGTGCACCGAAAAGCCGCTAAACCCTGTTCCTGCCTCCTTGCCCATCGAGTCACCCGAGAGAAGAGCTCTCCTCCTCAAAACTCCAAACTAAAAACTCACATACTTGGTTGCTGCATTCTCGAACTTCGCTAGCGCGCTGCGGAAGATCAACTCCACGCTGCCCACCGGTCCATTGCGGTGCTTAGCGACAATGATCTCGGCGATGTTCTGCTTCGGCGAATCCTTTTCGTACTGATCGGGGCGATAGATGAACATCACCACATCGGCGTCCTGTTCCAGGCTGCCGCTTTCGCGCAAATCTGAAAGCATCGGCCGTTTATCAGTGCGCTGCTCCACCGCTCGGCTCAACTGGGCTGCCGCCAGCACAGGCACGTTCAACTCACGCGCCAGAATCTTCAAATTGCGCGAAATATACGACACCTCCTGCACGCGGTTCTCCATGCGCTGATCGCCGCCCATCAATTGAATATAGTCCAGGATGATCAGATCGAGCCCAAACTCCATGTGCAACCGACGGCACTTGGTGCGCAGTTGCAAGGGCGTAATGGCCGGCGTGTCGTCCAAAAAGATTCGAGCCTCCGAGAACACTTCGATAGCATGGGTGAACAGCGGCCATTCCTCCTGGCCCAGCTTGCCTGTACGCAGACGTTGTGAGTCAATGCCGGTCTCTTGGGCGATCAAGCGCTGGACCACCTGCTCGTTGGACATCTCCAGCGAGAAAATCGCCACGCGCTTTTTATGGGTGAGTGCTGCGTTCTTGACCACCGAGAGCAAGAAACCGGTTTTGCCCTGCCCGGGCCGGCCGGCGATGATCAACAGATCCGAAGGCTGCATGCCGCTCAGCAGACGATCCAAGTCAATAAAACCGGTTGGCACACCATGGAATTCCTCAGGCCGCCGCGAGAGCTCATCGATCCGATCGTAGTACTCTGAGAGCACCTGACGGATCGGCTGCAACTCATGGCGCAAGCGCCGCTCGCTGACCTGAAACACCGCCTTTTCCGATTCCCCGATCACCTCGTCCAGGCTGGCCTCGGTCTGATAGGCCAACGAGGCGATGCGGTTGGCGGCAGCGATCATCTTGCGTCGCACCGAGTGCTCCTCGACAATCCGAGCATAGTGCTCGGCGTTCAGCGAGGTGGGTACGCGGTTGATCAACGCGGTTAAAAAGGCCGGCCCACCGATCTCGTCCAGCTGGCCAGCCCGTTCCAGCTCGTCGGTTACCGTCAAGAGGTCGATCGGTCGGCGCGCCTCGTGCAGGCGCGTGAACGCCTCCCAGACCCAGCGCAGGCGATGGATATAGAAATCCTCTGCAGAGAGGAACTGCGCAATGTCATAGTACACCTCTGGGTTAATCAACACCGCCCCAACAACGGCCTCTTCGGCCTCTCGGTTGTGTGGCACAGTCGGGGCGGAGGAGGAGAGGCGTTCCTCAGGGGGAGGAGGTCCGCTCATAGGTGACGCGATCAGTTCGGTTGGTCAGAAGGAGGCGGGGAGTCGGGGTTGTCTAAATCTAGATCGAGTTTGCTGAGGAAGTCTTTGAATACGTCCAGGCGATCGCTTGCCTCGTCCATCTGCGGCGCAGGAGGAGAGGAACGCTCGTCGGAAATTAAGGCCGAGGGTCGCTCGCGAATATCCTTCTCGGGCGTGATGCTAGCCGCCGACATCACCGCCGGATGCACGTAGATCGGCACCCGAGCGCGCACCGCCAGAGCGATCGCATCGGACGGGCGCGAGTCGATCTCAATTTCCTTGCCGTTCTGGTTGAGCACGATGTTGCCATAGAACACGTCCTCGCGCAGCGAGACGATCTCCACCCGCACCAAGCGCGCCTGGAAGGCAGCCAGGATATGGCCAATCAAATCGTGGGTGAGTGGGCGCATCATCGCAACTTCTTGCAACCCCACCGTGATGGCCTCAGCCTCGAAGGGTCCTACCCAGATGGGCAGGTAGCGATTGCCGTTCACCTCGCGCAACACGATCAGACGCTGAGGCGTCATCAAATTGACGCGCACACTATCAATCACAACCTCGATCATCGGAAACTCCCTAGGAGAAAACCTCCGCAAACCGCAGCAGGATAGGGATAGAAGTCAATCAATGATCCTACCATTATTTTCTATTTTAGCATAGAATGGAGAGGCTTCGATATGATATCCGGCTCATTTACCCATCCAACATGACCATCGTATCTGCCGAAATTCTGGCTGTCATCCGAAACGCTCTTGAAGAAGACATCGGCCCTGGAGATGTAACCACCAACAGCATCGTGCCCCCCGAAGCGACCATGCAGGGCCAGATTATCGCCAAGCAAGAGGGGGTGATTGCCGGCCTGGAGGTGGTCCGCGCCACCTATCATCTAATTGACCCGCAGGTAAACATCCACCTGCAGCGGGCCGACGGTTCACGCGTGTCCTACGGTGAGGCGGTGGCCCTGATCTCGGGCCGCGCTCGTAGCCTGCTCACCGCCGAACGAACCGCTCTGAACTTCCTGGGCCGCATGTCGGGCATCGCCACCTTGACCCGCCGCTTCGTAGAAGCCGTGGCCGGCACCTGCGCCGTGATCCTCGACACCCGCAAAACCGCCCCCGGCCTGCGCCGCTTGGACAAATGGGCCGTTCAACTCGGCGGCGGACGCAATCACCGCATGGGATTATACGACATGATCCTGATCAAAGACAATCACATCGACTTTGCCGGCGGCTTAGAAGAGGCCGTGCGGCGGGCGCGCGCCGCCCAAAGCGGCCTGCTCATCGAAGTAGAAGCCCGCACCTTGGACGAGGTCCGAACGGCGCTCTCGCTAGGCGTCGAAAGAATCTTGCTCGACAACATGTCGGTTGAAATGCTGGCCGAAGCAGTACGCTTGGTCAACGGCCGCGCCCAACTGGAAGCCTCTGGCAACATCACCCTCGAAAATGTCCGCGCCGTGGCTGAAACCGGCGTAGACTTTATCTCTGTGGGCGCCCTTACCCATTCTGCCAAAGTCTTCGACCTGAGCTTTGAATACTTATCTCCTTCTGGATGATCTTCCAGAAGCATTTTCTTACTGAACCTTTTGAGAGGCAATCTATGGATCCGAAAGTTCAAGCGATGTACGACACACTGCGGGCCAAATTAGAGAACATCGTGCCCGATGTAGAACTGCGCTACAAAGCCGAGCTGGCCGTGGAGATCAACGCTTTGAAAGAAGAGCGAAACGCGGTCATCCTGGGCCACAACTACATGGAGCCGGCCCTGTTCTACTCCATTCCCGACTTCACCGGCGACTCCCTCGAATTGAGCCGCAAGGCCGCCCAGACCAACAAAGATGTGATCGTCTTCTGCGGCGTGCGGTTCATGGCTGAGACCGCCAAAATCCTCAACCCCACCAAAACCGTGCTCCTGCCCTCAGAAAAGGCCGGCTGCTCCCTAGCGGCCTCTATCACTGCTCAGGATGTGCGCGCCCTGCGCGCCCGCTTCCCAGGCGTCCCGGTGGTGACCTACGTCAACACCTATGCCGATGTCAAAGCCGAGAGCGACATCTGCTGCACCTCCTCCAACGCCAAAGCAGTGATCGAATCCCTGGGCAGCGACACCGTGATCTTTCTCCCCGATGAATACCTAGCCAAGAACGTCGCCCGCGAGACCGGCAAGCGCATCCTCTTCCCGACCAAGGATCAGGTGATCACCTTCAAGGGAAACCAGATCCAGACGGCTCCCTACGACCCCGCAGCCGTTGCCGGCTCCCTGATCGGCTGGCATGGGCGCTGCGAGGTGCACGAGAAGTTCACCGTACAAGACATTCAGGCTGTGCGCGCCCAGTTTCCCGATGTGACCGTGTTGGCCCATCCCGAATGTAGCCCCGAGGTGGTCGCCGCCGCCGATTTTTCCGGTAGCACCAACGCCATGATCCGCTACGTTCGCGAATCCCTGGCCAAGCGCTACCTGCTGCTCACCGAGTGTGCCATGGGCGATAACATCGCTGCTGCCAACCCAGATAAGGAGATGCTCCGCCTGTGCATGGTGCGTTGTCCACACATGAATACCATCACCATGGAGGACACGCTGGCCGCCCTGAAATACAATCGCTACGTGATTGAGGTGCCCGAAGACATCCGCCAACGCGCTGCGCGCGCCGTGCAGCGCATGATCGAGATCGGGTAATTTAGCAGGCACGCCCATTGACAGGAGCTGTGCAGAGCGACCGATCGGCATCTCGATGATCATCCTACTTCTTCGACGGTGACGATTGCGGCCGCCAACCTGCCTATGCGCTCTCTCATCGAGGACCTATGATCCAGACCGACGTTCTCATCATCGGATGCGGAATTGCAGGAGCTACCGCAGCGCTCAAGTTATCTGAGGATCCCAAACGCCACATCACCATCATCACCCGTGAACCCGAGCCGACCGAGTCCAACACCGCCTACGCTCAGGGAGGCATCATTGGCCGCGGCCCAGATGATAGCCCCGATCTGTTAGTGAAAGACATCTTGGAGGCCGGCGCCGGCGCTTCGCTCCCCAAAGCGGCGCGCATCCTGGCCGAAGAAGGCCCTCCCCTCCTGCAGAAAATCCTGATCGAGATGGCCGGCGTCCCCTTCGATCGCAACCCCGACGGCAGCCTGGCTTGGGGCCAAGAGGCGGCCCATTCTCGGCGACGCATCTTGCACGTCGGCGATCGAACCGGCGCCGCCATTGTCCGACACCTGATCGAGCTGTTGCATTCCCGGCCCAACATTCAGTGGTTCACCAACGCTACAGCAGTGGACCTGATCACCTATCCCCATCACTCGCGGGACCCGCTCGACACGTACAAACCCATCACCTGCTACGGGGCCTACGTCTTCGACCGCAACGGGCGCGCCGTTCACCGCACCCTGGCCGGCATCACCGTCCTCGCCACCGGCGGCATCGGCCGGCTCTATCGCAACACCACCAATCCCTCCGGCGCTCGCGGCGATGGCTTGGCCATGGCTCACCGCGCCGGAGCGCGCATCATCAATGCCGAATACGTTCAGTTTCATCCCACCGCCTTGGCTGTGCCCGGCGCAGAAGGATTCCTGATCAGCGAGGCTGTGCGGGGCGAAGGAGGCGTGTTGCTTACCCCCGATGGCCGGCCTTTCATGGAAAAATACGACCCCCGCTGGAAAGACCTGGCCCCGCGCGATGTGGTAGCCCGGGCCATCCATCAAGAGATGACCGAGCACAACTACACCCACGTCCTGCTCGACATCGCCTCCCACATGCATCCCGATGCCATCCGCGAACGCTTCCCCAACATCTACGCCACCTGCTTGAAGGCCGGCATCGACATCACCTGCGAACCCATCCCAGTGGTGCCGGCCGCCCATTACTTTTGCGGCGGCGTGATGGTGGACGAGTGGGGACGGACCAACATCGCCAACCTCTACGCCGTGGGCGAAGCGGCTTGCACAGGCGTTCACGGCGCCAACCGCCTGGCCTCCACCTCCCTGCTTGAAGGCCTGGTGTGGGGCTACCGCGCTGCTGTGGACATCGCCAAACAGGATTCGCAACCGCCCTCCCCGCGCAACGTGCCTGCCTGGGACGAAAGCGGCCTGATCGAAGATCATGACCCGGCCTTGATCCAAGGCGATATGCAGACCATCCAGAACATCATGTGGCACTACGTCGGCCTGGTGCGCAGCGGCGACCGGCTCTCGCGGGCCATCCGCGAGCTGCGTCACTTGCAAAACGAAGTGGAGACCTTCTACCGCTCTACCAAGCTGAGCGATGGCTTGATCGGCCTGCGCAATGCGGTGGAAGCAGCCTTGATCATCGCTCAGGCGGCCCGACACAACCGTCAAAGCCGCGGCTGTCACTATCGAATTGACTCCACCGAAGGAGGCGACCGCCTGCTCTGATGATCGAGCTCACCGATACCCACTGCCATCTCTACCTGTCTCCATTCGACACCGACCGACCGACCGTCCTTGCTCGCGCTCGAGAAGCTGGGGTAAAACGCATCCTCTTGCCCGGCCTCGACTTGGCGACAAGCCAAACGGCCATCCAGCTGGCCGAGGCCGATCCGTTTCTCTTTGCCGCCGTGGGCTTTCACCCTGCTGAGCTGCAGGCCTTCTGCGAGCGAGATTTTGAGCGCCTAACTCACCTAGCCGAACATCCCAAAGTGGTGGCCATCGGCGAGATCGGGCTGGATTACTACTGGGTGAAAGACCCTGAGCAGCGCGCCCGCCAACACGAAATCCTGCGCCGGCACTTGGACTTGGCCGAACACCTGGGCAAGCCCGTGGTCATCCACCTGCGTGACGAGGGCGATCAGCCCCAAGGCCAGGCCCTTGCCGATCTGCTCGCCCTGCTCACCGACTGGCACGACCACTTGCTGGCCGCCGGCCATCCCTTGGCGGGCCGGCCTGGAGTATTACACTCCTTTCCAGGCACCGCCGATCTTGCCCAACCCTTCCTGGCCCGCCGCTTCTACATTGGCATCGCCGGCCCGGTCACCTACAAGAACGCCGAAGAGAAACGCCACCTGGCCCGCCACCTGCCCCTCACCCAGCTCCTGCTCGAAACCGACGCCCCCTTCCTGGCGCCGGCGCCCTATCGCGGCAAACGCAACGAACCTGTCTTTGTTCATAAAATTGCTGATAAAATTGCAGAAGCAACATCCCATAGCATCGAAGAAGTCGCTGCGCAGACCACCCAAAACGCTGTTCGCCTCTTTTTATGGTGAGACTTGAACACGACATTCTTGACCTCCATCCACGAACAGATCCTGCAAATAGAAGAGCGCATGCGCGCCCAATGTACAGCTTGTCATCCGGATCTGCGCCATGCGCTCGAATACCTGATCTCGTCCGGCGGAAAACGCATCCGTCCCACCGTCGTCCTGCTGATCGGCAACATGTTGGGCGCCCAGCCGGAGCGGTTGCTCAACCTAGGCGCCGCCGTGGAAATGCTCCACACCGCCACCCTGGTCCACGACGACCTGATCGATGGAGCCTTGTTCCGGCGCGGTGTTCAAACCCTGAACGCCCGCTGGTCACCGGCCGCCACCGTGCTCACCGGCGATTTCCTCTTCGCCCGCGCTGCCAACCTGGCGGCCGAGGTCGGACACCTAGCCATCATGCAGCTCTTCGCCCAGACCTTGGCCATCATCGTCAACGGCGAACTCACGCAGCTCTTCTCGGCCCGCGGCCTGATCAGTCGCGACAACTACTATCAGCGCATCTACGCCAAAACCGCCTCCCTCTTTGAAATGTCGGCTCAGGCGGCGGCCATGATCAGCGCTAGTGGCGATGACTCGAAGGTGGTCGAAGCCTGCAGCCGATTCGGCTACGAGCTGGGCATTGCCTTCCAGATCGTGGACGACGTCTTAGATTTCGTCGGCGACCCGACATCGGTAGGCAAACCCCTCGGTTCCGATTTGCTGCAAGGCCTGGTGACCCTCCCCGCCCTCTACTTCGCCGAGGCCAACCCCAACCACCCCGATGTGCGTCTGCTAGCTGCCGGTGGCTGGGGAGACCAAGAGCGCATGCAGCGCCTGATCCAGGCCATCCGCACTAGCGAGTCCATCCCCAAAACCTTGCGTGAAGCTGAAGACCACGTGGAACAGGCTATCGACCAACTTCAACTCTTTGCCGATAGCGAGAGCCGGCGCGCCCTCGAAAGCTTGGCCCGCTACGTCGTTGATCGAAGAATATAGAACCATGAAATATCCTCGCCATCCCTTCCGGCTAAACGTCGGCTTCATCGTGAGCAACGAAGTCGGCTTTAGCAACGAATTCCCCTTCGACTTCGACCAAGTCCTGGTTGAAGACGACCTCGAAATCTTCGACTTCCATGGCAGCGCCACCGTCGGTCGCACTCCACAGGGATTGCTGGTCACCGGACATTTCGTCGGCAAAATCACCACCCAATGCGTGCGTTGCCTACGCGAATTTCAACAGCACGTTGAATGGAAGATGACCGAGCTCTACGCCTTCAACGCCAATTCGGTGACCGATTCGGGCCTGCTCGTCCCTGAAGATGCACGGATCGACCTGGCTCCCTTGATCCGCGACTACGCCTTGCTCGAAATCCCCATCAGCCCGATCTGTCAACCCGACTGCAAAGGCCTGTGCCCAGTTTGCGGACAGGACCTCAACCTCGGCAACTGCGGACATCGCCCAGGCGTGGATGATTCTCCCTTCTCCGCCCTGAGCAACTTGCTCTAAAAAGTCACAGCAAACATCCGACTCATCATAGCTGCTCGCCTGAAAAACATCCCCCTTGGCAGATGATGTTCATCCGGCGCTTTGATGACATTTTCGCCTTCCTCTCGATAACCCTCTTCGGTAGTGTTTGATAGGATGATTCGTCCTCCATCTCGTCCTGTGCGAAACATCTTTAGTTGAGGTAGTGCGATGCAAACCATCCCCAGCGACTTCTTGGCGATTGACCGCAAAGCTCGAGTCAACTCCCCGTTCCACGACCTCGATCTGCGTCCACCTCAAGAGCGCACCCGCGATTTCGAAGATGTGGTCATTGAATTCGACGCTGAGCGCGCCATGTTCGAAGCCTCTCGATGCATTCACTGCCCCGATCCGGCGCCTTGCATGCTCGCCTGTCCTGTGCACAACGACATCCCATCAGCCATGTGGTTGATCGAACAGGGCCTCTTTGTAGAAGCCGCAAACCTTTACCATCAAACCAGCTCCCTCCCCGAGATCTGTGGTCGGGTTTGCCCCCACGAACAGCTCTGCCAAGGGTCGTGCACCCTTAACAAACACAACACGCCGGTTCTGTGCGGAGCGCTAGAAGCCTTCGTCGTAGACTACCAGCGCCGGCACTACGGCTACGTCATCCCCGTCGGCGCTCCTACGGGCAAGAAAGTGGCCATCATCGGCGCCGGCTCCGCCAGCCTAGGATGCGCTGAACAACTGGTGCGCCGCGGCCACGACGTCACCATCTTCGATGCTAAACCAGCTCCGGGCGGCTTGCTGGTCTACGGCATCCCCAACTTCAAACTCCCCAAGAACGTCTGGTGGGAAAAGTGGGAAGAATTCGAGCGGGCCGGCGTCAAATTCGTCCCCAACACCTACATCGGCAAAGACAAGACCATCGACGACCTATTTGCTGAGGGCTTCGACGCCGTCTTCATCGGCGTTGGCGCCGCAGTGGACGCCAAAATGGAAAACACCCCCGGCGTTGATCTGCCCGGCGTCTACCAAGCCACCGAGTTCCTCATCCGGGCCAACGTCGATCCCGACCTGCTCCCGCCCAACCTGTGCGGCCCGCTGCAGATCGGCAAACGTGTAGTCGTGATCGGCGGCGGCGACACCGCCTCCGACTGCCTGCGCACCGCCCTGCGCCTGGGCGCCGAAGAAGTCACCTGCCTCTACCGCCGCACCGAGAAAGAAATGCCCGGCGGCGAGAAAGATCGCGAACTGGCCCGCCAAGAAGGCGCCAAATTCCGCTTCCTCACCCAACCCATCAAGTTCATTGCCGGCGAAGATGGGCGCCTGGCCGCCGTAGAATGCATTGAAATGCGCCTCGGCGAACCCGATGCCAAAGGCCGTCGCAAACCTGTGCCCATCGAAGGCTCCAACTTCAGCATCGCTTGCGACACCGCCGTCCTGGCCCTCGGCTACTGGCCCGACCCCATCCTGGGCGAGACCACGCCCGGCCTCGAAACCCACGACTGGGGCCTGATCACCGTCACAGACAAACGCACCGGCGCCACCTCGCGCCCAGGCGTCTTTGCCGGCGGCGACTGCGTCACCGGCCCCGACCTGGTTGTCACCGCCATGGCCGCTGGCCGCCGCGCCGCCCTGGCGATCGACCAATACCTGCGCAGCAAAAACTAACCTATCCTCCCACCTATCCTGAATCCTTCGAGAGGCGGTTTTTTTCACGCCTCTCGTTTATTTTCTACAGGTATAATCATCTCCATGTTAGAACGCTTGTCCATCTCCAATCGCCTGATCTTCCTTCTCTTATTACTTTATATCTTACTTCTGGATGGATCGTCCCCGCGCATCGAAGACGCCTTTGGCCGTGTGCATGCCATCACCCGACCCCACGAATTCCAATACGACCTCTGGATGCTCCGAGCCGGCTGGCTCAAACTCCAGCAAGCCTCCCTTGGCCTGCCCGGCTACCTGCACCGCAGCGACCAGATTCATATCGTCATGGAGACCGTTCGCCTGGCCAAAGCCATCCTACACGCCGAACAAGAACTTGCACGCCTCTTCGCCGACCCCGCCCTTCTCGATAAACAAGCGGCCTCCGAACCCCTGCGCGCCGAACTCCACCGCCTCAACACCCGCTACTCCCAACTCGCCCCCATCGCCGAAGCCATCATCCAGGCCCAGGTGAGTCACATCCTGGTCGAAGCCGGCCTCGCCCTAGGCGGCCAACCCATCCCACCGGTGCTCTACCGCGTCTCGCCTACCCCGCTCAACCTGGTGCTCTCCTCGCGCCACAAAATCGAACAAATCACCGCCGTCTCCCTAGACCCCAACCTACCGCTCGAAGAACAAATCCGCATCGAAGATCAAGTCGCTCAAGCCACCAACCTCTCCACCTTGGTTGTGCCGGTGGGAGGCGTCGGCGTCTACCCTACCATGGTCATGCGCACCCACCTCTTCTCCTGGCAAATCGGCACCATCATTCACGAATGGGTGCACAACTTCTTGACCCTTCGCCCCCTGGGCCTGAACTACGATCGAACCCCCGAACTGCGAACCATGAACGAGACCGCCGCCTCCCTTGTCGAAAACGAACTGGCCCCCGTGGTCCTAGCGCGCTTCTACCCCTTCCTCACCGCTTCCCTGCCCGACCTCGAGCCGGCCGCGCCGACCCCGATCCCCTCCCTCGCCCCAACCGCCTCCCGAAGAGCAGGGACGCTCCTGCTCGCCGGCCCATGGCCCACCCTGAGCGACCATCCCTCCACCTTCGACTTCCGGGCCGAGATGTACAAAACCCGTCTGCACGTGGACGAGCTGCTGGCGGCCGGCAAAATCGAAGAAGCCGAGGCCTACATGGAAGCCCGCCGCCGATTCTTCTGGGACAACGGCTACCCGATCCGCAAGCTCAACCAAGCCTACTTCGCCTTCTACGGCGCCTATGCCGATGAACCCGGCGGCCCGGCGGGTGAAGACCCGGTGGGGCCGGCCGTGCGCGCCCTGCGCGCCCAGAGCCGTTCCCTGGCCGAATTCCTCTACACCATCGCCTGGATGGACTCTTTCGACGACTTGCTCCAAGCCATTGGCCAATCCCCAACCGCTCCATGAACCCCATGCACTTCCACCGCGCCCTGTGGCTTCTCCTCGGATCGACCTTGCTGATAGCCTGTGCGGCGCCCAATGCCCCAGCTTCTTCCACAACCCCGGCCATCCCTCGCTCCTCTCCCTCACCCACCCCGCCCGTCTGTCGCCCGCTTCCCCTGCCTCCCACCCCCCTGCCCGGACAAAGCTCCCTCTTCCCGGCGGTCGGCCCCAACGACTGGGTCCGAGGCCCAGATGATGCCGCTGCGACCATCATCATCTACAACGACTTCCAGTGCGCGGAATGCAACCACCGGCTGCTCCTCTCCCTGCTCAAAGCCCATCCCCACCAGGTGCGCCTGGTCTACCGTCACTACCCCCAACCCGACCGCTACGACAAAACCTACCTGGCTGCCCAGGCAGCCGAAGCTGCCGGCCGACAAGGGCGCTTCTGGGAGATGCATGATCTGCTCCTCCTGCGACAACTAGAATGGGCCGGCCTGAGCCCCGAAGCGTTCACTCCCTGGCTGCTGCGCCAAGCAGAACCCCTCGGCCTCGACCTGGCCCGCTTCGAAGCCGACCTCCACGACCCCGACCTGCTGGCCAAAGTCCAAAACGCCGAAGCCGAAGCGCGCGCAGCGGGCATTCCCGTCCTGCCTCTGGTGTTGATCAATGGCGAGATCTACTACGGCCCTCGCGACTACAACGCCTTCGATCAGATCGTCCGACTGCTGGCCTTGGGCAAGCGCCAATTCTCCTCCTGTCCGCCCCTGGTCGTCCAGGCCGGCAAGCGCTACCTGGCCACATTGCAAACCGAAAAAGGCGAAGTAGTGATTGAACTCTACGCCGATAAAACCCCACTGACCGTGAACTCCTTCGTCTTCCTCGCCCAACGGGGATGGTACGACGGCGTGACCTTTCACCGCGTGATCCCCGGCTACCTTGTTCAAACCGGCGATCCGAGCGGCACCGGCGTCGGTGGACCAGGCTACCTGTTCCGCGATGAATTCCATCCCCTGCTGCGCTTTGATAAACCCGGCGTGGTGGCCATGGCCAATCACGGCCCCGATACCAACGGCAGCCAATTCTTCATCACCCTTTCGCCGCAACCGTCCTTCAACGATCGCTTTACCATCTTTGGTCACGTGCTCCAGGGCATGGATGTTCTCAACCGCCTCACCCCGCGCGATCCGAGCAAAGCTGCGATCCTGTCCGAAGGTGACCGCTTACTTCACATCCTCATCGAGGAGAAATAAATGACATCGCCATCGCTCCTGCTTCGCTTTCTGCTCGTCCTGATCCTGCTTGCGGCCGGCATCGTCCTGAGCGGCAGTATGGGAGTCCTAGTGCTTGGCATTGCCGAACGACGACAAAACGGCGAGGGAGCTTCGAGCTTGCTGCCAGTTGCCCTCTCTTCCGCTTCCCTGCTCTTGACCGGCGGCTTGCTGGTGCAAACCGGAGTAGCCGTTTGGCAGCGCCTCCGCCGGCCCCTATCCGCAGGCCCGGTCCGCCTGCCTCCACTCACCCTGCCATCGGCCCCGCTCCTGTTTGGTGGTTGGTTGCTCTCCCTCCTCGCGATCACGCTCCTACACGATACTCCCCTCTTCCAATGGCTCACTGTTCCCTTCTACCTGTTGGCCATCGGCCTGCCGATATACGGCCTGCTACGCCTATCGATCGGCGAGCTAGAGCTGATCCGCTGGCGAAGCTGGTTGACCTTTTCAGCCGGCATGACTATGGTCCCCTTGCTGGCCATCCTGCTAGAAGGCGGGATCGTCCTGCTGGTCGTAGTGGTGACCATCCTCTCCTTCCTGGCCGAAGATCCCCAGCGCGCCTCGCTCCTGCTCTCTCTCGCTGAGCGCCTACAGCAAATCGAAATCACCGAAGAACTGCTGGCGCAAATGCTATCGCTCCTGACCAACCCTGTCGTCCTATTGTTTGGCATGCTCTTCCTGGCGGTGCTCACGCCCGTGGTGGAAGAGATCGTCAAATCCCTGCCGGTCTGGCTGCACTATCCTCGCCTGCGATCGCCGGCCCATGGCTTCGCCTTAGGGGCGTTAGCCGGGGCCGGCTTTGGGCTAGTGGAGAGCATGTTTTCGGCCGCCACGCCCGATCAAACCTGGGGCGCCGCCCTAGTCGTTCGAGCCGCCACCAGCGCCATTCACATTCTCACGGCAGGCCTGACCGGTTGGGGAATCGGCTGGTGGCTCTCCCACGGGCGGAGCGTTTTAGCCTGGGTTGGTTACGGCTTGGCCATCGTCATCCATTCCTTATGGAACATCAATGTTCTGCTGATCGTATACGCAGGAGCTCGCCTTGTCACAGCGCCAGACGACCCGATCGGCTTAGCGGTTGTGGGCATAGTTGGCCTGCCTGCGCTGGTCCTGCTCGGCCTACTGACCCTAGGCGCGCCGATCGTTCTCTGGCTTCTCAACCGACATCTACGCTCACGTTCGCCGAGTGGCTAAATTATAGGTTCGATAAACTCATGAGCGGGGCAGCTGGAAAAACGCTGCTTGTGCCACGGACGTCGGTTGAAGCAGGACATCAAACGTTTCCAGGCTGCCTGCAAGGCTTCTGGACCACGCGGCAAGAAAAACAGCGCGAGCGTCGCGCCGAGCGAGATCACGGCCTCGCTCGGCGTTCTTCCCTTCGGGGTCAGCCTGTGCTTGGGATCCGGCCTCCACCCCGCCGTGCAACGTGACTCGCATGGGAACGCAACACCTAGATCACAGAGCCTCTCCGCGTCTTTGCGTCTCTGTGTGAAAAAATCCCCTTTTTATCCACTCCCCACGTTCGCAACCCGAGCCGCCAACCGAACAGTCATAGTAGAATTAGCGTATGCCTTGGAATCCCTCCTCTACCCATGCAGCCGCCGGCGACGTAGTCCAACTGGTCGGCCTGCGACACAAACACTTTATCTTCACCCTCGCCCCCGATGCCGAGCTTCAGACCCATCGCGGCGTAATCAAACACAACGACCTGATCGGCCGGCCCTGGGGTTCTCAAGTCTTCAGCCATCTGGGCGCGCCCTTCTTCCTGCTCCAGCCCTCCCTGGCCGACCTGCTCAACGAACTGCCGCGTAACACCCAGATCCTCTATCCTAAAGACATCGGCTTTATCCTGATCACCATGAGCATCGGTCCCGGGCAGCGGGTGATCGAGGCGGGAACCGGCTCCGGCGCCATGACCACTGCCCTGGCCTATGCCGTCGGTCCGAGCGGGCGCGTGATCTCCTACGAGATCCGCGAAGAATTCCAAGCCCTGGCTCGCAAAAACCTGGCTCGCATCGGCTTGGATTCGCGCGTCGAGTTCAAACTGCGCGATTTAGCCCAAGGTTGCGACGAGACCAACGTCGACGCCTTCTTCTTAGATGTACCCAACCCCTACGACTACCTCGGCCAGGTGCGAGCTGCGCTCAAACCCGGCGGACATTTCGCCACTCTGGTCCCCACCTTCAACCAGGTAGAGAAGACCCTGCGCGCCCTGCGCCGCCATCACTTTGCCTTCCTCGAGACCTGCGAACTCCTGCTGCGCTACTACAAACCTGAACCCTCGCGCCTCCGCCCTACCGACCGCATGGTAGCTCACACTGGCTTCCTGATCTTCGCCCGTCGCATCGAACCTGACCTGCACCACCCTAGCCGCGAACTGCTAGAAGAGATCGGCGCCCTCAGCCCGATCGAAGAATAAACCCACCCTGCCTCTTCCATCCGACCAACTCGGCGTGTCCACATCACAACCACACCAAGGTCCTGACCCGCTGCAACGCCACACCCCGATCACCAAACCGTCGGCCCTGCTCGAAAGAACAGCCCTTGCAATCACAACCACCTATTACGGGATGCGATGAACCTTTCTGAGGACGAGATCCGTGCTCGCCTACAAATGGCGCATACTTCTTCGACCACCGACGGATACACCACCCCTTCCTCATCCACTGCGCCCAAATGCGCCGCCGTGCTAGTGCCGCTGCTAAAGCAGGACAACCAATGGCACCTGCTCTTCACGCGTCGCACCGACCAGGTAGAAAACCACAAGAATCAAGTTTCCTTCCCAGGCGGCGCCTGCGACCAAGAAGAAATGACTCCCGAACAAACCGCCCTGCGCGAGACCTATGAAGAACTCGGCATCCCACCCCAAGCAGTGCGTCTGCTAGGAAGACTTCCCCCGCTGCTGACCGTCACCTCATACCGAATTACTCCAGTGGTTGGCGTTATTCCCTGGCCGATCGTATTTCGCCCGGCGATGACCGAAGTCGCCCGCGTGTTCACCATCCCCCTTACCTGGCTGGCCGACCGTTCCAATCGCTGGGAATTTTACATGCCCGGTCGAGAACACAGCCTGATCGTCTATCACCCTTTTGATGGAGAACTGCTGTGGGGCGCAACCGCCCGCATCACCGTCAACTTGATCGAGGCCCTCTCCTGACGACCCGCCCTCTCTGGCCTCGCAGCGGAATCCCTCCATCGGACTCCTCATCCGACCGCTCTGGCGCCCCCGTTTCGCCTTCGACCCCCTCCCGCAACCCGATCGCCCCCACCGGACCTTGCGTCCGGAACATGCCCACCGTGTGAAACGTCAGCCCTACGCCCTCTCCGCCGGCCAAACCGCCCGAACCAGGGCCGGCAAAATCTCCCCCGACTTCCCCTGCAAGAAAAAATGCGCCTTGCCGGTCAACGGCGTAGGCTCCAAATTGATCTCCACCACCATCGCCCCGTTGTTGCGAGCGGCAAACGGCAGGGAGGCCGCCGGCTGAACAATACCTGAGGTCCCTATGGAGAAGAACGCCTGACAAGTGCGGGCCGCTTCCACGGCAGCCTCAAGCTCTGCCCTTGGCAGGGCCTCGCCGAACCAGACCACATCCGGCCGCAGCAACCCTCCGCACCGCTCGCAGCGCGGCACGCCTTCTAGATCGTTCTCCCACGTCTCAGCTGGATGACCACACGCCGAACAGCGCACGCGTTGGATATTACCGTGCAACTCCAACACCTTCTGACTGCCGGCCATGCGATGCAAGCCGTCCACATTCTGCGTGATGAGGGTGAAATGGGCAATCCGCCGCTCCATCTCAGCCAGCGCATAGTGGCCAGGGTTCGGCCGCGCTCCCTTGACCGCCTCGCGCCGCCAAGCATACCAATCCCACACCAATTTTGGATTGCGAGCAAACCCTTCGGGCGAGGCCAACTCTTCGGGGCGATACTGAGCCCACAACCCTACCTGGGGATCTCGAAAGGTGCGCAAACCCGATTCTTGGGAAACCCCTGCCCCGGTCAATACAGCAACACGCTCAACCTGACGAAGGGCCAAGATCAGAGAAACCGGAAGATCCATATCCCCGACAAAACAAAGATGCGGCTAAGCGCTCTCCTCAAGCTGCCGGCGAATTTGCTCCAGCAACGCTTGGATCTCATCTCGCTCTTCTCGGGCTTTTTCCAACGTCGCCTGAAAGGCTTGTCGTTCCTGTTCGGAAAGCGCGGCCATCATGGCTTCGGTGCGAGCGATCTGAGACAATTTTTGCTTCAACTTGTTCTCCAACCGTTGACGATAGCCGTGATAAAACTTGCGCATCTCCAGCGGTTTGCTATCAGCCGGCAAGCCAGAAGAAAGCAGCTCCTTCACCGTTCGCAGGAACTCGTCCATCACAATCGGCTTCTCCAAGAAACGAGTCACCCCGATAGACGCTGCAAATTCTTTGTCCTCAGGAGCAATATAGGTGGCCGAGAGAAAGACGACGGGGATGTTGCGTGTGGTTGGGTCGAGGCGGATGCGTTGGACCAGGCTAAACCCATCCACGTAGGGCATAAGAACATCGGTGATGATTAGGGCTGGGCGTTGACGTTGGATGATCTTTAGCGCTTCTTCACCATTGCGCGCCGTTATCACCTCATACCCATTAAAATTGAGCGTCACCTTGATCAGTTCTAACGTATCGGGAACGTCTTCTACAACCAAGATGGGCCTGCGAGTCTTCATAGGCAAATTATATTCTGTTTTGTCGGGACTGAGTATGGTTCGACGTGCTCCGATCGAGCCACAATTCACGATAGCGACGATTCCAGTCTACAGTAAAACGCAAGGCGATCACCACCCCGAGAAACGCCGTCAACCAGAGCGGATCGCCACGCACGCCCAGCAACCATAAAACCACTGGCGCTGCCCACGCTGCAAAAAAGGCACCGCGTGCAGCGTGATGCACCACCAGCACTAGCGCCAACAGAGTAGCAAACGCCAGCAAGAAGGCCAGCGGAGATACGGCCATCGTTCCGCCGCCGGCCGTCGCTAACCCCATCCCACCGCGAAACCCAGCAAACACAGGCCAGCAGTGCCCAACGACGGCCAGGGCGCCGGTCATCGCCAATGCCCATCCCGCCAGCCCTGCTTGCCGGGCCAAATAGACCGCCAAAAAGCCCTTGCCAAAATCCAAGAGGAAGACCAGCAAGCCAGCAGCCCATCCCACCTGTCGAATCGTGTTGGTGGTGGTGACATGTCCGGAGCCGGCATCTCGGATATCCACCCCTTTCAAACGACGAGTGATCCACAACGCCCAAGGAAGCGATCCGAGCAGATAAGCTATCAGCCAGTACAGGGGAGTAGGAACCGACACTAACACTCCGTAAGGGGTACACTGAGACGCGCTTGAACCTAATTTTACCAAAATTAGTTTACCCATCTTTTGCCAATTTTAGAACAGTCGCCTTGATGAGCGATTAAGACGATCGCCAAGAGATGGGTCGGCATCGCAACGCTCGATCATCTCATCTCAACGTTGAGCAAACCCTATTCAGGTCACAAAGAATGGGAGTGGCTACATTGTGGGTTGAGAAACTAAGACACATGAGCGGGACAGCTGGAAAAACGCTGCTTGCGCCCTTGACGTTGGTTGAAACAGTGCGTAAAAACTTGCAAGGCGGCCTTCAAGACTCCTGGACAACGCAAAAACAGCGCGAGCGTTGCGCCGGGCGAGCGAGATCCTGGCCTAACTCGGCGTCCTTCCCTTCGGGGTCGGCCTATGCTCGGAAGCCTGCCTCCACCCTACCGTGCAACGTGACTCGCATGGGAACACAACAGGTAGATCACAGAGCCTCCCCGTGTCTTTGTGTCTCTGCGTGAAAAAATCCCCTTTTTATCCACTCCCCAAAGAATTGCAACAGAACAGAATGTCATTTATAATCGTATCGCCTTCGCTTCCCCTGGGGACGTGCTGGAACTGGCAGACAGGCATGACTTAGGATCATGTGCCGCAAGGCGTGAGGGTTCAACTCCCTCCGTCCCCACTACGCCCCTTCTTCTCGGCAAGCCAGAAGAAGGGAGACTATTGTAATTAGGGAAAGAAAAGAACTTGAATATTCAGAAGACGATTCGCGACGATCATCAAGCTGAGTTGATTGTGGAGCTGGACGCTCAACAAATGGATGCGGCAAAGCGACGCGCAGCTCGCATGCTGTCCGAGCGCAGCCCAATCCCTGGATTCCGTCCAGGCAAGGCGCCTTACAATGTACTCCGTCGTTATTATGGCGAGGAAGCGATTGTCGAGCAGGCCATTGATCTGCTTCTGGAGGAGATCTATCCGAAGGTCCTCGAACAGGCCGAGATCCAACCGGCAGCGCCCGGTTCGTTGAAGAAAATCGAGAGCCTCGATCCCCCCAAGTTCGTCTTCCTGGTCCCGTTGGAGCCGGTCGTGGATCTGGGCGATTATCTGTCGGTGCGCGTTCCATATGAATGGACGCCACCTAGCGAAGACGATGTCAACCGAACTCTGGAGGAATTGCGCAGAGAAATCGGGACAACAGAGAAAGTGGAACGCCCCGTCCAAGAAGGAGACTATGTGTTGGTCTCTATTCAGGCACGCAAAGAAGACGATCCCGAAGGTGCGCCGATTTCGTTCCTTTCCGATGATAATGTTTCTTTGTTGATTCATCCCGATGACAAGCAAACGGATGAATGGCCGTTCCCAGGCTTTAGTCGTCATTTGATCGGGCTGAGCGCTGGCGAGAGCACCGCTGTTCAACACGCCTATCTTGACGAGGAGGACGAATTCGAGGATCTGCTTGGCAAGACGGTGATCTTTGAGGTGGTGGTCAAAGACGTCCGCGTGTTGCATTTGGCCGATCTGGATGACGACTTTGCGCGAGGGCTTGGAGAAGGGTATGAATCTCTGGAGCAGTTGAAGGAGGCTATTCGTACTTATCTCACATCAGCCTCGCAGGATAAATACGATGAGCGGTACTATCTGAGCGTGCTCGATAAAATCCGTGAAGACGCCACGATAAAATACCCGCCCCAAATGTTGGCCCAGGAAGAAGAACATGTGTTGCGGGATTATAAGAACGCCATTACCGATAGAGGATTGAATTGGAAGAGCTACCTGGATTTTGAGCAAAAGAGCGAAGAGGAATTTGTACAGGAGAAGGTTCGACCGATAGCCGTTAAACGGCTGGAACGTCGGTTGGTCATAAACGAGATCATACGCCGACATAATATCCATCCAAGGATGGAAGAGATTGAAAGTGAGTTTAACGCAAATATCCGAGAAGCGATAACGTTCGGCCTTTTGGAGAAGAGGGGGAAATGGAAAGAGGTGACTACGTTGGCTGCACGAGACGCCTTGTATCGAGCTTTGATGCGTCGCGTGCGTGAAAAAGTCAAGGCGATCAGTTTGGGTGAGTGGAAGCCGGAGGATGATTTGAGCCCAGAGGCGGCCGAAGCGTTGCAAGAGACCCCGCAAGACCAGGCAGCGATGGCCGAGGCCGCAGGAGATGTTCTGACAGCGGAGGCTATCTCGGGTGAGGGGATGCCCGGGGAGAGCGCGGCCCGCGCCGGGACGGAGTCGGAAGCGCCGGCAGAGACGCCTGGAGCCTCCTCCCCGCCCATCGAGGGGCCGGCCCCGTCCGAGGGCGATGCTTCAGCAGAGCATACAGAAAGTTAATGAAAATCCAACATCCAGTAGGTATGATGGGCACAATTGGAGGTCCTATGATTCCCGAGTTCAAAAATATTATCCCAATGGTGATCGAGCAATCCGCTCGTGGCGAACGCGCCTACGATATTTACTCGTTGCTGCTCAAGGAGCGGATCATTTTCCTCGGCACGCCGATCGACGATCAGGTGGCAAATTTGATCGTGGCGCAATTGTTGTATCTGAACCATGAGGATCCGGAAAGGGAGATCCGCATGTACATCAATTCGCCGGGCGGGTTGATCTATGCCGGCATGGCGATCTATGACACGATGCGAATTATTTCGAACCCGATCAGCACCACCGCGGTCGGGGTAACGGCATCGTTCGGAACGGTGTTGCTGTCAGCCGGCACCAAGGGCCGGCGCTATGCCCTGCCCCACTCCACCATCCATATGCATCAGCCGCTCGGCGGAGCGCAAGGTCAGGCCACGGACATCGCCATTGCCGCCAAGCAGATCATGCGTCAGAAGGAAATCCTGAACCAGATTCTCTCGTATCACACTGGCCAGCCGCTGGAGGTGATCGAGCGCGATACGGATCGCGATTTTTACCTGGACGCTTACCAAGCGGTTGAGTATGGAATCGTGGATCAGGTGTTGGAAGTGACCAAGAAGGATTAGCGCCTTTTTGGGCGAAGCTAGGCGAGGAGAACGCTCCTCGCCTTTTTTGTTGCCCGCAAGACCCCCTGTCAGGTTTGGGGGAGCCGCTGGAGGATTTGCGCCGGAGGCTGAAGTCGCCGGCTCAGGACGTGGAAGCCCGCCTGGGCTGACGATGGACCATCCTCCATCCATCTATCGCCCATCGTCCATCCTGCAGTATAATGTTGCGCGACAACCATCCACTGTCTAACGTCCCCCGTCCACCAGCCGCCTTGCGGAGGTATGTCATGAGCCGCCTGCTCGCCCTCGCCCTGCTGACCGCCTGCGCTCCGGCCGCGCCGCCCCCCACGCCCACCCCAACCGTCGCTCCTACGCCGACCCACACGCCCTCCCCCACGCCCACCGCCACCCCCTCCCCCACGCCTACCCCAACGCCCACCGCCACCCTCAGCCCCCAGGAGCAACAGGCGCTGGCGCTGGCGCTGGCGCAGGCAGTGGAAAAGGTCAACCCCAGCCTGGCGGCCTATCTCCGGCAGCGCCCGGAGATGACCGAGGTGGTCAAGTATGAAGACGGTCAGTTGCGCTTGAGCGTCTTGGGCGATGAGGAGGGAGCGGTCCACACGGTTGAAGCCGTGGAAGCCATCCGGCCGGTCGATGATCTGCCCCATCTGCAGCTTTTGACCTTTGACCGCAGCGGCTATCCGATCTTTAGTTAACCCATCCACCGGCAAAGGCTATGTGTATTTCAAAGACTTCAAGCCAAATGGGAAAAGACAGCTTGTTGAGATGACCAAAGGAGAGGCTAGGAAAAAAGATATAAGATTGTCGAAGAGTTGGCAGGAGGCCAGGTGAAGGCTTTGGCGCCTGGGCCGGCCTATC
>CAKZJX010000118.1 GCA_937120535.1 uncultured Anaerolineae bacterium
CGATTCAAGGGTCAAACGGCCTTCTTGTGGCTCTTCTAGAGACAGTTCGTACCGTCCAAAGAGACTTATTGAACAAGGCCTCTCATCTTGAAGAAACGTGGAGCGTTCGGTATCATTTGGGCAGAGGGAGTGGTGTTATGCGAATGATTCGTGCGTCTGAAATTGGAACGTATGTCTACTGTCGTCGAGCGTGGTGGTACCGCAAACAGGGGTTCGAGCCAGATCACCAGGCTGAACTGGCAACTGGAACCGAGCTCCACCGCCGCCACGGTCGCCAGGTGATGTTAGCCGGCCTGTTGCACATCCTGGCGTCTCTTTTGCTCTTAGCGGCGTTTGCTCTCTTGGTAATTGCCCTGATTTGGGTGCTCTTCGGGTAGAATCAACCCACCTATCTTCAGGCGCAAGGGGGACGCCGCCCAGGATAGGAAATCTTTCCATGGGACTCTTTCGCTCTCTCTCCTTCAATGCCTTCTTGCGCTCGGTACGAGCTTTCTTTGTGTTTTCCGCAGTCGCAGCCCTATCCCTGTATGCCTACCTGGCCATGCTGGTGCGACTGGCAGGGGATGACTATTGCATTTCTGCCCGATTGATCGGATTTGATCCGCTGACCGCTAGCCTATTCAAGTATTGGACGGTGTCCAATCGCTTTTCCAATCAGTTTGTGGCCTGGTTGAGCGATGGCTTTGGCCCAAGCGGTGTGCCCGGCTTGGCCGTGTTCACGTTGGCGCTCTCGCTAATCGGGCTTACCTGGTTGTTGTACGAAATCCACCAAGCGCTTGGCTTGCCGTGGGAGAGAGGGACAGGGGTTTTGCTTGCTGCAATATCAATTTTGCTCTCGCTCTATACCGCTCCCAACCTGTTTCAAGCAACGCAGTGGCGCCCTGGATTGATGACCTATTTTCTGCCGTTGGTCCTCTATATGTTTCTTCTGGCCTGGATCTTCCATCAGGGACGGGTTGCCAAGCTACGCTCTACGTTGACTGGCTGGAAGCGAGTGGCTCTTTGGGGATCAATCACGGTGTTGTTTTTGGGAGCACTGTTCATCGGCGGGCTTTCCGAAACGATTGGGGCGCTGCATGTCACGTTGCTCGGCTTGGCATGGGCCGGCACGTTCTTTGTGAAAAGCCCATCCAGGCATCTCAGCCGGTTGTTGATCGCTGCTGCGCTAGCCGGGGCTATATTGGCTATGGTCGGGATGTTCGTCACACCGGCTAACGTTATCCGTCTAAATGACTCCCCCCCACCCCCTCTATCACAGGCGATCGGAAAAGCGTTTGTATATGCTGCGCTCTTTTTGATGGACTTGCCGAAAGTCGTCCCTATCCCTCTAGGAGTGGCATTTTCGACCGGAGCAGTGTTGGCTTATCTGGTCGATCAACGTCAGCGCTCTGCTTTGTCACGCCAGGCAGGATGGGGCTTGGTCGTGCTTTCGCTCTTGGCCTATGTGTTGATCGCCGCCTCGTTTGCACCCAGCGCATACGGCCAATCGTATCCAGTCGCGCGTGTGCGCTTCCCAGCGCATGTAGTGGTGATCTTGACTTTGTTGGCGGAGGGGTATTGGCTAGGGCAATTGGCAAAATCGTTTCGTCGGCCAGCATGGACACGATGGCTCGCCGGCCTGGTTTTGTTGCTGCTGGCATTGTATCCGTTGTGGACCATCCGAAACAATCTGGCCTTGGCGCCGCTCTATCAGGACTATGCAGCTCGCTGGGACGCACGCCACGCTCGGATCGTTGAACGGGCTGCGGCCGGACAGCGATCTGTCGTGGTGGAACGGTTGCCGGCCCTGGGTGGAATTGACGATCTCCGAGCTGATCCGCGTCATTGGACAAACTTTTGCGCTGCCATCTACTATGGGATAGACTCGATCTCTACTGTGGAAGAAAGCCCATGAATCACGGGGTTCGCTCAGCTCCGCTCTTGGTCACGGGCGCACACCGCACCGGCACTACGTGGGTGGGGAAGATGTTGGCCGCTGGCGGCTATGCTTACATCAGCGAGCCGCTCAACGTCTGGCACCGGCCAGGGGTGATGGAAGCGCCAGTGATATATTGGTACACGTACATTACTCATGAAAATGAGATGACCTATTTGCCTGCTTTTCAGAAGACCCTGGCCCTGCGTTATGGTTTAGGGGCAGAGTTGCGTTCGCTGCGATCCGTTCGGGATGGGTTGCGAATGGGACGCGATCTTGCCATCTTTCTGCGTGGGCGTCTGCTTCGACAGCCGGTTTTGTTGAAGGACCCTTTTGCTGTGTTTTCCATTCCTTGGTTCATCGAGCGATTTGGCTGTCGGGTGGTGGTGACGCTGCGCCATCCAGCCGCATTTGCGAGCAGTTTGAAGCGCTTGAATTGGCCGTTTGACTTCGGCGATCTGCTGGCACAGCCCTCGTTAATGCGCGATTATTTGGAACCCTTTCGGGAAGCGATGGAACAAGCGGCAGCGGACGATGTGATCGGCCAGGCAGCGTTGCTATGGAAGATGATCTATAGCACAGTGCGCTCGATCCAGGAGCGTTTTCCATCGGTGGTGGTGGTGCGGCACGAGGATTTGTCGCTCGATCCGGTGGGGGGATTCGCCCGAGTGTATGAAGCGCTGGGAATGGCGTATCCGGCTCGGGTCCAGGAGGTGATCCGCCGATCGTCGAGCAGTGAGAATCCCGGGGAGTTGTCCCTGCGTCGGGCCCATTCGATTCGCTTGGATAGCCGGGCTAATCTCGAAAATTGGAAGAAGCGCCTGCCGGCCCAGGAGGTCCACCGCATCCGAGCTGAGACGGAGGAAGTGGCAAGGTGGTTTTATAGCGACACGGAATGGGTGTGAGATGAATGGATTGCCACTGGTTTCGATCGTGACACCGTCGTTCAATCAGGGCCGCTTTTTGGAGGCTACGATTCGTTCGGTGTTGGAACAGGATTATCCACGCATCGAGTACATTATCGTGGATGGTGGATCGACCGATGAGAGCTTGGCGATTATTCACAAGTACGCCGATCGTTTGGCCTGGTGGGTGAGTGAACCCGACCAAGGACAGACCGACGCTTTGAATAAGGGGTTTGGCCGGGCTACCGGCGAGATCTTTGCCTGGCTCAACTCGGATGATACGTATCAGCCGGGAGCGGTGGGGGCGGCAGTAAGGTTTTTGATGGCTCATCCTGAGGTGGGCCTGGTGTATGCTGATTGTAATTTTATCGATCAGGCCGGTCGAGTGATCGGTCGTTTTCCGGCAGCCCAAACCGATTTGAAGCGATTGCGGCGCGGATATGTGCATATTCCTCAGCAGACGGCTTTTTTTCGCGCCGCGTTGTGGCGACAGGTGGGTCCGCTCGACCCATCGTTTTATTTTGCGATGGATTATGATTTGTGGACGCGGATCGCAGCGCGGGCGCCATTCAAGTATCTGCCTGGTCAGGTGTGGGCGAATTTCCGCATCCACACAGCCGGTAAGACGATCACCGCCGATGACCGTTGCTGGCCCGAGATGTTGCGCGTTCATTATCGAGACGGGGGCTCGTTTTTTGCGCCAATCGTGTTCAAGTATTATCTGCGCCGGTTGATCCGCCCGCTGTGGGTTTGGCGCTTTCGCCGTAAACTGGGCGTATAATTAGCTATCCATCTCTTGCTATGGCAGATTTTCAATTGTTGTTTTCCCCTGCTTCTGCTGATGACTTCGATCGCTTGTTGAAGGCATGGCGCTTTTGGTTGGTGATAACGGTGTTGGGTGGGTTGTTCGGCAGTATCGTGTATGGCCTGCTGCCGCCCGCCTATCGCGCTCGCGCCACCGTGCAGGTGGATTTTAATCTTGAGGAGGCGTATACGCCGACCAGCGATAAGCAGGCGTTTTATTATCTGGAGCGCGAGGTGCGTAAGTTGCAGGCGCTGGCGTTTTCGGACGCTGTGCTGCAGGCAGTGGCGAACGAGATCGGCGGGGTCTCAGCGACGGAACTGCGCAATGGGGTGCTGATGCTCAGCCAACCTGGAGAGGCAGAGTGGAAGTTTTACGCTGAGGATCGGGATCCGCAACGCGCTCAAGCGTTGGCTTCAGCATGGGCACGGGCGTTCACTGCGGAGGTGAAGGAGGCTGCCGTGGCAAGCAAGGTCTTGCAGGCTTTTCACGCTGAGATCCAGGCCGGCTGCGGGCAGGGATGCGCCGAGCTGGAAGCGCGCTTGACCGAGTTGGAGGCGCGGGCGCAAGGCATCAGCCCGTATGTGGAGGTGGGATTGTTGCAGGTGGATCGACCGCCCGTAAGCCGCAAGGTGAGCCTGGCCACCTATCTGCTGGCCGGCGCACTAATGGGTTGGGCTGGAGGTGGCTTGGCGATCTTGTTGGTCTCGAGGCGCAAGGGGTAAGGTTGGTTGGGGATGGTACGTCCTCTCTCGCCAGAGGTTCTGGCTAGGGTCTCTCGGGTGTTGTGGGCGGCTGTGCTGGTGACATTGCCGGTGACCAGTTTTCGTTATTTTCCGTTCCTGGGAGAGACCACTCAGGTCCGGCCGCTCGCGCTGTATCCGCTTGCGTTGCTCTTTCCGATCTTGCTCTTACGCCGGCTGCGCGGCGAGATTCGCTTCGCTCTACCTGGCAGCTGGGTGGTGTGGGCGGCGTTTCTGTTGGCAGCTTTGTTGTCATCGGCGCTAGGGGCATTGGATCCACCGATCGAGTTGCGCGGGGGTGTGTATGCCGAGCGCGTTGTGCGCGCTTGGGTGACGGTGGTTATCGGAAGTCTGTTCTTTGTGAGTGCTATTTGGATGAATCAGGATGAGGAGCAGGTGCGCTTTTCGGCGCGTTGGTTGTTGATCGGGTTGTGTCTGCATTTTTTGTGGAGCTTGGTTCAGGCGTTGTCTTTTTATACGTCGCTTTTGCCGCGCTCGGTGCTGCGAGAGTGGCAGACGTCGTTCTTGATGCGCGCGCCGATTAAGAACCGTCGTTTTTCGGGGTTGGCTTTTGAACCCGCTTGGTTAGCCGGCCAGCTGCTCACGCTCTATTTGCCCTGGCTAACGGCTGCGCTGCTCACCCGCACACGGTTGTTCCGCTCCCGTTGGGTGGAGCCAGCGCTGCTGGTGGGCGCAGTGGTTTTGTTGCTCCTGACGTACTCGCGGGGTGGGATTTTCTCGTCGCTTGCTACAGGGCTGTTGTTCGTCGTTGGGCCGGCACGGACGGAGGTGGTGCAGCGCTGGCGCGAGGGGGTAGCATGGCTACGCTCTCAGGGCCGGCCGGCGGGGGGAGGTTCGATACGTCGATTTGTTTTGGGCGGATTGATGATCGTTACGTTGATGGCCATCTTAACCGGCGCAGTGTTCGTAGTGGTCCAGAAGCCCTACGTTCAGGCGTTGTTCTCGGCCTGGCAACGAGCTGATACGCTGGAGGAGTATATCATCCAGAATTACGCCGGCGGGCGTGCAGCTTATCTTTGGGCGGCTTTGGGGGTGTATGGCGAACATCCGTGGTTGGGGGCCGGCCTGGGAGCCAGCGGCCTGACAATGTACCATCATCTGCCCGATTTTGGGATGACCACCGTGTTTGACATCGCCCGCCAACTGGCGCCCGATAGCCAGGCCATTCCCAACCCCAAATCCATGCCGGCACGTCTGCTAGCCGAGACGGGTTTGATCGGGTTTTCGTTATTCGCAGCGTTTTACCTGTCCCTGCTGGCGGAGGTGCGCGCTTTGCTCCGCTCAGAGCGCCTGCGGTTCTTCGGCTTGGTTGGCATCTTCGCCTGGATCGCAGTGATTTTTTACAATTTGGCTCAAGACTCATTGGCAACACCCAACTTGTGGATTAATCTAGGCATCTTGCTCGGCCTGGCGAAGGGAAGCCTTTCTTCTTCCACCGCCACCAAGGAGACTTTATGATTGTGCTTTCTGTAGGTATGCCGCGAGCTGGCTCAGGCTGGCATTACAATATCATTCACGATTTGATGGCCGCCACCGGTTGCGCCGATGCTCGTCAGATACGCGAGAAGTACCATTTGCAAGGCATTCTCACGGCGGTGAACTGCAACATCGGCGTGCTCTCAGCCCGTCGCCTGGCGATGGTGAGCGTGCCGGCCCTGCTGGGCAATACGTTCGTCATCAAGGCTCACGCCGGCCCGACGGTCGGGTCGCGCCTCCTGCAACGGCTCGGCTTGCTGCGCATCACTTATATTTATCGTGATCCACGCGACGCTATGCTATCGGCCTATGAATTCGGTCAACGCGCTGTCCGCAAGGGCCGGCCTAACGCCTTTTCCCACCTGCGCAACTTTCAAACCAGCCTGGCTTTCATGACCGACTACGTCCGCATCTGGGAAAAGTGGATGCAGGAGAAAGACGTCTTGATCACCCGCTACGAAGACGTATTGATGAATTATGACCAAGAAATGGAGCGCCTGATCCACTTCTTCGGCCTAGACGCAACGTATCCCAAAGTGCGTGCCGTGATCGAGCGCTATCGGCCCGACTCAGGCAACGATCAGAAGGGCTTACATTTTCACAAAGGACGAATCGGACGCTTTCGGGAGTATTACAGCCCAGAGGAACAACGCATCTTGGCCGAGCACTTTGGGGAAGTATTGAAACGAATGGGATACGAGATATAGCGCCTGGCAAAATGTAATTTAGCTGTAACGTCCTGGCCGAGTTGAGCCTGCTACTTTTCAGGTATCATAAATACAACCATGCGAACGTATGATTCGCCCTATCTTGCAGATGGATTTGCAATCTTCCTGCGCTGGGTGACGTTGATCGGGATGCTCATTTCCATCGGGATGAGCGGGCGCTTTTCCCTGGCAGCAGCCTGGCCGCTCTTGCTCTTAACGCTCTGGAATCTAGGCATGACCTTCTTGGTAGCCTTCAGCGCTCGCCTGTCTGGGCATCGGCTGATCAACGTGGCAGTAGACCTAACGCTGACGGTTGCCTTTTTCCTCTTGCAAGGAGGTGTGGTTGGAGCCGCCACGTGGGGGATGATCTTGCCGATCTTGACGGCTGCCGTGTACTTTGAATTGTGGGGATCTATCCTGGTTGCCGTGCTCTTGGTAGCAGTGCTGGCAGGTGAGTCCTGGTGGAGGAGCGGCGTGCTTTCCCTCTCCTATCCACTGATGTTGTGGTCGGTGATCTTTGTGGTGCTAGGGATATTATTTGGGATTCTGGGCCAGCGCTTAGCCGTCCACCTACAAAAGACCTACCAAACCTGGCAAGAAAAGCGTGAACGCGAAAAGCATATCGAGAACGAGCGGCTACGGGCAATTTATGAACTGAGTTCTGCGCTCTCGGCCACCCTGAACTATAAACGCGTGCTTGACGCAGCCATCGATCTAAGTTATCGGGCACTAAATCCCGATCCCGAACAAAACGGAGATGACCGCTTGGTCAGCGCAGTGCTGCTCTTCAAGGGCGATCAGTTGTACGTTGGGTCGGCGCGCCGCTTCACCAACGCCGATCTCAAGGTGACTCTGCCGGCCGCCGAAGGGACTCTCAAGAAAGTGTTCGATGAAGGAGAGCCTCTTCTCGCTAGCGGCGTGGGCTACGATCCAGAGTTGGGTCGGATTATCGCCTTGCGCTCGTGTATGTCGGCGTACTTTTTCCCCTTACGCAGTGGACTAAATGTCTACGGTGTCTTATTGTTTGCCCACCCCGATCCAAACTACTTCACGCCCGATCGCACGCATATTCTGGACATCGTGGGCCGGCAGGCGGTGATCGCCATCCAGAACGCCCGCCTCTACCAAGACCTGCTCGAGGAACGCAATCGGATGGTGGAAGTACACGAGGAGGCCCGCAAGAAGCTGGCGCGCGACTTGCACGATGGTCCTACCCAATCGGTCTCAGCTATCGCCATGCGGATCAACCTAGCCCGAAAATTGATTGAACGCAACCCTCAGATGGCCGTTCAGGAATTGGTCAAGATAGAGGAACTCGCCCATCGCACCACCAAAGAGATCCGCCACATGCTCTTCACCCTGCGCCCCTTGATTCTCGAGTCGCAGGGCCTGATCGCTGCCCTGCAAGCTATGGCCGACAAGATGCGCGAGACCTTTAACCAGGAAGTGTGTATCCAGGTGGATCCGAAACTGGTTTCGCAATTAGAAATGGGAAAACAGGGTGTCATTTTCTATATTACTGAGGAAGCGGTCAACAACGCTCGCAAACATGCCCACGCTTCGCTGATCGAGGTACGGCTTCAGCCGGTTGAACCCGGGATAGCCCTGCTCGAGATCGCCGACAATGGAGTCGGCTTCGACGTAGCTGCTGTAGATCGATCTTATGATCAACGCGGCAGTCTGGGGATGATCAACCTACGCGAACGCACCGAACTGGTGAACGGATTGCTGCAAATCGACTCGGCCCCAGGAAAGGGAACACGGGTGAAAGTGTATATTCCCCTGACCGAAGAAGCCGCTGATCGCCTTCATCATCCGAACTAATAGAGCCCTATGCCGACTGCAAACGATATGTTCTATTTCGCTCATGGCCTGGAGAACATCTTGCGTCCACCCTTGGTTTTCTTGCATGGCGCTGGAGGCAGTCATCTACACTGGCCTCCCCAGGTACGACGGATGGATAGCCAACGCATTTATGCGCTGGATTTGCCCGGGCATGGAAAATCAGGGGGTGTAGGACGTCAATCTATCCAGAACTATGCAGCGGACGTGATGAAATTCTTGGACAGAGTGGGGCTGAACGCTGCTGTGATCGTCGGTCATTCTATGGGCGGAGCTATTGCTCTCACCCTAACGTTAGATTATCCAAAACGCGTTCTAGGGCTAGGCCTGGTAGGCACAGGCGCCCGTTTGCGCGTGCTCCCTGCTATCCTAGAAGCCACCTCCAACGCTGAGAGATTCTCAGAAGCGGTTCAGCTGATTAACGATATGGCGTTCGGGCCAGCGGCTTCGGCCGGCCTCAAAGAACTGGCCAAGCGCCAAATGATGACCGTGCGCTCCACCGTCCTACACGGCGACTTTGTGGCATGCGATCGGTTTGATGTCATGCCACGCCTAGGTGAGATTACTGTCCCTACGTTGATTCTATGCGGCACAGAAGACCGCTTGACCCCGCTCAAATATTCCGAGTTTTTGCACCGCCACATCCCCAACTCGCAATTGATCACCTTTCCTGGCGCCGGCCACATGGTGATGCTTGAACAGCCCGAAGCGGTTGCTCAAGCGATCTCCCGCTTTGCCAATACCATCCCCTACTACCCTGGAATCGTCGTATAACACTGCGTCGGCCGATTCAAAGATCCTCCCTCAGGCCGGAAGCTCCAACAGACGATAGGGAAAGTCGTAGGCCGGCATCCGCTCTAGAAAGGGATCGGGATCGAACGCTTCGGGCCCGAAGACCCCCGGTCCCTTCCAAATTCCCTGTGCGATCATCTCTAAGGCGATCACCGGCCCGATTGCCGTCTGGAGCGCCACCGCCTGGACGCCGTAGCGAGCCATCGACTCCTGATTGTCCATGATCTGATAGAGAAACACCCGCCGCGGCTGGCCTCCTTTCTGGCCAGTCACCAACGCGCCTACGCATGTTTTCCCCTGCATGAGAGGGCCTAGGCGAGCCGGATCGGGAAGCAGCGCTGCCAAGACATCTATGGGAGCGACCTTGACTCCTTTCACATCCACCGGTTGGCGCGAGTGCAGGCCCAACAGCTTGATGGTTTGCATGACGCGCACGAACGTCTCGCCCAGGCTATACTTGAACGTCACCTTGCGGCACGGGATCCAACGTGGGATGAGTACCACTTCCTCGTGTTCTACGGTAACCACCTCCATTGGGCCGATCTCTGGAAATTCGAACACCTCGTTCTGCGAAAACGGCTCCACCCGATACCACCCCCGCTCGCGCTCCCAAACAACGGCCGGATCGGTGCACTCTTCCATCACATCATAAATGGAGAAGGTGGGCGCAAAAGGATGGCCCTCGACGGAGAGGGAAGACCCATCGCGGATGCCGATCTCGTCGATCTCATCGAAAAGATGTTTATAAGCGTACTTGGCAAACACGTCCACAACGCCCGGATCCATTCCCATTCCCACCACAGCGAGCAGGCCATTTTCCTCCCATTGGCGAGCACGCTCAAATTGATACTGCCCCATCGTTTCGGCAACGCCGTTCAGCGCCAAGTCCATGTATCCGCAGTGAGTTTGATAAGCGGCGTCAAAGATGAGGTTGCTGTATTCACAACTGACGGCGTTGAGGAGGAAATCCGCCTGATGAGCCCGGGCCAGCTGGACGATGCTCTCCAGACGCGAGGCATCCACCTGCGCCACGGAGCAGTGGGCCGGCCGGCCCAACTTCTGATAGACCTCCAATGCCCGCTGAAGGTTGTAATCGGCCAGGATCAAGCGTTCTAGCCAGGGGCGCTCCTGGGCCACCAGGGCGATGACCTCTCCTACACTACCCATTCCGATCACAAGCAGGTTCATTGGTCGTTCCGCTCCTCCTGCTCAAGATTGCTCGGGTCAAACAATAGACGTCAACGCGACTCAGGATAGGCAGCCGGCGCTTCATCCTCACAGCGCGAGCAAGGCTACTTCACAAAAATGACGTTTGGGAAGCCCAGGGCAGCAAAAAAGCGCGTCAAAAACGCCTCAGCGTTGATCTGCGCCTGATTCAGGATGCCATCTTCCAGGGCCGCCTTGAGAATTTCCTGCTCTGCGGTTTGGCGCGCCTGCGTTTCCAGATCGTAGACCCCTTTGGTGAACAGGCCCGTCTGCCGGTCATAGACATACGACTTTTGATTGTCCAGCGTCGCAACGAAGACTTCTGCCGGCGGCAGGGTCACATAAAGCACCTTGCCGTCGTAACGCAAATCCTCAGGTTGGATTTTGCTCATGTCAATTCCGGCAATCACCTTCCCATGCGCCACAAACAATAGACGATCTCCGAACAGGAAATCAAAACTGCCTTGCCCGATCTCGGCGGTGATCACCTTTTCAATGCTGTATTGGATGGTCTCCAAGCGAGCCAACGAGCGGATTTCAGTGATGTAGGTGACCGGATCAGGGATGATCGTAGGCGTCGGATTCATCAATTGAGCCACCTGGGTCTGCAGCGCAGTGTTGGCTTGGGCCAGGGGTTGAATGGCCGCATTGGCCTGCTGAGCGGTCTGCTGGACGGCATCGCGCACCGTGGTCACGATGAAATACATGCCGGCCGCCAGGACGATGAGCATGAGAAAGTTGATCCAGCTGTTTCCCTTCATGGGTCAGATTATAAACCACCCTAGGGCAAATTGTACACAGCAAATGGCCAATCAAAGAGTACTTTTCGACCTCGTCTTTTGCCGGCGGAGGCCTGCGATGTCTGCAGCGACAAGCTTGCAGAAGGACAATTTATGTATAATATATCCTGCGTCTCCACCTCTTGTCAGAGAGTCGCCGCTTGACTAAAATGAACATCCCAACGAGAGAAAGCAGAGGAGAAATGACCAAACAGCGTATCCTGCTCGTAGACGATCATGAAGTAGTCCGACTGGGCCTCAAGGCTCTGCTCGAACGACATCCCAAGTTTGAGGTCGTCGGCGAGGCAGCTACAGCACGCGAAGCTCTGGAACAGGTTGCGATTTTGCGACCTAATGTAGTGGTGATGGACATCCGACTGCCTGGCATCTCCGGAATCGAGGCGTGCGAGGAGATTGTCAACCGCTACCCGAACACCAAAGTCATCATGCTCACCTCCTACGCCGAAGATGAGATGCTCTTCTCGGCCATTCGAGCCGGCGCCTCAGGATACATTTTGAAACAGATCGGCAGCGAGGACCTGATCAAAGCGCTCGAAGCCGTAGGGCGTGGCGAAGCGCTCCTCGATCCGGCCGTCACCCAGCGTGTGTTCCAGGAAGTGCGGCGTGCTGTCCGTGAGGAAGAAGCGTCGGCCTTCGCCAACCTCAGCCAGCAGGAGAAACATGTCTTACTGTTGGTTTCCGAAGGCAAGACCAATCGCGAGATCGCCAAGGCTCTCTTCCTCGGCGAGGGAACGGTACGAAACTACGTAAGCAGCATCCTTTCGAAATTGGGCGTGAATAACCGCGCCGAAGCAGCAGCGTATGCGGTGGAACACAACTTGCGCGAATACCTCAACCTGTAACCGACCTCCCTGCGCCGACATAAGAGTAGCCTCTTTATGCTTGCTTCACCCCTCCTCACGGATCATGTCGTCACCTTACGACGCTTTCGGCTGAACGAAGCGCCGGCCCTCTACGAAGCCGTTCGTGAGACCTTGCCGGACCTGATTCCCTGGTTGTCGTGGGCCAAGCCCGATTACAGCCTCGCCGACGCCCAACAATACCTGTACAGCGCTGATCAGAGCTGGGAGAAGGAGCTGCACTACGTCTTTGCCGTCACCGATGCCCAGGATGGAACCCTACTCGGCACGGTCAGCTTGGGCAGCATTCACTCCTTTCATCGCTTTTGCAATCTGGGATATTGGATTCGATCCTCACGACGCGGGCGCGGCTTGGCCGGCCGGGCGACGCTCCTGGCCGCCCGCTTCGGCCTGGAAACCCTAAGGTTGAACCGCATCGAGATCGTGGTTGCTGTCGAGAACCAGGCCAGCCTGCGTGTGGCCGAGAAGAGTGGTGCACATCGAGAAGGGATCTTGCGCCAACGCATTGTGGTGGGCGAACGAATATACGATGCAGTGATGTTCTCCTTGATCCGCGCCGACTTTGGCCTCTCACCGTTATAATTGGGTGGAAATCGTCACCGCGCACGGCTATAGAGCGGACCAAACCGCCCCTCGCCGGTTCGCGGATCGGTCAACAGCATGAAACTCCTTCTGGTCAATCAAGCGTTCGTCTCCTTCGATGAACCGGGGTTCACCCGTCACTTTGAAATGGCGCGCTATCTGCGTGAGCACGGCCATGAGATGGTGATCGTTGGCAGCGACGTGAACTATCAGACCGGCAAACGCATCTTCGAACATGAAGGATGGATTGCCGAGCAAGAGCTGGACGGGGTACGCGTGCTGCGCGCTTCCACCTTGCCTGCCCTGCACCGCAATTATTTCTGGCGGGTGATCTCCTTCGTGGGCTTTATGTTCACCGCCTTGGTAGCCTCGTTGCGGGTGAAGGATGTGGACCTGGTGATCGGTTCCTCACCGCCGATCTTCCAGGCGCTCGCCGCTTGGTTTGCCGCCTTCCTGTTGCGCAAACCGTTCCTGTTTGAGGTGCGCGATCTCTGGCCGCAGTTTGCCATTGACATGAAGGTGATCCATAATCCGATCGTCATCCATCTCGCCTACGCAGTGGAGAAATTTCTGTATCGGCGCGCTGTCCATATCCTGGTCAACTCGCCAGCCTACAAACCCTACATCATCCAACGCGGCATTCCACCCGAGAAGATCACCTTCATCCCCTACGGCACCGACGTCTCGATGTTTCACCCCAACGTGGATGGCAGCGCGCTGCGCAAAGCCTGGGGCCTGGACGGTAAATTTATTGTGCTCTACGCTGGCGCCATGGGCCAAGCCAACGACATCTACACCGTGCTGCGCGCAGCTGCCCACCTGCGCCATCATCCGACCATTCATTTCCTGCTGTTCGGCGATGGCAAGGAAGGCCCCAATCTGCGCGCCGAGGCCCAACGCCTGGGCCTGACCAACGTGACCTTTGGCGGCGTCGCTCCCAAGACCAAAATGCCGGCCATTGTCGCTGCAGCCGACGTCTGTCTGGCCATCTTGCAGGACATCCCTGGCTTTCGCATGACCTACCCCAACAAGGTGTTTGACCACATGGCCGCCGGCCGGGCGACTGTGTTGGTGATCGACGGAGTGATCCGCAAGGTGATCGAAGCCAGCGGCGGCGGCGTGTTCGTGCCGCCAGGAGATGACCTGGCCTTGGCCAAGACCCTGCAAGAACTGGCGAACGATCCAGAGCGAGTCCGTCAAATGGGACAAAAGGCGCGCCAATACCTGCTCCAACACTTTGACCGCCGCCAGAAACTGGCCGAAACCATGCAACTCTTCCAAAACGTCATTGCCCAATGCAACCGCCAGGGGGGAAAAGCTCCGTCATCGCCCCAATGAGATCGATAGACAGCGCCCTGCTTTTCTTGGGAGGGTTTTTTCTCTCAATAGGCCTGCTTTCGTTTGTCGGCGTGGAAATGTTCCGCCGCTTGGCCATCCGACGCCGTATCTTGGATTACCCTGAGGAGCGTCGGCTTCACATCGTTCCTACCCCGCGCGGGGGAGGGTTGGCGATTGTGCTCCTCACGCTGGGTACGTTGCTGATCCTCGGATGGCGAGAGGACGTTGACCGACGCTGGTTGACCCTGTTGACGGCCGGCAGTTGGGTGGCTTTCCTCGGCTGGCGCGACGACCTGCGCTCTCTCCCGCCGGCCCGGCGCCTGCTCGGCCAAAGCCTTGCCGCCGGCCTGACCCTGGCCGGCCTGGGATCCTTCGACTCGATCGCCGTTCCCCTGCTGGGAGTGTGGCGCCTCGGACAGGCCGGCCCCTGGATCACCTTCCTCTGGATCGTCGGCTGGATCAACTCCTACAACTTCATGGACGGAATTGACGGCATGGCGGCTGGGGTAGCCGTCGTCGCCGGCCTGGGATGGACTTTGTTGGCGTTCGGCGATCCACTCCCCTTTTGGTTGGCTTTGACCATCGCTGCCAGCAGCCTAGGCTTTCTCCTCCACAACCGACCGCCAGCACGCATCTTCCTGGGCGACGTGGGGAGCACCTTTCTAGGATACAACTTTGCCATCTTGCCCCTGCTCACTTCGCGCTACGGAAGCGATGCGCCCTTGTGCGGCGCGATCATCCTGTGGGCATTTCTCCTGGACACTACTTTGACCTTCCTGCGGCGCCTGACGCATGGTGAGAATCTCTTTACAGCTCATCGCTCGCACCTGTATCAACGGCTTGTTGTCGCCGGAACGCGGCCAGGCCTGGTCAGCGCCCTGTTTAGCCTGCTCACTGCGTTGGGAGTGGGCTTGGCATGGGCCTGGGCAAACCGGGTGACCGCTGTAGCGCCCTTCATCACCCTCGGCCTGCCGAGCCTGTGGGCAGCCCTCTCTGCCTTTGCCGCCCGACAACAGACCAGCAAAGGATGATCCCGTGAACCATTCCAATTGCGCTCCTCGTTCGCCCAGCCGCACCTGGCTCAGCCTCGCCGCTGATCGCAACACACTGCCCGAAGAGGGCCGGCCGACGGCAAGCTCCCTTTTCCTCTGCTGCGGAGTAAAGTCTCGATGGCGACCTGGATAGACCAACTGGATGCCCTGCTGTTCCTGGCCGGGCGCTTCGGCTGGCAGTGGTTGCTCTTCCGCCTGGGTTACGTCTTGTGCATGCGGGTAGGATGGATGCGTTTTCAATTCCCTCCCTACGAGTGGGACGAGCGGCCGCTGGCATCGTGGCTGCGGCCAGGGGTGCCTGCTGAGCCCCAAGCCTACGCTGCCTGGCGGGCCGAGCACGAGCCAGCGTTTTTCTTCCACGGCCCCCCCTCCCTGCCGGCCGATCCTCCCTGGGACCCGCAATCGGTCGTTCAACAAGCCGAGCGCATCTTGCAAGGCGAACTGCTTTACTTCGAACATACCCCCTTCCCCATCGGTTTTCCGCCCGATTGGCACCTGGACTTGCACAGCGGTCTACGGCTGGATGGACGCCGACATTGGTCCCAGATTCCCGATTTTGGTGATTACGACATTAAATTCGTTTGGGAGGCCGGGCGCTTCCCTCACGTCTATCCCCTGGTGCGGGCCTATGCCGTGCAGCGAGACGAACGTTACGCCGAAGCCTTCTGGCGCCTGGTGGAAGACTGGGCCCATCACAACCCTCCTCAGCGCGGTCCACACTGGAAGTGTGGTCAAGAAACCTCATTGCGCCTGTTAGCCTGGTGTTTCGGCCTGTATGCCTTTAGGCGCTCTCCGTCCACTACGCCCGAACGCCTGGCCCAACTGACCCATTGGATTGCGGCCCAGGCCGAACGCGTGGAGCGCAACCTCGCCTTTGCCCTCTCCACGCGAGGCAACCATGCCATCAGCGAGGCGTTTGGCCTATGGCTGGTGGGAACACTCTTCCCGGAATTGCGAGCGGCAGAGCGATATCGTAAACGCGGACGCGCCTTGTTGGAGCAAGAAGCCGGCCGGCACCTCTTCGACGATGGGACGTACTCCATGTACTCTCTGAACTATCATCGCTTCGTGCTCCACGTGTACATCCTCGCATTGCGCTTGGGAGAACTCAACGGAGAGCGCTTTTCGGAATCCCTCTACCGCTCCATTGCCCGCTCGGTGGACTTCCTGAGCCACCTGATCGAACCCGACACCGGCCAGATGCCGGTCTACGGATCCAACGACGGGGCGCGGGTTTGCCCGCTCGACGGATGCGACTTCACCGACTATCGCCCCACTCTGCAGATCGGCTATTTCCTCACCCAACGACGGCGTCGGTTCGGGCCAGGCCCCTGGGATGAGGCCTTGTTCTGGTTGTTCGGTGAGCCGGCCCTGAGGTCCCAGCAGGAACCGCCGTGGAGTCCCCAGGGGCGAGGGTTTCCCCAGGGAGGGGTGTACGTGCTACGGGGACGATCGACAAAAGTCGTCCTGCGTTGCACCGAGTTCCGCGAACGACCTTCTCACGCCGATCAATTGCATCTTGATTTATGGCGGCGCGGTCGTGAGATCGCCTGTGATGCCGGGACGTATCTGTACAACGGCCCCCTCCCTTGGCGCAACGGCTTGGCCGGCACGGCTGTGCACAACACAGCGACGGTGGACGATCGCGATCAGATGATCCGTCTCAGCCGCTTCACCTGGGGACGTTGGGCAGGCGGACGGGTGTTGCGCCACGAACCGCGTTTATGGCAGGGCGAGCACGATGGCTATGCCCGCCTAGGAGTGCATCATGTGCGCACCGTGCTTAGCTTGGAGGACGATCGCTGGTTGATCGTTGACCAACTAGAAGGCCGCCGGCCCCACACCTACCGCTTACACTGGCTGCTGTGCGACGCTCCCTATCAGCTAGATGCCCAGGCTGGGAGGCTACATCTGTGGCCTGAGGCGGAGGGAGGGTTGGTTCAGGTGGGCGTGTTAGAGAAACAGGGCACCCTCTCCCTGGTGCGCGCCGATCCCGAATCGACTCGCGGATGGCGCTCGCGTTATTACGGCCACAAGGAGCCGGCGCTCTCGCTCCAACTGGAAGTCTGCAGCGAGCGAGCTACGTTCTGGACCTTGTTCGGCTTCCAGGGCGATCTCGTCCGCTTGGACGGCCCAATCCTACAAGTGCAAATTGGCGGGCGAACGATCGAGATAGCGCTCAACAGGCAAATCCAGCCCTAGCCCACGACGATGTTATCTATCAACCGCGTGTTTCCAATGAAGACAGCCATCGAGAGCAAAGCCTTGCCGGAGATGGTTTGAAGCTCTTCGAGAGTGTCATAGTCAGCCACAGAAACGTACTGCATCTGCGCCAATGGCTCAGATGCAATCACCTCGGCCATCAGGGTGCGCAGCACTTCGGCGTTTCGCTCGCCTTGTTGATAGGCCGCCTGGGCAGCTTGCAGCGCACGGAAGAGCACTGTGGCCGCTTGGCGCTCTTGGGGATTTAGGTAGACGTTGCGGCTAGACATGGCCAAGCCATCGGGCTCACGCACCGTCGGACAGACCACGATCTCGATCGGAAAATTCAGATCGCGCGTCATGCATCGGATCACCAGGGCCTGTTGTGCGTCCTTTTGACCGAAATAGGCCTTGTGGGGCTGAACGGCGTTGAACAACTTGGTCACGATGGTGGCGACACCGCGAAAATGCCCTGGACGGGCAGCGCCCTCCAAACGGCGGGTCAACCCCTCGACTTCGATCCAGGTGGCGTAGCCAGGTGGATACATCTCTTCTTCGGTAGGTGTCCACACCAGATCGACCTCCTCGCTCTCCAGCAGGCTGAGATCGCGTTGCAGATCGCGCGGGTAACGGGCCAGGTCTTCGTGGGGGCCGAACTGGGTAGGATTGACAAAGATGCTCGCCACCACGCGATCGCATTCGGCGCGCGCCCGACGGACCAGGGAAAGATGACCTTCGTGAAGGTAGCCCATGGTGGGAACAAAGCCAACCGTCCCTTCCAGCAGGCGGCGGGCTGTGCGCAGTTCGTCCAGGGTAGTGGCCAGGATCATCTGTCGGGGCATGGGATCTCCTTGTTGGGGCAGGTTGCTCGGCTGCCCAGAGACGACCTCAGCCGGCGCTCGTTTGACAGCCGAGCAGGGAAAGAACCGCTGAATGAGAATTTCTCTACCATAACAGTGATTGTTCCAAGGGAGTGGCTCAAAAATGGGCTAAAATCGCGACATCTATAGAATGCCCACAAGGTCGCCGAACCGAGCGACAAAACAGAGCCGGGAAAACCGGCAGCGGCGGGCAGCGGTATCGCTGCCTGTATGATTTGAGTGTGTTACCTCCTAATCTTACAAGGAGCTCACCTTTTTGTCAAAACTGACCAAGGGCGTTCGAGAATTCTGCCAATCCAACAGGTGTGGTCAAGCGTATCGTCCGGAACAGCGGAACGAAGACGCCAATCTATGGGCAAGGGATGGTTGGCCTAAGTCCTACAGCCAAGAGTGATGCGCCTTCGTGTATTCGTTGACGGTTTTGCTCGCCATCGAACAGCCTAGCGTTTGACCCTCCCCAAAGCCACCAAATGTTACAGTGTCGGGCGACACTCCAGGACTTTTCAAGAATCTCACTTTGTGACATACTTACAAAAGCATCATTTCCAGAGGCCAAGCGATGAAGATGACAAGTGTGCTTCAAGCGCTCAAAACCGTTCCGGACCCGCGCGGACGGCAGGAGCGACAATATCCGTGATTCAGCGAGAATTCATACAGGCATTGATCCAGTGGATGACATCGTTTGCGCCTGGTCAACCTGCTGCCAAGATGGTACGGGTGATCAAAGGACATGGGGGCTGGAACACAGTAGGCGTTACATCTTTACCCCTGTAGCGAAGCGTCTGAGCACATCGGGGAGCGGTTTTGCTGGCCGAGGGAATGGGGCGGTTGGTTGGAGCGTCTGGTCTGGCGCTCCGGCTAAGCCGCTCCCGAGTACAGTCGACAGGTTGGGGTGGCCGGCGCCGCCTTCGCCTAGCCCATGACGGCTGAAGAAGCGTTCACTCGTCTGCGTCAGCATTGGATGATAGAAAATGGAGTGTTTCAGGTACGGGATGTCACCCACGAGGAAGACCGTCTCCACGGTCGGAAGATCGGCCTGGCGCTCAGCAGTCTCCGTCATGCAGCCATTACACTGCTCAGGCGGTTGGGATAGGACTACCTCCCGGACGCTCAACGTGCTCTGACTGCTTCTCTACACTCGGCTGGGCAACTGCTTGAAGGATTTGCTTAATTGTCCGAGAAGCCCTGAAACAAGGCCCAGAAAGGTTGCCAACTTATTCAATCACTTGTATAATCTTCCCATCTTTTGCGTATTGGAGTTACGAGTGATGGAACAATATGAAGCCCTGAATGGGCAGGGGGCCGCCAGGTCAGAGCTTGAACAGAACGAACCCCTAAACCATCAGAGCATGGAGACGCTCCTGCAGGAATCCTTGGGTGTGGAACTTCCCCAGGCCGGAGAGATTCGTCGCGGCGTCATCGCTAGTATTAGCCCGACCCAAATCCTGGTCGGCATCGGCGCCAAATCCGAAGGGATCGTCTCCGGCCGCGAGCTGGAAGCCCTTTCGGAAGAAGAACGCGCTGCTCTCTCGGTTGGCCAGGAAGTCTATGTCTACGTGGTCAGCGCCGAGGATGTGAACGGCAGTGTCATCCTTTCGATCAAACGCGCTCAGGAACAGATGATGTGGGATAACGTGGAGCGCAAGCTGGCCAATCAGGAAGTGATCGAAACCACCATCAGCGGCTATAACAAAGGTGGGTTGATCGTCCACGTAGGCGGTTTGCGCGGCTTCGTTCCTGCTTCCCAGATCAGCCTGAGCCGTCGTTCCATGGCTGTTGGCGACACGCCCGAGCAACGCTGGGCAAAGATGATTGGCGAACCGATCACCGTCCGCATCATCGAAGTGGATCGTGGGCGCCGACGTCTGATCCTCTCTGAGCGCGCCGCTACTCCCGAAACGCGGCAATCGATCCGCGAGCGAGTGATTGCCGAACTGGAAGTCGGAAAGGTCTACACTGGCCGCGTCACCAGCCTGGCCAACTTTGGCGCCTTTGTCAACATCAACGGCGCCGACGGCCTGGTCCACCTTTCGGAGATCTCCTGGGAACACATCCGTCACCCCAGCGAAGTGTTGCAGATCGGGCAAGAAGTACAGGTTAAGGTGATCAGCATTGACCGTGAAAAAAAGCGCATCGGTCTTTCGATCCGTCAACTTCAGGAAGACCCCTGGCAAGCCAAAGTGGCCAAATTCAGCGTCGGTCAGTTGGTTGAAAGCGTGATCACTCGCCTGACGAAGTTTGGCGCCTTTGCCCGCATCGAGGGTGATCTCGAAGGGCTGATTCATATCTCCGAGATCAGCGAACAGCGCATTGAGCATCCCAAGGAAGTCCTCAAAGAAGGTGATGTCAAGACGCTGCGTATCATCCGCATTGAGCCTGAGCAGCATCGGATCGGCCTCAGCCTACGCAGAGTGGATTCGGGGGCTTACCTTGACAAAGACCTGAAATCCCTCATGGCCGAACTCCAAGAAGAGACCGAGAAACTCTCCGACGAGCCTTCTGCCCCACCCGAACAAATGTCATCTTGATGCTGGGAGAGCGTGCCGAGCAGTGCGCTCTTCTTCACTCGCCCATGTACCTGATCGTTGACGCCCACCAGGATCTGGCCTGGAACATGCTGACCTTTGGCCGCGACTATCGGCGTTCAGCAGCCGAGACGCGCGCCCTTGAGCGCAGCTCCTTGACCGTTGAACGCAACGGCGACACCTTGCTGGGGTGGCCGGAGTATCAACGTGGCCACGTGGCCATTGTCTTTGCCACCCTGTTTGCCGCCCCAACCCATGCGCGCCGGGGAGAATGGGAGCCCTTGGTCTATGCCCATGGAGATTATGAGACGGCCCATCGCCTGTACTGGAAACAACAAGAGACCTATCACCGCCTGTGCGATCAATCGCCCGATCACTTCTCTCTCATCGGTTCCCGCGCCGACCTCGGCCGGGTTCTCCACCCCTGGCAGACTGCCGGCGAGGGGCCGGTTGGCTTGGTCGTCCTGATGGAAGGTGCGGATGGGATTCGTTCCCCTGACGAGCTGGTGGAGTGGTGGCAAGGCGGGGTGCGCTTGATCGGCTTGGCCTGGGCCGGCACGCGCTACAGCGGAGGCACGCACCAACCCGGGCCTCTCACCGCTGAGGGCCGGCGCCTGCTGAACGCTATGGCGGAGTTCCCCTTTCTCCTCGACCTGAGTCATATGGACGAAGTCGCTGCTCTCGAAGCCCTCGATCGCTATGAGGGACCGATCGTGGTCACCCATGCCAATTGTCAAGCCCTGCTCAAAGGTCTGGAGAGCAACCGTCATCTCTCTGATCGCGTGATCGCAGGCCTGATCGAGCGTGGCGGTGTGATCGGCGTAGTGCCCTACAATGCCTTTCTCAGCGTCGGCTGGTCCTATCGGCGCGGGAGCCGTCGTGAGGAGGTCTCCCTTGCCCATCTCGCCGATCACGTAGATCATATCTGTCAGATCGCCGGCAACGCCCGACATGTCGGCCTCGGCTCGGATTTCGACGGAGGATTTGGGGTACAATCGGTCCCAATCGAGATCGACACCATCGCCGATCTGCAAAAACTGGCCGATTTTCTCCGTCCCCGTGGCTACACCGAAGAAGAGATTGCGGCCATCCTGGGAGGAAACTGGTTGCGTCATCTGCAGGAGAATTTGCCCACATGAACGCCGACCGCTCGCCTTCGATAACCCGCCTGCGGGTGGGACTGTTGAGCGTCCTGTTTGGCTTGTTTGTGTTCATCGTCGGCGCCAAGCCGGCCTGGTTTGGTTGGGACAATAGCCCTGTGGTGGGATTCATCCAGGTATCCGTCCTACTGATCGGATTGGGGATCCTGTGCCTGGGCGGTTATATCACCATAGATACTTTTTGGATTGGACAAGAACGCACCATTCCGGCCGATATCGGCATGCGTCTGGTGGCCACTGGCTACGTGATCGCCGTGTTTTCCGGCATGGCCGACGTGTTCGGTCTAGGCACCCAAGTTGGGCCCGAGGCTCCCTTCTTCGGGCCTGTCCAGGCCGGCGGAATCATCTTCGGCCAGGCGGTCATCGCTATTGGATTTCTGATGATGCTTCCGTTCCCCTATTACAGACAGTCCACCGCTCTGGCAGACGTGGTGGCCGAAGAAACGCTCCCTGCCGATGCTGGACAACCCTCCCCGCCTTCCGGTGCCAGTCCGCCGTCCGACGCCCCTTCGTCCTGATCCCTGCGCCTCAAGACACCAGAACCTGGCTGTGCCGGCAAACCGCTGACATGCCCTCGATTCTTGATCCTTTCTGAGGGTCACCCCACCATCAGCCTGTTGATCACCACAAAGACTGTAATAATTGTTAACTGCGCCAGAGGATAGAAGCTCGCGCTATCGAACAACCGCGCTGCCAGGCGACCGTCCAGCGTCTTATATAACAAGTATCCCGGACGCAACAGGAACCATACGCCGGCGGCCAGCGTGGCCAGCAAATACGGCCAACCCAACGGCAAAGGCGAAAGGATCGGCAAGAACAAGCTGACGATCACTGTGAGGACCAACATGACCAAGGCGATCTGGCCGGCGCGTCGTGGCCCCAACTGCAAGGGGATGGTCTTGGCGTTGACTCGTCGATCCTCTTCGGTGTCGTTCCAATCGGCGGGGATGTTCTGCCCACCGATCTCCCAGCAAAACACCCACGCCAAGGCCAACAACAGCCATTCGGGGCGCGGATTGGGTTCCACCACGAAGATAGCTGCGATCGGGCCGCTGGATTTGACAAAACCACTCACCACCGTCCGCCAGTAGGTCACCTTGAGCAGCAGACAATAAATCACCTCCAACATGGCTGCAGCTAGCAGAATGATCACGATCACCGGATTGAGCAAATAGGATCCGATCAGGGCGGCCACAAACCAGCCGGCAAACCAGAGCAGACCGCTGCGGTAACTGAGCACACCTTGAGCCAGCGGATAGCGTAGCGCCGAGGCTTCCACCGAATACCCAGGGTTGATGCCCCCCACAAATTTCTCTCGGTCGGCGACTACACCCATCAGATCGTTCAGCGCATAAATCGCTGTATAGGCGGCAAAAGCGGTAAACAACGAAAGCAGGATAATTGGCAAGGGCGGAAAGTCGCCTAACCAGAGCAAGGCGTAAAAACCAGGTGCGGCAATATCCAACACGCCGTGAGTGGTGCGAGAAAGGGCAAAAAAGGGCCGAAGCATAACTCCCTCCCTGATCAGGTCAGTCTTTAGCAAAGTGCATGAAGTAGTTGACGTCTTCCTTATCGTATGCCAAGCGGAAACAACGAGTGAATGGATTGAAGATCAGACTAGCGCTGCGCACAAAACGCAGGCCGGCCTGAGCCCCCCAGCGACGCAGCTCCTCCGGCCGGATCAACATTCGATAGACATGCGTGCCGCGCGGCAACAAGCGAAAGATATACTCCCCGCCGATGATGGCAAACAGAAACGCCTTGGGGGTGCGGTTGATGGTGGAAAAGAACGCCTGTCCCCCTGGTTTCAGGGCCCGAGCGCAGGCAGCCACTACCTTTGCGGGTTCCGGCACATGTTCCAGCATTTCCAAGCAGGTTACGGCGTCAAAAAAAGCAGGGCGTTCGGCGGCAATCTGCTCAGCGCTGGCGTGAACATATTCAATCTCCAAGCCTTGCGCTCGAGCATGGCGACGCGCCACCTCAAGGGAAGGTTCAGAGAGGTCAATGCCGGTCACCTGGGCGCCGCGGCGGGCCAGGGCTTCAGCCAAGATGCCGCCTCCACAACCTACGTCCAGAATGCGTGGCGCCGTTGTCGTGTGATCCAATCGCTCGAGGATAAATTGTGTCCGCAGAGGGTTGATGGTGTGTAATGTCCCCATCTCTCCCTGCGGGTCCCACCAGATTTGAGAGACGCGATCAAACTTCTCGATCTCAGCATGATCCACATTCATGTGCTTCATACCCGTATTACCGCCCAGTCTTTGAGAGAGTGTACGGCACGTTCGATTTCCTCAGGACAAATATCGTTCACGAACACACACTGGCCGATCCCTTGCGGAATTGGAGCGCGTTGCAAACCATTGCGATGATAAGTACGCTCCACAAGTGATTCCCAGAGCAGGGCCGGGGTGAGCACCCCATAATCCAGCTCGATGCCCAAAGTATGGATCAAGCAGAACAGGCGTTCTACTTCAACAGCGGTCAACAAGCCGCGCCCTTGAGCGATGATCGAGGACAGAAGAATATCGAGCAGCACCGCCTCGCCATGCAAGAGATGCCTGGCATGATGCGCTTCTAGGCCATAACTAAAGGTGTGTCCAAAATCCATCTTGCGCTCCAGATCATCCTCGAAGAGGTTGGGTTCCAACTCTTCCAACACATCCTCGATGGCACGCCTCAAGATAGCTTCGCCGACCGGGTTTTGAAAACTTGCCTCCACACTCTCTGCGCCGTGAGACTCCAACCACTCAAACAGTTCGGCGTCCTTGATCACGGCTAATTTGACGATCTCACAAATCCCATTCAAAAGATGGCGACGCGGCAAGGTCTTCAGGAACGCCTTGTCCAGCAAGACCAACCGCGGCGGATGAAACGCCCCCAAGCGGTTCTTGTTGCTGTTGAAATTGATGCCAGTCTTGATCCCGATTGATGCGTCGATGTATCCCATCAGCGTGGTCGGCACCTTAACATAGGGCACACCGCGGCGATAACTGGCGGCCACAAACCCCACCAGATCGGTCAACACCCCACCTCCGATAGCCAGAATCGGCTCATCGCGGCGATAGATGGGGAAGGCGTCCAATTCGCGCACAATGCGCACGTAGTGTTCCAGAGTCTTGTTTTCCTCTCCCCCCGGAAAAGAGACGATACGCGTCTGGATGCGATGATGGTCGAAGTAAGCGCGTATCGCCTCACCATAGTAGGCTTCGACAGCTGCATCCACCACGACGAAGCGTCGAGCGTCGAGACGACGCCCGACGGCCAACAGCGCTGGATTGTCGGGATGGAAGAGGTCGGAGGTGGTGATCACCTCATAGGTGACGGTCTGGGTATAGGCCACGCGACGAGCTTGGGGGAGAACTAGGTCCATCATACAATCTGTCGCCATTGATCCTTTGCAGCTAGAACGCGTCGTGCGAGGGCTTGGGCCATTTCCAGGCTGTGGTTCTGATAATTGCCACATTGGGTAATGTTAGCATATGGCACTTCGGTGGCTACCAGGATGTCGTTTAGGATCTTCTCGTACACGTCCATGATGATCTCAGCACGACCTTCATTGAGTAGGATCAAGTAGAAGCCGGTCTGACATCCCATCAGCCCGACGGAAATGAAGTGGTTCGGCAAGTATTTCTGAAAGCCCCACAGCAGGAAATGCTCAAACGAATGCATTTCGGTGGTGCTGAGGAACTCGGTGTTCGGGCGATTGAGGCGTAAGTCTACGGCATAGACCACGTCCCCGTTGGGGCCGGGACGGGCAGCGCGCAACTTGACATGGGGCGCTTTGAGCCGACGATGATCCAACTCGCCAACGGTATGGACATCCCAACCAAGTTGTTCGACATTGATCATAGGCTTTCTCCAAAAAGCAAATAGGTTGATGAATAAGCAAGCACAGCACGTTACACGAACTGGGAGAGATAACGATAGCTGTCGTGCAAGGCTTTCTCCCAAGAAGCCACGTGATGGTACAGTTCCACAGAAGCGTAGCCAGAAAAGCCGTTATCGGTTAGGGCTTTGAAACTGGCGGCAAAATCCATTGTGCCTTCGCCCGGGATCTCGTGGAAATGCACGATGCCAGTCAAAGTATTGGCCACCATTTTGTCTACCAGCGGTTTACCGTTTTCATCGCGTGCGGTGCGCAAGTAGAGGATGATCGGCCGGGCACGCTCCAACACGTCAAAGCTCAGGCCGGGAGTCGAAATCAGGTAGACGAAAATCTCGTTGTCGATCGGAGAGGAGCCGGCATAGAGGCTGTTGTAATCCACGAACGCCAACGGAACCGAGATGTTCACCGAGGAGAGAATGGCCTCCACCCGTTTCATCTGGGCCGGCCCAGGCTGCTCGTCGTCGTAGAAATAGATCGGATGATCGGGGTCGACCAGCAGATACTCGGCCGTCTCTGGGAAGTAGATCAGGTAACGGGCGAAGTTCAGGTCGAGGCGCAGGCCCTCCGACATCTTGACCAGCTTTAAGTTATAACCCTCCTGAGCATCCGAGACATGTAAGAAGCGCGTATATGGTGCCGCTTTGGCCAACGCACCCAGATAATTCTGCTCCGAACAATAGTTATGACACAGGTCTAGATGCAGTTGAAAATGCGGCGAGTTGACCTCTTTCACTAACCGAATGCCCTGCTCTAACGTTTCGATATGCATCCCTGGCTCGGGTTCGATCAGCAACGTGATGTCTTCACCGGGGCGGATTTCTTTCAGGCACTGATGGATGCTATCCACTAGCAATTCGTGGGGATCAATGGAGGGGTTGTTCAGGTGTTCGTCACGGATGAAACCGCTCCCGAAGGTGACCAGGGGTACCCCCAGTTTACGCGCTACCCGAATCCCGCGTTTGATCAGGTCAATTCGGCGCTTGCGGCCGGCCAAGTCAACGCTCATCAACGAGGGCTCATGAGGGCGCGAGGGAGTGAAAAAATGCGAAGCCGTCGCCACACAGGCTGCTCGAACGTTGAGGCGGCCCAATGTCCGCTTGACAGCGTCCAAATCGTCGTCGGCGATCTCGAAGGGATTGAATTGATCGCGATGAAAGGCCAGCTCAATGCCAGGATACCCTGCCCGATCCACCGCCTGAATGGCATCCAAGAACGTCAGATTGGTTAATCCAAAGGTGCTATAGCTAAGTTGAATCATCGCTCTAGCTCCATCCTGTGAATGAACCAGGTCAATCGCCGGCGCACAGCGATAAGACCGTCGAGGAATTGCTCTTCCAGCTGGCAAGCTGTAATTTTACCACGTCGCCAAATATCTTTCGTCAACCCTAATGATCGGGAGCGGCTCAAAAATGGGCTAAAATAGAGACATGCAGGAAGTGATCCAGGAAATATATGTGTTTCAGTTTATCTAACCCATAGTTTAGCCATTCCCAGTGATCTGTAAAAAGGCACCGTTAATCAAAACACACCCACAATGGGGTGTGTTTGACAGCGCCCCTATGCCCCCACGGGGATTCGAACCCCGGTTTTAGCCTTGAAAGGGCTGCGTCCTGGTCCTCTAGACGATGGGGGCGCTCTCCAACGGTGTGGGATTGTATCACTTCCATCGGGAATGGTCAAGAAAAACTGGCCTTGTTCAATAAGTCTCTTTGGACGGTACGAACTCTCTCTAGAAGAGCCATAAGAAGGCCGTTTGACCCTTGAATCGGCGACTGATTCCATCGCTGATCCCCTCCTATGCCTGCTCTACCGGACTCTCCTTGTGCGCGTCAAGGATGCTTATTGAACGGGAGCGGCTGAATTATGGGTTGATAAACTGAAACGCATGAGCGGGATAGTTCGGAAAACGCTGCTTGCGCCATGGACGGCAGTGGAAGCAGTGCAGAAAAATCTTCCAGGCTGCCTTCCAGGCTTCTGGACCACGCGAAAAACAGCGCGAGCGTCGCGCCAGGCAAGCGAGATCCTGGCCTCACTCGGCGTTCTTCCCTTCGGGGTCGGCCTGTGCTTGGGAGCCGGCCTCCACCCTACCGTGCAACGTGAGTCGTATGGGAACCCAACACGTAGACCACAGAGCCTCCCCGTGTCTTTGTGTCTCTGTGTGAAAAAATCCCCTTTTTATCCGCTTCCTGTTGAACAAGGCCTTGATGAGTTGACGTTTTGTCCGTCCTGGTCTAAACTTTAGGACATGCTGGCTCGTGTCTATTCTTGTGCGGTTATCGGTCTAGATGGTGTGATCGTTGAGGTGGAGGTAGATATCACCCAGGGCTGGCCGGGGATGGACATCGTCGGTCTGCCGGATACGGCGGTGAAGGAGAGCGCCGCCCGCGTGCAAACCGCCATTCGCAACGCCGGCCTGCCCTACCCGCGTCAGCGCATCGTGGTCAACCTGGCGCCGGCCTCGGTGCGCAAAGAAGGGCCGGCCTATGATTTGCCCATCGCCTTGGGGATCGTGATGATGCAGGGCAACCTTCACCCCGACGCTCTTAAGGATGCTATCGTGGTGGGGGAGCTTTCGCTGGATGGGATCGTGCGCCATACGCGCGGTGTCTTGCCGATGGCCGCTACGGCACGCGAAAAGGGATTCAAGCGGATCTTCGTTGCCGAACAGGACGCAGCCGAAGCGGCGCTGATCCCCGACCTGGAAGTCTATCCCGCCCCCACGCTCTCGGCTCTGTATGCTCACCTAGCGGGGTTGCGCCCCATCGAGCCGTATCGCCCTTCCAATATTGCACCAGCGCCTCTTTTTGCGCCGGTGGATTTTGCCGAGATCAAGGGACAAGAACATGCTAAGCGCGCTCTGGAGGTGGCAGCAGCCGGCGGGCACAACGTGCTGATGATCGGCAGTCCCGGGGCCGGCAAGACCCTGCTCGCTCGGGCTTTGCCCGGCATCCTGCCGGAGATGACACTAGAAGAGTCGCTTGAAGTGACCAAGATTTACTCGATCGCCGATCAGCTCCCTGCGGGAATGCCTTTGATCCGTCATCGGCCGTTCCGAGCGCCGCATCACACCATCTCGCATGCTGGGCTGGTGGGTGGGGGCAACATTCCCCATCCAGGCGAGATCTCCCTGGCTCATCGCGGCGTGCTGTTTTTGGACGAGTTGCCGGAGTTTGGAACGCGCGTGTTGGAGGTGTTGCGCCAGCCGATGGAAGACAAGGTGGTCACCATCAGCCGCGCCAAAGGCTCTCTCACCTTTCTGGCGAATTTCCAATTGGTGGCGGCGATGAACCCTTGCCCATGCGGCTACTCCGGTGATCCGGTGAAGGCCTGCACCTGTGCCCCTGGAGCAGTCACCAAGTATCAGAAACGCATCTCTGGCCCCCTCTTGGATCGAATTGACATTCACATCGAAGTGCCACGCTTGGAGTATGAGAAACTCTCGACCGATCGGATGGGAGAGCTTTCGGCGGTTATTCGTCAACGGGTGGAGGCCACCCGGCAACGACAACGGGAACGGTTTGCCGCTCTCCGCTCGTCGGAAAACTCGTCCCATGCTGTGTTGTGCAATGCCGATATGCGCCTCGCTGAGATCCGCCAATTTTGTAAGTTGGACGAGACCGGTCAAATGTTGTTGCGATCGGCTATGAGCCGGCTCAATCTTTCGGCGCGGGCCTATCATCGGGTTCTAAAACTGGCGCGCACCATTGCTGATTTGGCGGGCAGCGAGTCCATTTATCCGGAGCACCTGGCCGAGGCGTTACAATATCGGCCAAGGCTGGAGCTGGGCTAAACAGCCCGGAACGGGAGGGGCAGAACCATGGATGTGTTCGAGGCAATTTGCGAACGTCGCTCGATTCGCGCCTTTGCAGGGAGGCCGGTTGGCGACGCAGATGTCTGGCGTATTCTTGAGGCGGCCAATGCCGCTCCGTCAGCAGGGAATCTGCAGGCGTATGAAATCTATTGGGTTCGGGCCGAAACTGCCCGTTGGGCGCTGGCTAGGGCGGCCCACGATCAGGAGTTCGTGGCTCAAGCACCCGTGGTGTTGGTGTTCTGTGCTCATGCGGCGCGCTCCGGCCGGCGATATGGCCGGCGCGGAGAAACGCTCTATGCCGTGCAGGATGCGACCATTGCTGCCACGTTTGCTATGCTGGCAGCGGTGGCCCTGGGCTTGGGCAGCGTGTGGGTGGGGGCGTTTGATGAAGAGCAAGTTCGATCGGTGATCGGCGCGCCGGCTGGGCTGCGGCCGGTGGCGATCTTGCCCATCGGTTATCCGGCCGAGCATCCTCCCGCCACACCGCGCCGATCGCTGAAGGAGATCGTCCATGAAGTGGCATGAACGTTTGGTATGGATGGTGGCGATCCTAGCGTTGATCGCCGCTGGCTTTTTCGGTTATCGGTGGTTGGTGGGCCCTCGACCGGCGTCCTCCACGGCCGAACCTGGCTTGACCACGCCGGCGGCCAAAACCGAATCGCCGGCTTCGGCGGCCCCGACCGACGATCCGTTCCTGGAGCGGCGGTTGCGGCTGGTGGAGATCATCGAGGCGCAGGGGGTGAAGGACCCTCAGGTGTTGGAGGTGATGCGTCGGGTGCCGCGCCACGAGTTTGTGTTGCCTGAGTTTCTTTCTCAGGCCTACAACAACCATCCCTTGCCAATTGGCTACGGTCAGACCATCTCGCAGCCGTTCATTGTGGCTTGGATGACCGAGCTGCTGGAACTGAAGCCCGGCGAGAAGGTGCTTGAGATCGGCACGGGCTCAGGCTATCAGGCGGCGGTGTTGGCCGAGCTGGGATTTGTGGAGGTGTATTCGATCGAGATCCTTCCGGAACTGGCCGAGCGCGCCGCCCAGACTCTGCAGCGCTTGGGCTACGAGGCGATGCATTTGAAGCAGGGCGATGGCTACTACGGCTGGCCGGAACACGCGCCCTTCGACGCGATCATTGTCACTGCGGCGCCAGATCACCTGCCGGCCCCGCTGGTGGCGCAACTGGCCGAAGGCGGTCGGTTGGTGATCCCGATCGGCCCGCCAGGGGCGTATCAGATGTTGTGGAAATTCGTGGTTCGGCAGGGAGAGCTGGCAGCCTTCAATCTGGGTGGGGTGCGGTTCGTGCCGCTCACCGGGAAGGGCGTGGAGAGCGGAACGGGCGCCGGGGAAGGGGGGACTCCATGACCAGCCAGGCCGCAGCGTAGCACAGTGCGCCTGTGACCAGCACAGCTTGAAAGCCAAAGGTAAGGGCCAGCAAGGCAGCCAGAATAGAAGAAATCACTGAAGCAGCGCCATTGGCTGCCCAAACCAGAGGCACGGAGGAGGAGGCGGATGAAGCCGAAGAAGCGTAGTTTTCGTGTAGCCAACGGAGGCCAGCTGGGAAGGGCAGACCCATCAGGAAGCCCAGCGGGGCTAGTACAGCCACAGTGATCGCCAGGCGCAGAGCCAGCGGCAAGCCCAGTGTGGTTTGGAATAAGTGTGGCAGGAGCAGGGGCAGCAGGAGCGCCACGATCACTAGGGCCGGAAGGGTCCAGCGCAGAGAAAGGCGGTGGCTGAGGCGGCTACCCCAGCCGGAGAAGAAGAGCAGGGTGAACAGAACGGCTGTGAAGGCATAGGCCGGGTTGCCCAAGTAAAGGATGAAGCGCTGGATCAGGGGGATCTCTACCAGCAGGAACGCTAGCCCGATCAGGGAGAAGTACGTCAGGGGACGGGCCGGCGGGGTGGCCGCACTGGGCCGGCGGAGCCATAGCGGCAGGAGGAGGATGACGCCGGCCAGGATCAGGGCCAAGAGCAACAGGGCCAACACCACGAAGTACCCTGCTCCCCCAAAGGGTTGCCAGGTCTGACCGAGTTCGGCCCATACCTGGGGGGCTTGCTGCCACTTGAAGTAGTGGCCGAAGAAGGGGTGATTGTCGGTCGGTGGTTGAACCTGATAAGGGTAGTCGTGGTAGAACCGCTGACGAGGTTGCGTTTCGAGCAGGGAGACGAAGGTTTGGTAGTAGATGGATTGGGGCAGGACGCTGTAGCGGTTGGTCTCTTCCGGCCGAATGTCAGGCAGATAGATAGGGTCGAAGGCGCAGCGGGCGAGGAAGTCCCGCACCTGGGCAAGTTCTTGATCTGAGAAGGGGCGATTGCTCACGATGAGGGTTGCCAGTTGGTAGCCGCGAAAGGCGATGATTTGGGCGCGAGGATCGCCTCCGGTGGCTTCTAGAGCGGTTAGCGCCAGGGCGAAGGCCCGCAGTTCTTCGCTGGGTGGATCTTGGAGCCAGCGCGAGACGACCAATAGGCCATCTGGGCGCAGGCGATGGAGGGCGTCGGTGAAGGCTTCTACGGTGTATCGGTAGTCTTCGGACAGGCTGTAGGCGCCGGAGCGGATCGGGTGGTAAGACTCGGTCAGGGAGAGCACGATCAGGTCGTAGCGTTCTGGAGTGCGGCGTAGGTAACTGCGATCGGACTCTAGGATCACCCGCAGGCGCGGATGGCGGTAGAGCGGTTGAGCGGCTTCGACGATCAAGGGATTCATTTCTACGGCGATGACGCGCTGTGCTCCGAGAGCCAAGGAGGTGAACACGTCCAGGCCGCCGCGCGGCTCGAGGATCAGCACCTCTGCCGAGGGACGAAGGCGGTGCGCTAGGGCGAGGGGCAGGTAGTCTGCGAACGAAGGATCGGCGTCTGGGGAGAGGATCTGGCTGAGATTGTCGCCGTCCACGAAGAGGGCGTCCACCGATGGCAGAGGCGCCAGGTAGCGGAAGCTCAGGCCGGGGAGGGAGTGGATGCTGGTGCTGCGCACGCGATCAACGCGCGAGAAGGCGTTCCAGCGGCTGAAGATCAGGCGGGCATCAGGGTAGCGCAGAGCGTAGGATAGTCCCTTGTAGGGCGAGAGGCGCAGGTCGAGGAAACGCACGGGGAGGCCTAGAGCACGGCCCACCAGCAAAGCCAGCAGGGTGAGGCAAAGCAGGCCAGCCAGGAGGGTCATCCGAGAGGGCCGGCGTAGATCGGTGCTCAGCAGGGCGGCTAGGCCGGCGAGCAGGCTGCTGAGCAGGACGACGCCTTCGCCGCCTACCACGGAAGGGGTCAGCAAAGCTAGGGCGCCGCCGGTGGCCGAGCCGATCAGGTTGGCGGCATAGGTTCGGCCGGCTGCTTCGGGGAAGGCGGAGAGCAACCATCCCACGGCCATGCCGCTGATGAAGAACGGCAGCGCCAAAGCTAAGTAATGGATCACTAACACAGCGATCTGGCGCCGATCCCAGGCGATGCTGAACGAGTCGAAGGGCAGCCAGTTGGTCAGTAGATATGAGGTCGAGATGGCCAGGCCGGCCATCAGAGAGAGCATACCCAAGCGGTGGTGGGGGCGGGAGGTGTGTGTCAGGGTGGGAAAGACGGCCAGGGCCGTGCCGCTGGCGCCGAAGCCGAGCAGGGCAATGCTGACGATCAGGAAGGCGAAATGGTAGAACTGAGCAACCGAGAAGAGGCGGCTAAGGTGTAGTTCGAAGGTGAGGGTTGCTGTGGAGAGCAAGAAGAGAGCAAGGTAGAGGCGACGGGTCATTCCAAGCCAATATGTCGCATATGCTTGAGCATGCGCTCGTAGTGAGAGCCCTTCCAGTAGACCTGATCGCAGGCCGGGCAGATGTGGAATTCGTCAAAGTATAGCTTGGTGAGGGGTTCTAAGCGGTGCAAGATGGCCTGTTTGTCAATCGGCTCTAGAGGGTGATTGCAGCACAGGCAGCGGTGAAAGGGCTTGATCCAGCGTTGGAGCTGATAGCGTTCTACTACTTCGCGCAGTTGTTCTTCAGGGTCCAGGTTGCGCAGCAAATAGCCTCGGGTGAGATCTCTGTGCATCAGCAGGCGACGGTCGCGGGTGAGCAAGATGCGTCCTTCTTGCAGGCTGATGCGGAGTAGTTCCCGATCGTCGAAGTCGTTGCGATACAGGCAATCTAGCCCGAGCATGCGCAGATGGGCGGTTAGGCGGCCAAGATGGTTATCGAGGATGAAGCGCGGCTCTTCCTCGTCTACGGATTGAGCCGCGCCGACCTCGATGCAATCTCCGTCTTGGACCAGGTAATCGAGGGCGATAGGATGTCCGTTGCAGGCAACGTCGCCGATCTCGGTGTGCGGGATGCCCAACGCCTCGATCAGGTGCTTAACCGATTGTGGCCCCCGAAAGGCGTACTCGAAGTCGCCGTTGCGCCAGTGACGGGGTAACAGCGGCTGCAGGGGAACGGCAAATCGGAAGCGGGCGATCTTCATTTCATGCAGGGCCCAAGTCGGTCCACCGCAATTCTTCGCCATACTTCAGGTCGCGCAGGGCGCGCGTGCCGATCACGTTTTGGATTTGATCAGGTTTGATAGCGCCGGGCGCGGCCGGCCTCAGGACGTCGATCATCTCGCGGGTGAGGATCTCGCCGGCCCTGATGTCGCGTGCAGTGCGCAGGCAGCGGCGTTGTACGATCACCGTCTCGCGCTCGTTCTCGGCGACGAACTTATCGGGCGATCCCAAGGCGCGTTCTAGCAGGCGGGTCTCCTCGACCATCTTGGCCCAGGTGTCGGGGTTCATGGCAAACTTGTGGTCAGGGCCTTCGCGGTTGTTGTCGTCGGTGAAGTGGCGTTCGATGACGCGGGCGCCCAGGGCCACTGCGCCCAGGACCGGGGCCAGGGCGTGAGTGTGATCAGAGAGGCCGAGGATCACATCGGGGAACATGGTGGCGTAGGTCTTGAGCACGTTGAGGTGGAGATGGTTGTAGTTATCGGGGCTGGCCGTGTAGTTAGTGTTGCATTGCATCAACACCAACTGCTTGTTGTAACGGGTGATGGTGTGAACGGCTTGTTGGACCTCGCCGATGGTGGCAGCGCCAGTGGCTAGGATGACCGGCTTGCCCTTGCGAGCCATGCGCTCGAGAGCTTCGAGCCAATCGATCTCGCCCGAGCCGATTTTGTAGACTTCGACGTGGGGGTCCAAGAAGTCGATGGCGCCGAAATCGTAGGGAGAGGAGAAATAGTCAATGCCGACCTTCTCACACTCTTCCTTGAGGACGTAGGTCCACTCAAAGGGGATGGAGGCAGCCTGGTAGACTTCGAAGACGGACTTGCGCCACGAGGCTTGATGGCTGAGCTGGGTGCCTAGGGCGCGGAAACCGTAGTCGGAGACGATCTTGGGGGCGTCGAAGTTTTGGAATTTGGCGGCGTCGGCGCCGGCCTGTTTCGCCAGGCGGATGAGCAGTTTGGCGCGCTCGAGGTCGCCATCGTGGTTGGCGGCGATGTCGGCGATAAAGTAGGTGGGATGGTTCAAACCGATGGTGCGCTTGCCAATTTTGATTTCCATAGGTCCTCCGGGGTGAAAATGAATCTCGTGCAGCCAGAAATACTTTGGTTTGGATCGGTTGATCTTTTCGTCTTGCGGTGGATTGGCGCTGGTTGGTTTGTCGTGGTGTGGCCTGGTGGATTTTGGTCTTGTCCAGTTGGCTTAGCTCCCTAGCGGTTGGTTGGATTTGGTTCGGTTCGCCGTGGCTTCGTTCGGTTGGTTTGGCTGCGTTGTGGTGGATTGGGTTTGGCTCGATTCGCTTTGCCTTGGGCGTGGCCGTGCGGCGGACAGTGCTCAGCCGGCCTGTGCATAATTGCGCAATTTTTGTGGATATCCATCGAGAAGCTGTTGATAGAACAGGTCAAGGCCTTCGGGAAAGCTGGGGAAAGGATGGCCGAGGGCGGTGGATAGTTTGTGTACAGAGAGGTACAAGTTATGGGCGCGCCGGGCGATCAACGACGAGGCATGGATGGATTTGGGTGTGATGATGTTTTCGTCCAGGCCGAATTTGCGGGCGATCTCCACCCCGAACTGATATTTGGTCATCGGTTGGGGGCCTACGGCGTGGTATAGTCCGTGTAGACCTTTTTCGAGCATTTCTAGCAGCAGGGCAGAGAGGTGGGCGACGTGCATCGGGCAGAAGATCACGTCGGTGTAGCCGCTCATGGACTTGTGGGTGGTCAGGTTATTGAAGAAGAACTCGGCCAACGAGCGCCGGCCGGTGAGCGACCAGCCATAAAAGTTGACTCGGACGACGATGGCTTGGGGATATTCAGCCAGGATGCCGCGCTCGGCGTCCAGTTTGGTCTGGGCGTATACGCTAAGGGGGTTGGGAGGATCCTCTTCGGTGTAGGCGCCGGATTTGTCGCCGTCGAAGACGGCATCGGTCGAGATCTGAACGATGGGGATGCCGCGCCGGCGACAGGCGCGGGCGAAGGCGACCGGCAGGTCTACGTTGAGGCGGCGCGCCAGGTCGGGGTTTGCCTCGCAGGCCTCGAGGTCCGCCAGCGCAGCGCAGTGGATCAGCCAATCGGGCCGCGAGCGCTCGAGGACGGCCTCCACCGCTCCTTCATCCAACAGATCGGCCTGGATAGTCGCAAAGGGCGGAGCTTTTAGGCGGCTCCGATCCACACCGATCACCTCATGGGAGGTCATGGCGTGTAGGGCTAGATTCAGGCCGAGCAGGCCGCTGGAGCCGGTGATCAGCAGACGAGCCATAGGTTGCCGCAGGCGTGTGGGTTACTCTTCCAGTTTACCCTGTTTGTACAATTCTTCAAATGGTGCGATATAGCGCTGAATGCTGTTTTCGTCTAGCCAGCGGGTGTTGGTGTCGGAGGAGTAGCGGAAGCCGTGATCGAGCAGTTTGCCTCTATTTTGCCATTGGTAGCCGAACCAGAAGGCTTCGGCGGGTTGGATGACGAACATGTCCTCTAATTCTACCGCGTGGCGGGCTTCGTCTTCAGAGATCAGCACTTCGTGTAGTTTCTCGCCAGGGCGGATGCCGATGATTTCAATTCGGGCGTCGGGGGCGATCACGCGGGCCAGGTCAATCACCTTCATGCTGGGGATTTTGGGGACAAAGACCTCACCGCCCTCCATCTGTTCGATGCAGCGGATGACGAAGCGCACGCCTTCTTCGAGGGAGAGCCAGAAGCGCGTCATGCGTTCGTCGGTCAAGGTCAGGACACCGCTTTGGCGTTGTTTGAGGAAGATCGGTACCACCGAGCCGCGCGAGCCAACCACGTTGCCATAGCGGACACAGGCGTAGCGGGTGGCGGTGCTGGCGGCGTAGGCGTTGCTCTGGATGGTCAGCTTTTCGGCCACCAGTTTGGTGGCGCCGTAGAGGTTGACCGGGTTAACGGCTTTGTCGGTGCTGATAGTCATCACTTTTTTGACGCCGGCATCCAGGGCGGCTTCTAGGACGTTGCTGGTGCCAATGATGTTGGTCTTGACGGCTTCCATCGGGTTGTATTCGCAGGCCGGCACTTGCTTGAGCGCTGCGGCGTGGACCACGATGTCGACGCCGTGCATGGCGCGGATCAGCCGATCGCGATCGCGCACATCGCCGATAAAGTAGCGCAGGTTGGGCTGGTTGAAGCCCATGGTGCGCATTTCGTGTTGCTTCAGCTCATCGCGGCTAAGGATGATGATCTTTTTGGGTTTTTTCTCGGCCAGGAGGATCTCGGTGAATTTCTTGCCGAATGATCCGGTACCGCCGGTGATCAAGATAACTTGGTCGGTCCAGTCCATGAGGTTGCTCCACAACGAGGATTAGAGGGCGCCTGGCTTTGGCGGTTTGCGAAACACCAACAACGGGTATTGGCCGTGGGTGCCGAAGAAGTGGGGAAAGCGCTCTTCGAGCCAGAATATCAGGCGCAGGAAGGCTTTGCCGAAGGGAGGATGAACGAAGTTGCGCAGGAAGGGAGTGCTCAGGCTGCGCCAGGAATAGACGGTGAACTCCATCAGACCGTTGAGATCGCGTCGCAGGCTGGCAGGGGTGATCTTGGCGACGAAGGTGCCATCCGGTTGGCGATCGGCCGGCCGGATCTTTTTTCGTTTTGGGCCGCGACCGGCCAGGAGGCGGGCCAGCCGGATCAACGGCTCTGTCAGGCGCATGAGCAGCGGGTCTTGCCAGCCGTTGACCACCACCATGGTGCGGCCGGGCTTGAGCACGCGATGCAGTTCCTGATAGGCGCGGCGGTGCTCGCTTGAGGGCAGGTGATGGATGGTGTGTAGGGAGACCACGGCGTCGAAGGCGTCGTTGCCGAAGGGCAGGTTGGCCACGTCGGCCACCACGTACAGGCCGCGATCGCCGAGCCGTTGGCGGGCTTCGCGCAGGGCGGTGATCGAGATGTCGGCACACACGCGGCGACGGTAGCCCTCGGAATAGGAGAGGTATTCCGGGTATTGGACCGGCCCGGAGCCGGCATCCAGGAACAGGTCGCCGCTAGGGGCGATGTGGCGCGTCACGCGCAGATGACAGCGGTGGATGTATTCACGCGAGACCGGCCGCAGGTCTTCGTAGCGGGCGTTCTGGTAGATGCCTTCGCCGATCTGCGACCAGCCGATGCGATCATAGAATTCGCGCACTTGTTGTTTGGTGTTTTCGTCCATCGGGGTGAGTGGCCTAATCGTTCCAGGTGAACGGTTCGCCGACCAGGAAGCGGAAAGTGTCGCCGAAGAGGGTTTGACCTTCGGGGCTGAGCACGCGATCGAGGGGCCAAACGTTGAGGTCATCCCAGAAGTTCATCAGGCGCCAGGGAAAGGGACGCGGGTATTCAAAGAAGAAGCGATAGGCGTAGTTCCAGGCCTGGGCGATCTGGGCTTCGCTCAGGCGATGGGCGGGGAGGTTGGTCAGGAGGCGCTCCAACAGGGTGAAGTATTCGTCCCACGAGTTGGGGTCGAAGGTGAAGCCGCGGCCGCGGTAGTGGGTCTTGCCGCAGACGATGACCGGCACGCCGTTCATGGCCGTTTCGAGGCCGACCGTGGTGGTGTAGGCCAGGCCGAGGTCGGCGATCTCGATCAAGTCGTAGGTGTTGATCGGGTCGGCGGCACGGATAAGGTGGATGTGCTCGGGGAGGGCGGGCAAGGCCTGGCGCACCACCTGCTCCATGGATTTGGCCTTGGGAACCAAGGTTTCTCCAGGATGGACACGGATCACGAGCTGGACCTCGGGGCGGTCGGCGAAGAAGCGGACGGTGCGCGTGATCCAATCGGTCATGGAATCGGCGAAGATGTTGCGTCCTAGGGTGAGGCTATCGCCCAGGACGTTGGCCGCCAGCATGACCACGGGCCGGCCATCCAAGCCCAGGGCACGGCGCGTGGCTTCGGCCCCCTGGGCAGAGATGTATTGCCACAGGCGTTTGGATTTGCCCCAGACGCGCGCTCCACGGCGGGCGTTTTCCAGGTCGGCCAGGCGGTGGTACATGGCTTCGGTCATTGGCAGGTGACTGCGTGTGGCTACCAGATAGTCGGTGTCTTGCTGCATGATGGAGGAGTTGTGAGCGAGCCAGATCTGTTCACGCTGGTCGTTGAATTCATACGTCACGGTGGGAAGATTGAGGAAGCGCGCAGTGCGGAAGACGGCGCCCATCTCCAGGATCAGGCCGTTGGGGATCAGGACGACGTCGGGGGGGCGATCTTGCAGGTAGGCCAGCAATGCCTGCGCGGCTCGGGTGTTGCGTTCGAGGCGAAGATGGTAGAGGGCGCGATCTTCGGAGGGGCCCTCCAGGTCTACCTCTTCGCGCATGAGGGTGTATTGGGTGTCCCATAGGGAGATTTGTTCCACCGCTCGTTGTAGGTCGGCCGGAAGGCCAGCGGCCGGCCGAAGGTCCAACAGAGAGAGGTGTTTGACCAGAGTGGAGAGGGGGGCCAGAGCATGGCGGGTGTGCAGCAGGCGACGGCGCTGGGTGAGCCGGTCGGTTTTCTTGTGCCATTCGGCGTAGGGAAGGGTGATCAGGGTGACGCGATGCCCCAAGGCGGCCAGGGCCAGGCTGATGACGGCAGATTGTTCGATCCAGTAGTGGAGGGTGGAGAAGAAGAGCACACGCTTGCCAGGCGGCGCTGAGCGGGCGAAGGGCGCAACAACTTGGACCAGATCGGGCAGGGCTTTTTCGAGCCGATGCAAGTTGTAGCGATCTTTGCCGGCCCGGTTGCGCGCCGCAGGGCGCAAGCGATATTCTAGATCGGCCAAGAAGGGCATTTCACAGAGAAGGTGGCGGAGCAGGGACGACTTAGCCATGGGGTTATCGGGTTGGGGCAGAGACGATCTGTTCGATGGTCCAGTTGAGGCGCGGGCGAACGGCGCCCACGCGCGGTTCAGACCATTGGGTGCCCGGAGCGCCGCTGATATCCACATTGAAGGATAGAGCGCTCTCGTCCAGGAAGTAGCGACGGATGCCGAAGGAGGAGGCGTTGACGCCGATGGTGTAGCGTCCTTCGTTGAGCAGGTCGGCGGGGATTTGGACGCGGCTAAGGTAGTGGCCGGCGGGACGCACTTCGTGGCTCTCAAAGAGCTGCGGATCGTCGGTGTCGAAGGAGGTGAAGGCGTATTCGCCGCGAATGGTGGAGAGGTAGATGCCAATGCGCAAGCCGGTGATGGGCGCCTCGAGACGATATTCAAGTTCGATGTGGAACGGCTCGGTGGATCGGACGGTATCCACCACACGGCCGCGCCGATCGCAAACAGCCACGCGGATCGGGGTGAAGGGGGCAGCCGAAGCGGGGATCTCTTCAGGTTCCCACAGGCGTTCGCCGGCCTGGGCTTGGCCAGAAGAGAGGTAGTGATCCACCACTTCTTGGGTAGGGCCGCGCAAGATCAGTTTGCCTTTGTGGAGCAAGATGGCTTCTTGGGTGAGGCGCAGGATGGCCGACATGTTGTGGCTGACGAAGAGCACGGTGCGGCCTTGCTGGGCTACTTCGCCCATCTTGCCGAGGCATTTTTTCTGGAACTCGGCATCGCCCACGGCAAGCACTTCGTCTACGATGAGGATTTCCGGCTCGAGGTGAGCGGCCACGGCAAAGGCCAGGCGCAGGTACATGCCGGACGAGTAGCGCTTGACCGGGGTATCCACGAAGGGGCCGATCTCGGCGAAATCCACGATCTCGTCGAATTTGCGATCAATTTCGGCCCGCTTCATACCCAGGATGGCGCCGTTCATGTAGATGTTCTCGCGGCCGGTCAGCTCGGGGTGAAAGCCGGTGCCCACTTCGAGCAGCGATCCGACGCGGCCGCGCACGATGACCAGGCCCTTGGTCGGCTCGGTGACCCGCGAGAGGATCTTGAGCAGGGTGCTCTTGCCGGCGCCGTTGCGTCCGATGATGCCGAGCACTTTGCTCTCTTCGAGATCGAAGGACACATCGTCTAGGGCCCAGATGAAGTTGCGGTTGGTGCGCCGTTCGGAGCGGCCGGCCAGGGTTTTGGCGAGGCGGATCGGGGCGGTGACGGTGTCCACGATCACGTCGCGGAACATGTTGTAGCGAAAGCGGGTTTCGGCAGCGCCGATTTGGTAGCGTTTGCTCAGGTGTTGAACACTGATGGCGATCGTCATAGGACAGGGATCCGAGCAGGTAGGTGTTGGGGCGGGCCTAGATCATGTCGGCAAAGGTGCGCTCTGTGCTGCGGAAGTAAACCAGGCCGGAGAGCAGGAGCAATAGGGAGACGGCCACGGAGATCCACAGCGTTGGATTGGGGCCGCTGCCGGCCCCCAACAAGGCCCAGCGAAAGCCGTTCACTACGCCAGCCATCGGATTCAAGGCGTAGATCCATTGCCAGGGATCGGAGATCACCGAAGAGGAATATGCCACCGGTGTGGCAAAGAGCCAGAATTGAGTCAGGAAAGGCAGGGCCTGGTTGACATCGCGATATTTTACATTGATGGCTGAGAGCCACAAGGCGACGCCCAGGGCAGTGATCAGGGTTAGGGCGAGGAAGAGCGGCAAAGCCCACAGGGCATGCCAGGCCGGCAAAGTATCGTAGTAGATCATCAGGCCGCTCAAGATGAAAAAGGCGATGACAAAATCCACCAGGCCGGCTAGCACCGAGGATAGGGGCAGGATCATGCGGGGGAAGTAGATTTTGGTCACCATGTTCTGGTGAGCTACCAGGGAGCGGCTACCGTGGTTGAGGGCGGTCACGAACAGGCCCCAGGGCAACAGGGCTGCAAACGAGAAGATGGGATAGGGCAAGCCATCGCTCGGCAATTTGGCCACCCGTCCGAAGAGAAAGGTGAAAACCAGCATGGTCATCACCGGTTGGATCACTGCCCAGGCCATGCCCAGCAAGGTTTGTTTGTATTTCACTTTGACATCGCGCCAGATCATGAAGTAGATCAGCTCGCGATAGGTCCACAGATCGCGCAGGTTGAGCGCCGCTAAACCGTGCGTTGGCTTGATGTAAACGGTGATCGGTTCGTGGGCTTTCATGAGACAATTTGATGGCGGTTCTTTCGGAACCACTCGATGGTGCGGATCAGGCCTTCTTCGAAGGGGATGCGAGCCGACCAGCCGAAGTACTCTCGGGCGCGGCTGACGTCGAGGGCGCGGCGCGGCTGTCCGTTGGGTTTATCGGTCTGCCAAACTAAGCGGCCTTGGAAGCCGGTCAAGCGCACGATCATCTCGGCCAGGTCCTTGATCGAGATTTCGTAGCCCGAGCCGAGGTTGACCGGTTGATCGCCGTTGTATTTTTCAGCGGCGGCCAGGATGCCTTCGGCGGCATCTTCGACGTATAGGAATTCTCGGGTGGGGGAGCCATCGCCCCAAACCGGCAGTTCGTGTTCGCCGCGCTCTTGGGCTTCGATGGCCTTGCGGATCAGAGCCGGGATGACGTGGGAGGTTTTGAGATCGAAGTTATCGCGCGGCCCATACAGGTTGACGGGCAGCAGGAAGATGGCGTTGAAGCCGTATTGCTGGCGGTAGGCCTGGGCCTGCACCAGCATCATTTTCTTTGCCAGGCCGTAGGGGGCGTTGGTCTCTTCGGGGTAGCCGTTCCACAGGTCATCTTCGCGGAAGGGCACGGGGGTGAATTTGGGGTAAGCGCACACGGTGCCGATGGCGACGAATTTGCCCACGCCGTACTTCCAGGCCTGATGCATCAGCTCAACGCCCATGATCAGGTTGTCGTAAAAGAACTCGGCTGGGTGTTCGCGGTTGGCGCCGATGCCGCCCACGTTGGCAGCGAGGTGGATGATCAGCAGGTCGGCGGGGGTGAAGGCGGGGAGCAGGGTCGGCTGGAAGCCCTGCGGGTGGAGGTGAGTCGGGCGTCGGTCGGGCGGTAGCCAGGCGTCGTCGAGGAGGCGACGAATGGCCTCGCGGTCGGTCAGGTCGTAGTGTTCTTTGCGAGGCACGAGGATATCGGCAGCGCCGCCTTCGATCAACTTTTCGACCACGAACGAGCCGAGAAAGCCGGCCCCGCCGGTGACGATCACGCGCTTGGTCGCCCAGAAGGAAGACGGTTCAGAAGACATGCTTGGTAGACTCCTTTTGGAGGGATGGACGTCATTGGACGATGAACTGAGCGTTTCGGTACCGTTCATCGTGAGGGTTGCGGATCAGGCCGCTTTTCAGGGCAAAGATCAGTTCTCGAATGCCGTCATCCACGGTGAGAGCAGCCTCAAAGCCCAGTTCGCGTTTGATTTTCTCGAAGGAAACGGTCAGATCGCGCATATCTCCGCCGAAGGACAAGTCTTTGTAGAAGACCACGGTCTCGGGAAGGCGTTTGAGGACCAGATTGACGATCTCGTCTTTGGTGTAGTTGCCCCGCTCGGTGCCCAGGTTGTACACTTGGCCGCGCACTTTGTCGCCTGGGGCGTCTAGGCCGATCTGGATGCCGCGCACGGCATCGCGGACGTGAATGAAGGAGCGTGAGTAGCCGCGCTGGTAGATGATCAGTTCACGCCTGATCAAGGCTTCTAGGACGAATTGGTTGACGATCAGGTCGAAGCGGGTGCGCGGGGAGATGCCGTAGAGGGTCGCTAGGCGAAAGATGAGCGGGGCGCAGGGGGCGTCTTTCTGCTTCAGCAGGTATTCCTCGGCGGCGATTTTGGTCTCGGCATATAAGGATTGGGGATAGAGGGGCGACTCTTCGGTGACAGGTTGGCCATTCGGCGAGAGGCCGTAGTTGCTGTAGGTGGAGGCGAATACGAAGCGCTCGGCGCCCAGGGCGTTGGCCTGCTCGAAGACCAATTGGGTAGCTTCGACGTTGTACTTCCAGGCCGCTTGCCGGCCCACGGCCTGACAGGCCGGGAAACCGACGATGGCCGCCAGGTGGATCACCGCTTCGGGGGCCGGCCAAGAGGGTTTGAGAGCATCCTTGAGGGCGCGCGGTTCGGTCACGTCTGCTTTTGCAAAGTGGAAGTTTGGATGATGGAGGAAGGGGAGGATCGACTCGCCTCCAAACAACAAGGCATCTACCACGGTCACTCGCCAGCCCGCGTATAGCAGTTCGGCGGTCAGCAGAGAGCCGATATAGCCGGCCCCGCCCGTGATCACCACATGACGTTGACTCATGCGTTCTCCTCCATGTGTAGAATCACCTTCCAGCCCTTTACTTCCAAAGTGGGCGCCTTCCCTTCCTGAACGATGGTAATCCCCTGCTCAAGACAGGTCAAACGGGCAACGTCGGCCACGTCGCCCTCGCCGATCAGACGAACCCGATCGTAACCGGCACGGCGGACCTCGGTCAGGTATTCTTTCACCCGTTGACGGGTTTTGCGATATAGCTCGAATGAGCGTTCCAAGTAGTCTATGGTCAAGCGAGCGCGTAGGGCCAGGCCCTCAGGGGTGATGATGTAGCGCAGCTTCTTGCGCTCGGCGCGCATCACTTTGACGTAACCCTTTTGAATCAGCCGTTTGAGGTGCCAGTTCACCGTTCCGATGGCAACGCCGAGGCGGGCGGCCAGGGTCGCCTGGTTTACGTTGGGATCGTTCTCGATCTGTTCCAATAATGAGAGGTCGCGAGCGGTATCTTGTGTGTCCATACGGTTGACGCTTCCAAAATTCAGGAGTTGAATTATAACATAGCCACTCTTGGTTTCCTTGAAGCCTCGAAGACCGAAAATCGGTTAAAATCCCCCCGCATGCTTTCTCCCCCGTTTGATCCTTCTGGACAACGTTATCAACAGGAACGCATTGCCCACTGGGATTGGGTGGCCCGCCTGCGCGATCGCTGGCAAGGATGGGGCGGCGCCTACCATCGGCGCTTGCGGCAAGTTTATCGCTTCTTGGTCAGCCCCGGCTTGCGGGTGTTGGAGATAGGCTGTGGGATGGGCGATTTGTTGGCCGCCGTGCAGCCGGCCTGCGGCGTGGGCGTGGATTTCTCGCCAGAGATGATTCGACGCGCTCGGGCGCGCCATCCCGACTTGGAATTTCTCTGTGCTGACGCCCATGATCTCTCGTGCTTGAACGAGACATTTGACGTCATCATCTTATCTGACCTGGTGAACGATGTGTGGGACGTGCAGCGCGTGCTGGAGCAGGTGCGTCGGCTGTGCACGCCTCGAACCCGCCTGATCATCAATTTTTATAACCCTCTCTGGCAACCTATCCTGAGCCTGGCACAGGCTTTGAAGTTGGCTGCGCCAAACCTGGAACAGAACTGGCTGACGCCTACCGATCTGCGAAACATGCTTAACTTGGCCGGCTTTGAGACCATTCGCGATTGGTGCGAAGTGCTCTTGCCCTTGCCGCTCCCGATCGTGGAGCCGCTCTTCAACCGTTTCTTGGTGCGTTTGCCGCTGTTTCGCCATCTAGCGTTGGCAAACTTTTTGGTAGCGCGCCTTCAACCGCTGCCGGCCCCCGATGTCCGCGTCTCGGTGATCGTTCCAGCGCGCAACGAGGCCGGAAATATTTCGGCGATCTTTGAGCGCTTGCCCCGCATAGGGCGCCACACGGAGTTGATCTTCGTTGAAGGGCATTCGCGAGATGATACATATGCTGTGATCGAACGGGAGATCGCAGCCCATCCTGAGACCCCGGCTCGTCTATTGCGTCAACCTGGGATCGGAAAGGCGGATGCGGTGCGCACTGGTTTTGCGGCCGCTCAGGGCGACATCTTAATGATCTTGGATGCCGATTTGACCGTTCCCCCAGAAGACTTACCGCGCTTTTACGAAGCGCTGCGCTCCCGGAAGGGAGAGTTTATCAACGGCGTGCGTCTGGTGTACCCGATGGAACGACAAGCCATGCGCTGGTTGAATCTGCTGGGCAATAAGTTTTTCAGTTGGGCATTTACGTTCTTGCTGGGCCAGCCCATCAGGGACACGCTATGCGGGACCAAGGCGCTGTGGCGGAATGATTATGAACGAATCGCCGCCAATCGTTCGTATTTCGGCGAGTTTGATCCATTTGGCGATTTTGACCTGATCTTTGGCGCGGCTAGGTTAAATCTGAAGATCGTGGATCTGCCCATCCGCTACCGCGAGCGAACCTATGGCGCCACGAACATCTCGCGCTGGAAGCATGGATGGTTGTTGATCAAGATGGTGGTGTTCGCCGCGCAGCGGATTAAGTTTGTTTGAAGGGACACACCGAGACACGAAGTATGAGGGAGATTTCGCTGTGGCTCTGGGAGCGGATTTCAAGAGTTTCGTGCGCCCGACACACGGCGCTTACCGGGCTGGCTTGTTGGATAGCGGGCTTGAGGGTAAGGTCTGAACGTAGAGTCGGGTTCGGGCATCGGCAGCATTCATCAGGTGATCCCGGATTGCGTGCGAACCGATCTGTTCCCCTTTCCCTGGATCGACCGGGTAGAGAATGCTTACCGACTGAGCTTTGGCGATGAAACGTTGGCCAACCTGTTTATGGTGGATGTGTTCCATCATCTGCGCTACCCCGGCGCGGCGTTGCAGGAGTTCTGGTGGGTGTTGCGCGTGGGAGGGCGGTTGATCCTGTTGGAGCCGGCCCTGAGCATTCTGGGGTATCTGATATATGGGCTTTTGCATCCCGAATGGATCGGCAGGCTGATCGGATTGAATGGCTGGCGCCGCTGGGCTGGTCGCTGGAGGACTTGGATTATTACACCGCCCAGGGCAATGCTACGTACATCTTCTGGCAGGATCGGTTTGCCGATCGGCTTCAGAGCTGGAAGAAGGTTGCCGTTCAACCGCTGGTGACACTGGCATATGTGGCTTTGGGGGCTATTCTGGGCCGCAGTTGTATCCGACCGTGGCTTATCGGTGGTTGAAGCGCTTAGAAACATGGCTTGAGCCGTTTCCGACGCTGTTTGCCACACGCTTGTTGGTGGTGCTGTAGAAAACCGCCGGTCCCGATCAGCGGGCCTGACAGGCGGTGATCTCCAGCAAACGGCGGAAGTCTCGGCGCTGATCGTCGAGCGAGCGCACACCGTGCCCTTCGTTCACAGTTTGCACACAGGCGCTTGTCTCGAATCGTTCTCGTCGTAGCGGCGAGAGCCCCTCCCAATAGTCCAGGTCGAAGTAGAGATGGGTGTAGCCTGCCACGCGTAGGGCGTAGGGATCGGGGTCGGCAACCAGGGCTGCCCAGTCGGGCCGGGGCGTCCAGAAGTGCATGGCGTCGCTGGGCCGGCCCAATACAGTCACCGCCCGTCGTGGGTCGGGGTCGAACACCATGGCGTTCGGGGGCAGGCGGTTCCAAAGTTCGCGGTGCATGCGCACATCCAGGTGAGAGATAAAGGTCGGCCGGACGGGCTGTCGAGCGGCGATCAACTGGATACCGAACAGCACCAAGCCGCTGAAGACGGCCAGGCCTGCTGCGCCGGCCGCCGCCAAGCGGGCGGCCTCGCCCCGCCCACGCAGCCAGGCCCAGGCTAAGGGCACGGCGTACAAGGTGCCGGCTGTAGCAGGATGCCGAACAGGCGAGCGTTGGCGCTCTGGCCGGCTGAACCGGCATACTTCACGAACAGCGGGAGCAATACGAAGACCCCACCCAGGGCGATGCCGGCCTCCCACCACTTTTGGACGCGGATCATCTTCCCTCCCCAGGCAAACAACAACGGCGTTGCCAGGAGGACCGGCCCCAGTTCAAGCAAAGCCGCCACCAGTGGATAGGGATGGAGCAGCTCCAGCCAGCCCAAATGGCCGGAGACTAGAGAGGGGGTCGAGAAGCTGAATTGAAAGGTGTGGAAGGACTGCCGGGCGTCGGCCGTCAGCAGGCGTTCGCGGACCAGTTCGGTCAGCACCCCACCTTGGACGGCGGCTATCGGCAACGCACCGGCGGCCACCGCGGCCGTGGTCCAAAACGAGCGCAGCACCCCTACCTTGCGTCGGCGGACCCAATCGAGCAAGAGCACCAACCCCAAGGCCGCATACATGACCAGAAAGTCAAATTCCACGGTGAGCGCGTGGGAAGCGATCAGGGTGATCAATACCAGACCGCCCGATAGATTACGCAGACGGCGAAAGAGCACCAGTAGCAGCAAGGGGATCAGGACGTAGAGCGCCCCCACGCCGCCGTGGGCCATGGTGGTTGGATTGTTGATCCCATTGGCAAAGGCAAAGGGGAAGGGGATCGGTCCATCGCCTTCGATGCGCCAGGGGGCGGTCAGGCCGGCCATTAGGTCGGGGGCGCTGGCCGCGCCAGAGCCGATCAGGCTGATCGAGCGCGAGATGGACCGGCTGAGCGCCTCGGGGAGGAGCAACAACAGCCAGCGAGCTCCGCCGGCAAAGGCCACAAACGTCGCTGCTATCCCGCCGGCCAGACGGCTACGCGCCATACGGCCGGCCCACACATACGTCAACACCAGCAAGAGCGCCAGGACCACGGCGCGGGCCAGGTCCACTGCGGTCCATGGGAAGAGATCGCCCAGGCGTATCAATTGGGCAGCGAAGAGCAGCAGCAAATAATGATAGCCAAATCGCAGATGGGGAGCGTAAGGAAAATGCGGAGGGATGTCTCCGGCCGCCATCGTCGAAGCAGTCGGTATGTTTTGGAAGTCATCGAAGATATTCAAGCCGCGCTCAACGGCTAAGAAGACGTAAGTCAGCACAGCCAGGGCGAGGGCTTGCCCGATCGGCAGGGAAAACGGGCGTTGCAATCGCCGGCGCGAGCGCACCATGGCGATCAGGCCGAAGAGCAACACTGCGCCCGCGCTGGCCCAAAACGAAGAGGGCGCCGGTATCGCATACGTCAGGGCATTGGCGAGCCATAATTGTAGGACCAGTCCTAATGCCAAACCAGCCACAAAACGCTCGCGCTGTAGGTCAAACACCGCCCAGGCGATCAGATAGCCGCCGATCGCCCAGGAGGCGGCCCAAATCAAGAAGGGGAGGATCGTAGTCAACTCCGTCATCTGGTCCTCGTCGTGTGGGAGATAGCGGTCGAATTGTACCTGAAACAGATTGCCACAGATTGATAGATTTTGCTTCAGCGCATTGTAGCGTGCACCTGGCAGCTTGTCGGCGCTGGACGTCGGAAGTGGCTAAATTATGGGTTGATAAACTGAAACACATGAGCTGGATCGTTCGGAAAACGCTGCTTGCGCCATGGACGGCAGTGGAAGCAGTACATCAAACGTTTCAAGGAAATGTTTCAAGGCTGCCTGCAAAGCTTCTGGACCACGCAACAAGAAAAACAGTGCGAGCGTCGCGTCAGGCGAGCGAGATCATGGCCTCGCTCGGCGTTCTTCCCTTCGGGGCCGGCCTGTGCTTGGGATCCGGCCTCCACCCTGCCGTGCCACGCGACTCGCATGGGAACGCAACACGTAGATCACAAAGCCTCCCCGCGTCTTTGTGTCTCTGTGTGAAAAAATCCCCTTTTTATCCACTCCCCTGGCCGTCCTGTGAGCCTGCTATAGCTCGGCATGGGATATAATAAGCCCTGCGTTCCCTGCCGAACCACAGCCGGCCTGGTGCGTGAGAGCTTCTTTAGCGCTCTTGCACACCGGAATTCCTTCGAACCTTGGAGTGAGCGAAATCCATGAAACGACTTGCCGCCCTGGTCCCGATGCGGCATCACAGCCAACGCGTGCCCGGAAAGAACTATCGTCCCCTGGCGGGCAAGCCGCTCTTCCATTACATTCTTGAGACCCTGTTGGCCGTCCCCGAGATCGAGACCATCGTTGTGGATACCGATTCCGAACCCATCTTGGAAGGGATACGTCGATCCTTTCCAATGGTGCAACTGATCCATCGGCCAACTCACCTGCGCGCCGATGATATCTCGATGAACGAGATCCTGATCTACGATACCGCTCAAGTGGAGGCCGAATTCTACCTGCAAACCCACAGCACCAATCCCCTGCTCCGGCCGGCCACCGTCTCCCGCGCGATTCACACCTTCTGGCAGGCCTACCCGCGTTATGACTCCCTCTTCTCAGTCACCCGCCTGCAGACCCGCCTGTACGATCAAGAAGGCCGCGCCCTCAACCACAACCCCCTAGAGCTGATTCAAACCCAAGACCTCCCACCGGTATACGAGGAAAACTCTTGCCTCTACCTTTTCACTCGCTCCAACCTGCTGGGCCGGCGCCATCGCATCGGCGAACGGCCTCTGATGTTCGAGATCCCGGCCGATGAGGCGTGGGATATTGACGAGGAGCTCGATTTTGCCATCTGCGAATTCCTGATGGAGCGCCGGCAAAAATCCCTCTCCGCCGAAAAACCTACCTATGCCCACCGTACTGATCACCGCCCCCTACATGATCTCCGTCCTTGATCGCTTTCGTCCGCTCCTGGAACAGCATGGCCTGGACCTGATCGTGCCCGACGTGCGCGAACGTATGGAAGAAGACGATCTGTTGCACTACGCCGGCCAATTCGACGGCACGATCTGCGGCGATGACCGCTACACTGCGCGCGTCCTAGAAGCCTGTGCGCCGCGCCTGAAAGTGATCTCAAAATGGGGAACTGGCATCGACTCGATCGACACCGCCGCCGCTTCCCGACTCAACATCCGCGTGGCGCGCACACCCAACGCGTTCACCACCCCCGTCGCCGACACGGTGATCGGCTACCTGTTGGCCTTTGCCCGCCGCCTGCCCTGGATGGATGCCGCTATGAAGCGCGGCGAGTGGCGGAAATTGCCCGGCCTTGCCTTGAGCGAGTGTGTGCTGGGCATCGTCGGCGTCGGGAACATCGGCAAAGCGGTGGCCCGACGGGCGCGCGCCTTTGGAATGCGCGTGCTCGGCAACGACATCGTGGAGATCGATCACGTCTTCCTCACGGAGACCGGCGTTGAAATGACCGATTTGGAGACCTTGCTGGCCCAAGCCGATTTCGTCTCTCTCAACTGCGATCTGAACCCGACTAGCCATCATCTGATCAACGCTCGGACCCTGGCCATGATGAAACCCTCGGCGGTGCTGATCAATACCGCCCGCGGCCCGATCGTGGACGAAGTCGCCCTGATCGCCGCCCTGCAAGCCGGCCAGATCGCCGGCGCCGCCTTGGACGTGTTTGAGCAAGAACCGCTGCCGGCCGATAGCCCACTCTTGAGGATGGACAACGTGTTGCTCGCTCCCCACAACGCCAATTCCAGCCCAACCGCCTGGGAGCGCGTCCATTGGAACACCATCCGCAATCTGCTGGAAGGCTTAGGCCTGTCAGGCGAAGGCCGCTGACAACGAGATGCTATGGATGACATCGAAAAAGCCTACAACCTGGCGCTAGACTATCTCTATTCGTTTGTGGACTACAGCCTGAAGCACGTCTCAGAGCTGGCAAAAGCCGACTTCAACCTAGATCGCATGTTTGCCTTGATGGACGCGCTGGGCAACCCGCAAGAGACCTATCCGATCCTCCACGTGGCCGGGACGAAAGGCAAAGGCTCCACCTGTGCCCTGTGCGCTTCGGCGCTGCAGGCCGCCGGCTATAAAGTGGGATTGTATATCTCCCCCCATCTGTTCGACTACACCGAGCGCATTCAGATCAACGATCAACCGATCTCCCATGCGGAGTTGGTCGCCTTGGTAGAGCAGGTGAAACCCTACGTTGCCCGCATCCCGCGCTTGACGACGTTTGAGATCACCACTGCCCTGGGCTTTTTGGCGTTTGCCGAGCGGGGCGTGGATGTGGCGGTCGTCGAGGTGGGGTTGGGGGGGCGCCTGGATGCGACGAACGTGGTGCGGCCGCGCGTGGCGGTGATCACCTCGCTCTCAATGGATCACATGGCGGTTTTGGGGGATACGCTGGCCAAGATCGCCGGCGAGAAGGCCGGCATCATCAAGCCGGGCGTTCCGCTGGTCTCGGCGCCGCAGAAGGAGGAAGCGTTGGAGGTGTTGAAGCGGGTTGCCGCCGAACGGGACGCGCCGATGACCTTGGTGGGCCGCGAGGTGAGGTTTGAAGTGCTCGACTCTTCGCTTGAGGGGCAAGTGGTGTTGCTGCGCGATGAGGTGCAGCAGACGGCGCTCGAGGTGCGTCTGCCTCTGTTGGGCGATCATCAGGCCATCAATGCGGCCGTGGCCTACGCGGCGTTGCAGGCCGGCGGGTTTCACCTAGGGCCGCAGCCTATACAAAGTGGTTTTGCTCGGGTAAAATGGCCCGCTCGCTTTGAGATCGCGCGCCGCGAGCCGCCGGTGATCTTCGACTCGGCGCACAACGATGAGTCGTTTGCTCGGCTGCGCGCTACGCTGGAGCAGCATTTCCCAGGCCGGCCGGTGATCCTGATCTTCGGGGCTTCGGAGGACAAAAATATCCCCGGCATGTTGCGCGAGATAAAGCCCAAGATACGGCGGGTGATCCTGACGTGTGCCGATCACCCGCGGGCCCTGGGGGTGGAAAAACTCCAGGAGTTCGCCGAGCAGGCCGGGGTCCCGTATGAATCGGTGACGCCGGTTGAGGCAGCGCTGGCTCGGGCGTTAGATCTGGTGGCGGAGGACGGGAGCATCGTCCTTTCGGCCGGTTCGATGTTTGTCACCGCCGAGGCGATGACCGCCTGGAAGAAGGTTTCTCAGCTTGGCAAGTAATTTTTTTCGAAAGCGGGTTAGAATAGATGTATGACGATGAATCAGTTCGACGATTGGAGCGAAGACGAACCGTTCAGCTTTATGTTGTCGCAGCGCACCGATGAGCTGTACAGCGTCCTCAGCTTGGAGCCGGACCGCAATGGCTTCATCGAGGCAATAGCTTTGCCGTTGCGAGATGTGGTCATTTTCCCGCGCATGGTGACGCCCATCTTTGTCGGGCGCGAGGTCTCGGTGTCGGCATTGCAGGAAGCCCAGCGCCGCAATCAGACGTTGATCGGGTTGGTGCAGCGCAATCCAGAGCAGGAACAGCCGGGCCCGAAGGATTTCCTGCCGATCGGGGTGGAAATGGCCGTCGGCCGGTCGATCGAGATGCCCGACGGGTCGCATTCAGCGTTGGCGCAGGGGCGCCGGCGGGTCGAAGTGGTGGAGTTTACCCGCCTACGGCCGTATTTCAAGGTGCGGGCGCGGGTGTTGGAGGAGTCGACCCGTGTCGATCGTCAGATCAAGGCGCTGATGCGCTCTGCGCTCGATCTGTTTGAGCGGTGTGTGCAGTTGAATCGCTCCATCCCCGAAGAGGCGCTGGTGTTTGCGATGAATATTCACGAGCCAGGTTGGCTGGCCGATATGATCGCCAGCGCGCTCTCGCTCAAGAATGAGGAGCGCCAAACAGTGCTGACCACGATCGTTCCTCAGGTTCGTCTGCAGTATGTGAATAAGCTCCTGGCCCAGGAAGTGGACGTGCTGGAGCTGGAGGACGAGATCCACGCGCGCGTTCAGAACGAGGTGGATCGCAGTCAGCGAGAGTTGTATTTGCGCGAGCAGATGCGCCAGATTCAGCACGAGTTGGGGGAAGGGGATATCTTCAATCGCGAGATTAAAGAGCTGCGCGAGCGGATCGAGAGGGCCAATCTGCCAGAGGAGGCTCGCCAAACCGCGTTGAAGGAGGTGGAACGGTTGAGCCAGATGCCGCCCATGACGCCTGAGGTGGGCATCATCCGCACGTATATTGATTGGATTTTGGAATTGCCGTGGAACACGGTGACGGAAGATAAGCTGGACGTGAAGAACGCCGCTCGGATCTTGGATCGCGATCATTACGGGTTGAAGAAGGCCAAGGAGCGGATTCTGGAGTATATTGCTGTTCGATCGCTCAAGCCGAAGAAGTTGCGCCAGCCGATCTTGTGTTTTGTGGGGCCACCTGGGACGGGGAAGACGTCGCTGGGGCGGTCGATTGCCGAAGCGCTGGGCCGCAAGTTTGTGCGCGTCTCGCTAGGAGGGGTGCGCGATGAGGCCGAGATCCGCGGTCATCGCCGGACGTATATCGGCGCGTTGCCCGGGCGTATTCTGCAGACGATGAAGCGGGCCGGAACCGCCAACCCGCTGTTTATGCTGGACGAGATCGATAAGCTGTATACCGACTTTCGCGGCGACCCGGCGGCTGCCTTGTTGGAGGTGTTGGACCCTGAGCAGAATCATGCCTTTAGCGATCATTATTTGGAGTTGCCGTTTGACCTGTCGCGGGTGATGTTCATTACTACGGCCAATTATCTGGGGACGATCCCGCCGGCCCTGTTGGATCGGATGGAGGTGATCGAGTTCCCCGGCTATATCGAGGAAGAGAAGCTGGTGATTGCTGAGAAGCATCTGATCCCACGTCAGTTGGAGGAGAATGGGATCGAAGACTTGGGGGTGACGTTTCAGCGCGAGAGTTTGCAGAAGATCATCCGCGAGTATACGTCGGAGGCCGGGGTTCGCCAGTTGGAACGCGAGATCGGGCGCATGTTTCGCAAGATCGCCCGTACAAAGGCCGAGGGCAAGGCGCCGCCTCAGGTGATCACGCCGGAGCTAGTGGAAAAGTTCCTCGGTCCGCCACAGTATTTCCAGACAGAGGCCGAGCGTCAGGACGAGGTGGGTCTGGCCACCGGCCTGGCATGGACCGAAAGCGGCGGCGAGATCATGCTGGTCGAGGTGGCGGTGTTGGACGGGAAGGGGAGTTTGCAGATCACTGGCCAGGTGGGGGAGGTGATGCAGGAGTCGGCCCAGGCCGGCCTGTCGTACATCAAGTCGCGCGCTAGGAGGTTGAGGATCGATCCGGAAGTGTTTGAGCGCATGGATGTGCATATCCATTTGCCCGAAGGGAGCATCCCAAAGGATGGTCCAAGCGCCGGCATCACGATGACCACGGCGTTGGTCTCGGCCTTGACCGGCCGGCCGGTGTTCAAAGAGGTGGGGATGACGGGCGAGATTACCCTGCGAGGAAGGGTATTGCCGGTGGGTGGGATTCGCGAGAAGGTCATGGCCGCCCATCGGGCCGGCTTGCGGAAGGTGATCCTGCCGGAGCGCAATCAGAAGGACTTGGTAGATGTGCCCAAGGCAGTGCAGCGCGACCTGAAAATCGTGCTGGTCAATCACATGGATCAGGTCTTGGGGGAGGCGCTCTCGAAGGAAGCGGCGATGGATCCGCCGCGTCCGCGGTCACGGCGCGAGGAGCAGCAAGAGCAAGAAGAGGAATGATCTATTACGCCACGCCGATGATCCGGCGCTGAAGCAGATGGTGGATTTGGTCGTCTTCCAGGCCGATTTGACGCAGGGTCTCGACGGTGTGTTGGCCGAGTTTGGGCGCCGGTGGGAGTTCGCGCCGGGCAAACACGAACGGGGAGTGCACGTCGATCGCTTGGCCGTCGCGTTGGCGAAAGTAGCCGCGTGCTTGGATCTGGGGATGGGCAAGCATTTCTTCGAAGGAGTTAACCGGTTCGACACAACCATCGCTGGTAGAGAAGGCTTCGAGCCACTCTTGGCGGGTGCGTTGGCGAAAGATGGCCGCGATCTCGGGGCCGATGGAGCGGTCGAACTGGCGGGGAAGCAGGTCTGGGCGGTCGGTGACGCGACAGAAGTCGGCCCAGAAGGCCGGCTCTAGGGCGGCTAGGGTCAGGTATTTGTGGTCGGCTGTCGGGTAGATGTTGAAGCAGGGCAAGCCTCCCAGGAGGGGGAGGGCGCCAGCGGCGACTTCGAGGCCGGCCAAGAAGGCGCCGGCCGCCAAGGGGGTCATCCAAGAGATGACGCCGTCTAGGAGGGCTATGTCGAGGTACATGCCGCGGCCGGTTTGAGAGCGACCGAGAAGAGCTGCAAGAATGGCGATGCCGGCCAGCATGGCGCCGGCTAGGTCGGCGGCCGGCAGGCCATAGGGCACGGGGGCCTGGCCGCGGCGGGCGTTCAGGGCCAGGGCGCCGCTGATGGCCAGGTAGTTCAGGTCGTGGCCGGCCCGTTCCCGGTAGGGCCCGTCTTGCCCGTAGCCAGAGAGGGAGCAGTAGATGATGTCTGGCTTCGCGGCTTGAACGGCAGCGTAGTCAATGCCCCACTTCTGCACCGCGCCGGGCTTGAAGCCCTCCAGGATCACATCAGCGGTTTGGGCCAGGCGCAGGAAGATCTGGCGTCCGTGGGGGTTGCGGTAGTTGATGGCCACGCTCTTCTTGCCGCGGTTGACCATCTCGAAGAGGCGACCCAGGCCCATCTCAGGCGGGGCAAGGCGAGCATAATCGCCTGCCAGCGGGGTTTCCACCTTGATCACTTCGGCGCCTAGGTCGGTCAGCAGGGCCGTTAGGTAGGGCCCTGGCAGCAGGCGGGAGAGATCGAGCACGCGGATTCCGGTGAGGGGTAGCATAGGGCTTGACCTGTGAGTTTAGCAGCTGCTGCAGCCCAGACGCCAGATATGCCCTTCGCGGGCCAACAAGGCCTCGGCCTCCGGGGGGCCCCAGCTGCCGCGCGGGTAGAAGACCAGCGATGGGGTGTCGCTCTGCTCCCAAGCTTGGAGAATAGGGTCTATCAAGCGCCAGGCGGTTTCGATGCCGTCGGAGCGGGTGAAGAGGGAGGCGTCTCCTTCCAGGGCTTCCATGAGCAGACGTTCATAGGCTTCAGGGATGCTGCGGTCGGTGAAGGAGTTGCGGTAGTGAAACTCCATCTCGACCGAGCGCATCTCTTGGTCGGAGTCGGGCACTTTGGCTTGGAAGCTGAGGTGGATGCCCTCGTTGGGCTGGATGCACAGGGAGAGGATGTTGGGGACGATGCTCTCGCCTGGGGGTAAGCGGAACATGAGGTGGGGCGGGCGCTGGAATTCGATGATGATCTCGGAGGTCTTTTGTTTGAGGGCCTTGCCAGAACGCAGGTAGAAGGGAACCCCACGCCAGCGCCAGTTGTCAATATAGAGCTTGAAGGCCGCGTAGGTGGGAGTGCGCGAGTCGGGGGCAACGCCGGGGGTGAGGCGATAGCCTTGGTATTGGGCGCGCACGGCGTCTTCGAGGGCGATGGGGCGAACGCTCTGCAGGACTTTGACGATCTCGTTGCGCACAGCATCGGCGTTGAAGGAGGCCGGCGGCTCCATGGCCACCAACGCCAGCAGTTGGAGCAGGTGATTTTGGAACATATCGCGCACCACGCCGGCCCGGTCGTAGAAGCCGGCCCGAGATTCCACATCGACCGTTTCGGCCACGGTGATCTGGACGTTGCTGACGTAGCGGCGGTTCCAGATCGGCTCAAAGATGGCGTTGGCAAAGCGGAAGAAGAGGATGTTTTGGGCGGTTTCCTTGCCCAGGTAGTGGTCAATGCGGTAGATCTGGCTCTCGTCGAAGGCGGCATGGAGGGCCTGGTTGAGTGCTTGAGCCGAGAGGAGGTCGGTGCCGAAGGGTTTTTCGACGATGATCCGTCGCCAGGCACCGCTCTCGGGGTCGTTGCGCGACATATCAGCAGCGTTAAGGGCGGAAGCTACCGGGGCATAGTGTTCTGGAGCGGTGGCCAGGTAGTAGAGGCGGTTGGCCGGCCCGCCTTCGAGGGAGCATAGAAAGGTGTTGAGGCGGAGGAAGTCGGCTGGAGCGTCGAGATGGCCGCGGAAGTAACGGATAGAGCGCTCGAAGCGGGCCCACAGGTCGGGATCGAAGGTTTCGGGGCTGAATCGGTGCACGCCGTCGCGCAGGTGGGCGCGAAAGATGTCGTCGGTGTATTCGCGGCGGGCGAAGCCGACGATGATCGTCTGCGGGCTCAGGCGGTTTTTGCGAAAGTTGTTGTAGAGGGCCGGGATGAGTTTGCGCCAGGTTAGGTCGCCCGAGGCGCCAAAGATGACGATGGTGGTGGTTTGAACAGGAGAGGTCATGCTCCACTAGCCTTTTTGACCGCATGGCCACCAAATTTGTGGCGCATGGCTGCCAGCAATTTGGCGGCATAGCTTTCTTCTTGACGACTGATAAAGCGCTGTTGTAAGGAGAGGGTGATCACCGGGGCCGGCACGTCTAGGTCAATCGACTCGAAGACGGTCCAGCGGCCCTCGCCGCTGTCCTCTACGTAGCCGGCGATCTCGCTCAAGGTCTGATCTTCACGCAGGGCGTCGGCGGTCAGGTCGAGCAGCCAGGAGCGGACGACGCTGCCGTAGCGCCAGATTTCGGCGATTTGGTGGAGATCGAAGTGGTATTCTTGTTTGGCGCGCAGGATGTCGAATCCTTCGGCGTAGGCTTGCATTATGCCGTATTCGATGCCGTTGTGGATCATTTTGACAAAGTGGCCGGCCCCGACTGGGCCAACATGCCCCCAACCGCGATCGGGGGCCGGGGCCAGGGCTTGGAACAGGGGGGTGAGGTGGGCCACCGGATCGGGGTCGCCGCCGATCATCAGGCTGTAGCCGGCGGTGAGACCCCAGATGCCGCCGCTGGTGCCCACGTCTACGTAGTGGAGACCTTTCTCCTTGAGCCAGGCTGCGCGACGCAGATCGTCTTTGTAGTAGGTGTTGCCGCCGTCTACCACGATGTCGCCTGGGGCGAGCAGGTCGGCCGCTTGGCGGATGGCTTGGTCGGTGGTCTCGCCGGCCGGCAGCATGATCCAGACCACGCGCGGGGTTTGGGTGAGAGCAGCAATGGCGGCGGGGATGGTTTCGGCGGGGATCAGGCCGGCTTCTTGGGCCAATTGCTGGGCCACTTGGTAGGTGCGGTTATATCCGATGACGCGATGGCCGGCCCGCAAGAGACGGCGGGCCATGTTGGCGCCCATGCGTCCTAAACCGAGAACGGCAAGTTCCATAGTAGAGGTCCTCCTTAGGATGCAGATGAAATGTGGGCCGCTGCGTCGGCGTCGGCCAGCCAACTCAGGTCGTCCTCCACGGGGCGGAGGCGCGCTGCGGGGAGCGAGAGATCGCCTTGGGCGACGCGGGCCAGGGCCGGGGCTTTGGAAACGCCGCTGATCAGGACGAGCAGGCGACGGGCGGCGTTCAGAACCGGCAGGGTGAGGCTGAGACGAGTGACCAGCGGCGGAGGCGGGGAATCGTGGGGGACGACGATCACCCAACGGTCAGGATCGTCTATCCCAGGCGTGTTGGGGAAGAGCGAGGCGATGTGGCCGTCTTCGCCCATGCCGAGCAGGATCAGGTCGAAGCGGGGCCGGCCGCCGAAGTGTCGGCCGAGTTCGGCCTGATAGCGCTGGGCCGCTTGTTCGGGGGGATCTTCGCCGGCCATGCGATGGATGTGATCGGCCGGTAAGGGCACATTACGCAGCAAGTGTTCGTAGGCCATGCGGTAGTTGCTATCGGCATGGTCGGGCGGAACGCAGCGCTCGTCCCCCCAGAAAATGTGAGTTTGAGACCAAGGGAAGTGATCAGCTAGATCGGGTTCGGTCAGGCGGCGGTAGAGGGCGCGCGGGGTATGACCGCCGGCTAGGGCCAGGTTGAACTGGCTGCGAGCGGCCGCCGCTTCTTGCGCTGTTTGTAACACCAACTCGGCAGCCCGCTGGGTTAGGGAAGGAAGATCAGGGAACACGAGCAGGTTTGCCATGAATGGTCACAAGGAGGGATGAGAGATATTGCAATGGCTCAGAGACAACTGCCTGCACCAGCCATCTTCTAGATGCTAAACGCAGGTCGAATTTTACTCAATTTGTCCTAATTCGAGAGAGAATTCCTGCGGGGCAGCGACCGCACGAAGCCCAAACCAGGCAGGACGAGCCACTCTGCTCCTCCGGCTTCTTCAAGGCGCTAGGACCCCCCTTTGACGGACGGAACAACACAGCCATAATACCGGCCGAGGCGGCTCAGCTGGGAAGAGTCAGGGTCTGGCCGGCCCGGTGGCTATGGCTGTTCGAGCGCTAGTCCTGCGTGAGCAATTCCAGAGTCAGGTCGGTCCAGTCATGCCCAATTCGATCCCTCAGGTTAATGACCTCCTCCGCAGCGATATCTGGCCCGAACCCGTGCGGGTGCTCACCGTCCGGCCGGTGGGCGATCGGTGGCGCATCGAAACAGTAGGGACGCAGACCAATCAGTTCTACAAGAACTTCCGCATCCCCACCGGCCTGGCAATGGCGATCTTCTTCGGCTCCTTCAGCGGCGCTGAACGCAAGGGGATGGGCATCCAGCGGCTGCGTCTGGCCGTCCTGCGGGAGGACATTCCCGCCGGCCCTGGTCGGCGACACGCTGCAACGGCTGGAGACGGAGCTGTGGCACCTGCAGGTCGAGGGCGGCCTGTACCGCTTTTCCAGTCAGCCCAACCTGAACCGCATCATCGTGGAGCGAGAGGCGCAGTGAAGGAAGAGCAAGTTCTGGAAGAGCTGCGCCGCCGGCTGGCGTCCGTCGCCGGTTTGGAGCTGCCGGTTGTCCTCTGGCCGCGCGATTCTCAGGACGTGGTGGACACGAAAGCGCTCAAGCTGGTCGTTCTCTCCCCCGACTATCCGCACCCGAGCGACGATGCCACCCGCTTTGTGGAAAAACTGCTGGACAAGTGCGGGCAGAACTTTCGCATCTACCGCAAAACCCTGCTTGTGCTGGCCATGGATAAGAACGAGCTGACCAGACCCAAGCAGCAGGCGAAGCGTTACCTGGCGCTGCGTTCCATTCAGGACGACGAAGCCCTGATGGAACAACTTCCCAAAGAGAACCGCCGGATGCTGGAGAGCCACCTGAAGGACAGCGAGAGCAAGATGGATTTCAACCTACTCTCGGCCTACCGTCACCTAGCCAAGGCCGGGCGGGAGGGGACGGTGTGGATAAACTTGGGGCTGCCCACCATCGGCGAGCGGCTCGACTCAGTGCGCCGGGTCCGTCGCTACCTGGAGCGGGAGGATGCCCTAGCGACCCGCCTTGCCCCCAAGCAGTTGCTGGAAAAGGCGCTGGGGCAGGACGAGCAAGAGAAAGCGGTGGAAAGTGGATGACTTTCAGAGCTACCCCCAACTGCCGATGGTGAAGGACAAACAAGTCGTGCTGGAGGCGGTGGCGCAGGGAGTGCAGGACGGGCTGTTTGGCGGTGGTACAGAGTCAGCGCTTATTCAATTGCTCCACCCATTGTGCTAAGGATAGAGAACCGGCCGAAGGATCGGCCAGTTTGAGCCGCCAGAATTGGCCGCGGCGGATGTAATAGCCCTCGCCGGAGGAAAGGGTTTTGGCGGGATTATCGGCGGGTAGGTTTAGTTTGAAGATGTTGTTGTAAGCTGCATTGCCGAGTTGGAAACCCACTGCTTGGTTGCGGAGTTGGGCGATCCAGCCCCAGGCGTTTTCGATGTCCTGGGTGGGGCCGGCAACGATCAGGTAAAAGCCCAGTTCGCGCCATTTTTTGAGATGGGCATCCAGCAGGCTCTTTATGCCCTCTTGTGCCTCGCTCTGGAAGATGTCAAAGTCGTCCATGACCATCAGGATGGCCGGCTGAGCGGCCTGCCAGGTTCGGAGATCAAAAGCAGCACGTCCTTTGTTACGGGCAGTGTTCAAAGTCTGTTCACGATGACGCATAACCTCGGCTATTTCGGCCAGCAGGTCAGAAACAGCGGTTTCGTTGGTGATGTAACGCGGTTCACTCTGGCGACGGGCGCTGCGCTTATCGGGCAGGGGATGCCGGGCATGAGGCAGTTCACTCAACGGCAGTAGACCGCTATGACGAAAGTCAACCAAACACAGACGCAGTCTCTCAGGGGTATAGGCCTCGGCCAGAGCCAGCACCCAGGATTGCAGCAGCGTGGTCTTGCCGGATTGGGGTGTGCCGGCGATGATGAAGTATGGGCCGTCGCTCAGGTGTATGTCAAAGGGCCGGTCGGGGTCGTCGTAGGGGAGTGCAAAGCGCGCGACGAAGCCTGGCGTAGGCGGATCGGGCCAAGAGGCGCTTGGAGAAAGGACCTGGCTCAGGCCGAGCACGGCCGGCAGGGGGGCAAAGGCCCGTGGGCGGGGGCCGGCCCACGCCTGGTTCATCTGTTCCATCAATCGCTTGAGGACAAGGGTGCGTTCGGGGTCGTTTTGGCCGCGCACCGGCAGGGCGGTCTGGAATTCCAGGGGGCCGCGGAGCAGGCCTCGGCCGGGGAT
>CAKZJX010000119.1 GCA_937120535.1 uncultured Anaerolineae bacterium
TGAGCGTTTGACAGGGTGCCGGAAGCGCGGTAGAATGAACCCCAGATTTTCCGGGATGCATGCCAAAGGTGAGTAGTCCGATTGACGGAGCGCTCTATCCGGATACCGCACCCCCTGAGGAGTTGACCACTCTGGCCGATCGGGTGGATTTCATCGCCCGGCTGTGTGCGGCCTGGGACTTCGGCCTTCTGCCCGGCTGGGAGACGGTAATGGAGGTTCGGAAAGAGTCCTGGCGCCAGGCGGTGGACGAGTGCCGCCTGTTCACTTCGCCCACCTGCCATCTCCTGCGCCAGTGGCATCATTTGCCCCCGCTCCCGTACCTGGGCAGCATTCCAGCCTATATCCGGGAGGACTCCGATCTGGCGTATGTATAGGCGGAAAACCGTCCGCTCCGAAGTTCATCCGCAAGCGGATAAGGTCCCCCTCTTGCAACCCCGCAGGCCTTTTGCGATCGCTCTGGTTCTGGTGGTCTTGTTGTTTCTGACCGGTTGCTCCGCCTTTGTGGACCACGACCAGACGAACGTCCTGCCGGATGCCGCGGTAGTGCTGGAGCCTGGTCGCCCGGTGGGCCAGACTTTTGTCGCCCGGCACGGGGGTAGAAAGAGCGGGTTATTTTAATGGGAGTGATGTTGTAGAATGGCGGAATTGCTGCCATATGTATCTCCATTAGGAGATTGCTTTTGGGGGTAACGGTGCGTGTTACTGTGTTGACAAGCTCATATCCTAGATTCCCAGGCGATGGTACAGCACCGTTTGTTCAGTCTATATGTGAACATTTAGTCAAGTTAGGACATCTTATAGAAGTTGTAGCGCCTTATGACCCTGCTGTGCGTAAACAGATCTCTGGGCACGTAGTTATGCATTGGTTCCGTTACACCCTAGTGAAGAGATGGCATATAATGGGATATGCCAAATCATTGGTTGGAGACAATCATTTTAGGGGCGGGGTCTTTTTTTTGTTACCTTTCTATCTGGGTGCTCAGTTCTGGTGTACCTTGAGGGTTGCGCTGAAGCAAAAAGCCGAACTTATACACGCCCATTGGCTGCTCCCTAACGGGTTGGTGGGGATGTGGGCAGCATATCTCTTACATATTCCTTTAGTTGTTAGCCTTCACGGCTCAGATGTGTTCGTTGCTCAACGGAACTGGCTGTTTAGATGTGTGGCCCGATGGGTCTTGAGATGCGCTACAGTGGTCACTGCATGTAGTGAAGACCTTTACCGTAGTGCACTTTCCTTAGGTGCCTCTATGGACAGAGTGCGCTTAATAACTTGGGGCGTTGACCACTTCCGCTTTCATCCCCAAATACCCCCTCTCTCACGATCAGAATTTGGCTTGCGAGAGGACGATTTCGTCGTTATTGCCCTGGGCCGCATTGTACCCAAAAAGGGATTTGATATCTTAGTACGTGCACTCCCTCTGTTGCTAAAGTCTTACCCGAATGTGCATATCGTTATTGGGGGTGACGGCGTCCAGAGAGAGGAACTATTGCGTCTTGCAGCGGAGCTAAAAGTATCAGAGCATTTGCATATGCCGGGTCAGATATCCTGGGATAGGGTGCCGGCATTTCTTGCTATGGGAGATGTGTTTGTGCTTCCGTCCAAGAGGGATACAAGTGGTAACTCTGATGGTCTACCTACAGTATTGTTAGAAGCGATGGCTTTGGGCAAACCTATCGTGGCCACAAATATTGGTGGCGTCCCACTGGTTATCACTGACGGGGTAAATGGATTGTTATGCCCCTCAGGTGACCATAATTCTTTGAGCCAGTCAATAGGACTATTGGTTCAAGATACTTCTTTGCGTCAACGGTTAGGGCAGTCAGCACGCCGTTCGGTGGAAGAGCAGTTCAATTGGCAAGAAGTAGCACGTCGCTTTACTGAAATTTTCAATCAATCTATAAATAGGCTGGGATAGAGACGTATGAGGTGGTTGCGTTCCGAGTCCATTCATCTAATCCTAGTGATGATCGTGGCTCTTGTACCTCGTTTGATCGGCGTAGATTGGGGATTACCTCGTGTTTATCACCCCGATGAGCCTAATTACATTAGCAAAGTTCTCATAATGGTACAGACAGGGGACTTGAATCCCCAGTGGTTTAATTACCCCTCGCTATTCTTATATTTGCTCATTCCAGGGGTTATTTTGGTTTTTATAAGAGGTGTAGCTAGAGGTATATTTGTTCACATAGAGGATTTGGTATCAGCCCAGATGGTGGTACTAGGAACAGGCACAACAGATATACCATTGCTTTACATAATAGGGCGGTTGGAGATGACCTTTTGCGGCTTGCTGAATGTTTACTTAATTTATAATTTAGGCCGCGAGATATTTGATCATCGTACAGCGATTGTGGCATCTGTCCTGCTAGCTATAATGCCTACTCACATTTTAGCCTCCCACTATTATCGTCCTGATGCTCTGGTCACATTGATGGCAACAGCGGCAGTCTATGCCTCTTCTCGCGTTTACCGTTTTGCACGGTGGGGTGATTATCTTGTCGCTGGTATTTTAGCGGGTCTTACTGCAACCAGTAAATATAACGGCGGCATTGTTCTGATAGCATTATGGGGGGCTCATTTATTGCGCCGTGGCACGCTGCTGGATCTCCGTCTGTGGGTTGGAACTGTTATGGCTGGCGTAGGTTTCGTAATAGGAACTCCGTTTGCTTTGTTAGATATGCCTAGTTGGCTAAATGGGATGGCATGGGAAGTACGCCACTATTACGTGTTAGGACATGCGGGAGCAGAAGGGGATGTTAGCTCTATATGGTATATACGCAAGCTTATTTTGAACACAGGCCTAATTCCTGTTTTAGCGTTGATGAGTTTTGCTGTAGAAAGTATAAAAAGACGAGGGTTAATGATCGTATTAGCAATTTTCCCCATTGCTTATTTTGTGTTAATTGCTACTGCTCGCGTCCACACAACCATTGCCTTAACACCATTACTCCCATTGCTAAGCTTATTTGCCGCGCGTGGATTTATGTTATTCTGGGAATGGATTAAACGAAAGATTGCGAGAAGTCTGTTTTTAAATGTATTTACTGTGGTCTCCCTCTTGGCTTTGCTAATGGTACCATTTATTCAGACAATACGCACGGTATATCATTTCGCCCAACCGGAAATACGTACAATAGCAGAAGAATGGATGAAAGAACATTTGCCTAATGGGGCTCGTATTGCGGCGGAGAGCTACACCCCGCTACTTTCAGATTTTTTTGAGGTTACCTATGTACCACGTTTGATAGACCACCCTCCAGAATGGTATATCCTCCAAGGGTTTGACTACTTAGTAGCCAGCTCAGCAATGTATGGCCGTTATTATGCAAGCGCAAATACTGGCAATTACAAGGATGAAATCTTGGCCTACGATCAAATCTTTGATAGATTCACTCTGTTGGCTACAATTCACGGGCCTTTTCAGTTCCTGGCGGAACCTTCAGGAGAGATCCGTTGCTACCAAATTCACAAAACGGAATAGTTACCGGCCTATGACGGATAGAGAATCGCGGCAGATTAAAGCCCAAAAAATTCTTACTATTTTGCATGATCTTTGGTCAGATCGCCTCACAGAGCTTCGTTGCTTGGACCTGGGTTGTGGTATTGGCATTATCGCCAACCATCTGGCTAAGCAGGTACGGTTGATTATAGCGATGGATTCTGATTGGGTCCTCATATCCCAGGTATCGCCAGGACTGGCACGGTTGCAAGGAGATGGACTCAAACTTCCTTTTGGCAATGCAACTTTTGACTTAGTGATTTGCGCACAGGTCTATGAGCACGTAAGGGACCCTACCCAGCTGATTGATGAAATCATCCGTGTCTTGAAACCGGGGGGATTGTGCTATTTTAGTGGTCCTAATCGCTTGTGGCCTTATGAGTATCATTATCGTGTTTGGTTCATTCACTGGCTTCCACGCAAATGGTTCCATAAGGCGCTTGCTTGGTTAGGCCGTGAGCACTCATTAGAAATCACTTTATATACTTACAGGCAATTGCGTCGCCTTTGGAGAGGGTTAGTCCTTTACGATTACACGGCGCGTTTGATTCACGAACCAGAACGTTTCCCTGGTGCAAATGCGCCGAAGTGGATGCGACATATCCCTTATTCACTAATTTCCAGGTTGGTTTTTGTAATGCCCAATTTCAACTGGATTTTAATGAAGCCTATAAATGATAACAAGGAATCATTATTATGAAAACTATCGCAATTGACGCAGTCGGTATCGACAGAGTGGGCGGAGGAAGAACATCCATCCTAAGTTTATTGCGTTATATATTTGCCCTTGATCAAGAGACTCGGTATCTCGTCTTGGTAAGCGAATATGAGGTGGCATTAAAATCATTCTCTAACGTACGGCAGATTATCGTGCCCATCGCAAACCGATTCGCTGCAAGAATATATTTGCAGATCATGCTTCCGATTCTTGTGCAACGAGAGCAGGTTAATTTAGTTCATTTCGCTAAAAACCTCGGTGTAATAGGATTGTCGTGTCCATATTTAGTCACAGTGCATGATTTAACGGTGCTTCATTTGAGGGAGTATTATTCGCTCGTTGACGTGGTATACTGGAGGCTTATTGAGCCGCTGACTGTACGTTATGCGGCCAAAGTCATCGCTGTTTCACAGGATACTGCGAGGGATATCCGAAAATTTTACCGTGTGAGTGAACAAAATATCAGTGTTATCCCTTGGGCTCCTCAAGAGCAATTCGTTCCTATTAGGGATTCATCGATTTTAGAAACCTTGCGCCAGCGCTATTCCTTGCCGGACCAGTACTTATTATTTGTGGGAATATTAGCAAAAAAGAAAAATCTGCCCACTTTGTTGAAGGCCTTCGCACTTTTGCGTTCTCAACATACCGATGTGCCCGATCTGGTAGTGATAGGCCGTAGGTATCCACAAAGTGATGATAATTTATCAGTTCATTTGGTACATGAATTGGGACTTGATGCTCATGTCCATTTTATCGGAAGTGTTCCAGATGAAGATTTGCCATTGTTTTATAATGGTGCTAAATTGTACGTGTTACCCGCGCTTCATGAGGGATTTGGAATACCCTGTCTTGAAGCAATGGCTTGCGGAGTGCCAGTGGTCACTACCCGAGTGGGAGCAATTCCAGAAGTTGTGGGCGATGCAGCATTACTGGTTAATGACCCTTTAGACTTCGTTGAGCTTTGTGCTTCCATTGAACGCGCACTGTATGATGATGCCCTGCGTAGAGAGATGACACAGCGTGGACTGAAAAGGGCGTCGGATTTCTCTTGGAAAAAATCAGCGCAAAAGATGTTGGACATCTATCACTCACTATTGAATTATGGAGAATAAGCAGCCATGAAGAATCATAGGCTGAAGTATACCGGAGAGCGATTAGTTCCCGGAGATGAAAGATTAAAAAGTTTGTTAATTGAGGATTTGGCCAAGTTTCACTTCGTCAGCCAGTATACGGTCGGTAAGTATGTGCTTGATGCGGGTTGTGGAGCCGGGCAAGGTTCAGCCTACCTGCTGAAAACCGGAGCGCACTACGTTGTAGGAGTTGATGTATCATCAGAGGCGATTATGTATGCAAAAAATCTCTATGCACAGCAGAACCTTGCATTCGCTGTAATGGATGTGTTAAATTTAGGATTCCCAAGTTGCACTTTTGACTTTGTTACTTCAATTGAGGTTATTGAACATCTGACTAATCCAGAAAGATATCTTGCTGAGATTCGACGTGTCTTGAAAGATCAAGGAATGCTTGCGTTGTCCACTCCTAATAAAAGTGTCAGTTCCCCTACCCCTGGAACAATGTGGCCTTATCATGTTAGGGAATTTTATCCCCACGAGCTAGAGATTTTGTTGAAAAAATATTTCTCCCGTGTTGAGATTTGGGGAATGTCCATTCCGATATATGAGAATCATCCTGTAAGGCGACTAGTGCACTGGCTGGCTCCTTTCTTCAAACCGATACTCCCACGCCCGCTACGTCTACGCGCCTTGCCGACTCTTCAACGGCTGATCAAAGCCAATCTGGATCTAAGCGACGTCTCGTTTTCTCGTTCAGATATTAACAAGAGTCCTACAATTGTTGTCTTATGTCACGTTTAAAGCGAAGTGAATTTCTTTGGGTTGGTTTACGGTTATTGTTTACTGGTGTTGTGGTCTTTTTTCTTATTCGCACTATTTCTACAAGATGGTCGCAGGTGGTAACCTTTCCATGGCAAATTCGCCTTCTTCCTTTAGCAGCTTCTTTAGCATTTCAACTAATCGCTGCGCTATTTTGGGCTACCATATGGCAGCAAATGGTTAGGCGAATGGATTGCCAATTAGGCTGGGCAGATGGAATTCGTATACACGCTTTATCTAATTTGGTCAAGTACATTCCCGGATCTATCTGGGGATATGCAAGTCGGCTTTACTGGGGGTTGGAAATAGGGCTAAATGTTGTCCCGATGGGTATAAGTGTAATATGGGAAACAGGGATCACGGTTGTTGCCAGTCTTCTATTAACTGCCGTAGTAATTCCAACCTACCCCAGCAAATTGCCTCAGACTCTCTCTCTTTTCTTGTGGATGATTGCTGGGTTGTGTTTTGTGGGGTTGCTTCCACCTGTATCGGCTCAATGGATGCGCATATTCCGGAAGCATGCCTCATATAAGGCACTACATCTCGGATGGCGAGATTTCTTCCTCTACCTTTTCTTTGCAATTTGCACTCATATATTAGTGGGAACAGCCTTTTTTTTATTTACCTATTCTTTGCTGAATGTTGACTTACACTTACTGTTAAGTTTTATAGGAGTATGGTCACTTGCAGCAACTGCTGGCTTGGTGGTTGTAATAGCTCCCCATGGGTTGGGTGTGAAGGAGGGGGTTCTGGTATTGTTGCTTCAGTCTTTTATGCCTTTTGAAGCGGCACTAGCTGTCTCGCTGGCATCGCGCCTCTGGACAATTGCTGGTGAGTTGATAAACGCAGCTACAGCACTGGCTGTATCTTGTTTGCTCAGATCAGTGCGTAATAACTCCTAAGAAGTATTGACTGCAAGAAGAATTTGGTTAAACTTTGGCATAGCATTTACAATCTCAGTTTACTCAGGAGGTATATTATGCGCAGAATAACTTCAGTTACTATTCTATCTGTAGTAGTATTAGCTTTTGTGCTATATAGCGGAGTATGGGCAGGCGGTAGTCCTCCACCACCGCTGAATTCTGGCTTCCAGTTGCAGAATAGGTCAACTACGAGTGCCGCTAACATAGCAATTGCCTATTATAATGCCGCGGGTGTTCTTGTGGAGACCGACACCGATAATATTGCTCCTAACGCTTCAAAGAGTTATTACGTACCTAACGTACTATCTCAGCCTGATGGACGTTACTCGGTTGTTGTTTCATCTGACCAAGAGCTCTTCGCACTGGTTAATGCGGTAACAGCCAGCGGTGCTGCTCCTAAAGTTGCGGCAACCCACAGCGGATTTACGGGATCAGACGTTGGTTCGCCCCTTTATATACCTTGGGTGGTTTGTGGATATTACAACTATAACTCAATGATAGCCATTCAAAATGCCGGCTCAAGCGATACTAACATTACAGTTGAATTCTACCAGAGCGGTCAAAGCAGCCCTGTCAGGACGTACACTTTTAACAACGTGCGTAGTGGCGGTGCCGTCTTTCTGGATATGACACAGTCACCATATAAAAATGATTTGAATGGTTTTTTCGGCGCGGTAAAAATCTCCAGCACAGGTAACGCAACGCCTTTGGCTGCTGTGCTGAATGATACTAACCCCACCGGGAGTTTTTTGCGTAGCTACAATGCCGTCCTGCAGGGCTCGCAGAAACTGTATGCTCCTCAGGTAACTGCCAATTACTATGGATTTTCATCTGGCATTACATTGCAGAATCCTAACGCTGTTACAGTAACCGCGGTTATAAGTTATTACAGGTCGGGAGAAACAACGCCAGTTGTGACTCAAAATGTCTCTGTAAGTGCTAACTCGGCTAAGCCTATCTATTTACCCAATGTGCCGGGTATGCCCAGCAATTTCAACGGGACCGCGGTTATTGAAGCAAGCGCTCCAATTATGGGCATTGCCAATCACGATCATGTTCCAGCGGGTCCTGCTGCCTCGTATAATCTGATCCCAGTTGAGAAAGCCTCCACTACGCTTTATATGCCACAAATTGTTCGCGCCTATTATGGTTTTGAATCAGGGTGGCAGGTTTATAACATTGGACCTGATAATGTGAACATCGCGGTGACCTATTTCAATACCGACGGATCAACTCGTGCCACCACAACTCATAGCGTGCCAGCGAACTCGGCTCTCACAATGTATTTGGGAGACTCGCGGGGCGCAAGCTTGGGTACAATGTTTAACGGCGGCGCGAAAGTGGCTGTAACCTCCGGTGATGGTAAGCTTGTTGGCATTGCTAACTTTGTGAGTCCTGCTGGCGGCGACTATCAGCAAGTCTATAATGCCTTTACACCGTAAACTGTAGCATATCCTAATGCCGGGCCCCCATCCTATTCGGTGGGGGTCCGGCTCTGTTTATTGGGGTATATCTGTATAATTCAGGAGTGGTATATGAGACAGAACAGCAGGCTAATATATTTCGTAATAACAATTCTTTTAGTTTTATTCATCACTAGATGCGGTAGGGAAGTACTCATTGAGTCACCACTGGGAATTCCGGTTAACTTAACTTCTGTGTCTCCTATCCCGCCTTCTTTGAATGGACATATATTGTTCCATTCAAATAACAGTGGGGATTTTGATATTTATGTCATTAATGCGAACGGCACAGGTATGCGTCGGCTTACCTCTACTTCGGGGGATGATATAGAGGCTTCTTGGTCTCCAGACGGTCAAAAGATTGCTTTTACATCTCAACGGGACGGCAACTATGAAATATATATTATGAACACAGATGGTAGTGAGCAACAACGACTGACAAGAGACCCGGCGACGGACTGGGGGCCCACTTGGTCTCCAGATAGCAAGAAAATTGTTTTTGCTTCAGACCGTAATGGCCAGATGAATCTATTTATGATGAATGCCGATGGGAGCGATCAGCGGCCTTTATTAACAAATTTTGGGAGCAAAGCATGGGCACCAGCCTGGTCACCAGTAGGTGAAGAAATAGCATTTGTTTCCGACGTTGATGGAGATAGTGAGCTTTTTTTGCTTCAGATAGAATCAAATACTGTATTGCAATTAACCTTTAATGAGAGAAGAGATGACCGTCCTTCATGGTCACCTGATGGCTCTCAAATTGTATATATGGGGGCGAAGGCAGACACCTCTCTGTTTGATCCGGACGAGATCTACATTATCCCTCGACTAGGTGGAACACCTCGTCAGTTGACTGACAACCTTATTGGTGATATTCTCCCGTGTTGGTCTCCCGACGGAGAGTGGATTGCTTTTTCTAGTAGCCGAAACGGCGGGTGGAACATTATGGTTATTCAGGTATCTAACCCTTCTAATGAGATGATGCTTACTTTCAACTCTGCCTGGAATCGAGACCCAAGTTGGGGGCCCTAACCACAAATGTCCAGCGAAGTCTTAAGTCTCGCGGAAATTGCAAGCAAATATGATCAAATGTTTGCTCGTGGGGAACTTCTGGAGACAGAAAGTTTCTACCGGTGGGTACTTAAGCGTCTGTCGCCATCACCTAGAGCAACCTTGTTAGATATTTCATGTGGTGAGGGATACCTACTTCAGTTAGCCTCTCGTTTATACAACTTGGACGTGTGGGGGATAGACATCTCAACTGTTGCTCTACGAAATTCAAGACAAAATGTTCCAAGCGTAAAGTTGGCCCGATGTGACGGTATTTCCCTGCCCTTCCCAGATAATACCTTTCAATATGTTACTAATCTGGGAAGCTTAGAACATTATACCAATATCTCTCAAGGCATTCGCGAGATCGCACGAGTATTGAAGCCTGAGGGTCGGACTGCGATCTTGCTACCTAATAGCTATTATGTAATTGATATTATATGGAAAGTGTGGAGAACCGGTTATAGCCCTTCTCATCGACAGCCCTTGGAGCGTTTTGCCACAGTAGGCGAGTGGAAAGACATGCTAACAGAAGGGGGTATAAATGTGACGCACATTTATGCATATAATTTTCATTTCCCTGTGTTACGCAGAGATTTGCAGTGGTTTCGGAAGCGTCCACGTAGGTTTCTTTTCCTTTTGATTAAACCTCTAGTGCCTTTTAATCTTTCTTACTGTTTTCTATTTGTAGGCCGAAAACACATATAGTTGCCAGCTTGGGTGCTCCTCCACAGATGGTTCCAGAGTTTTAGAGAATTGCGAGGCAGTCACGCACTAATTCACCCCTACTGTTACATACACGGTAATTGTACCCCAAAACCGCCTATGTGACATCAAGCAGAGGTAGTCTGTCGTCTGCGGACTGAGATGCTTTCCCGCAAGGGCATTCGAAAGACGAGGGATGAAGAAAACGGGGGGCGGCCGAAGGCCGCCCCCAGTGCTTCGTTCCGTCTACAGCATCCCCGCCCTCTGATACAGCGCGGCCAAGTGATGGACGGGGCCGTGGCCCCGTCCCAAGTTCGGGGCGTGTTGCAGGGCCAGGGTGATG
>CAKZJX010000120.1 GCA_937120535.1 uncultured Anaerolineae bacterium
ATGCCCGCTGGAGGATCGCAAGCAGTTGATCGTCGCAGTCCTTACATCTCGGTGGGTCCTCTTCGCACAATTAAGCAGTAGGAACGAGCTATGTTGTCCTATCATACGGTGTCTGCAGAGTTTGAGCGGCTGTTTCGATCAAAGCCGGCAGTGGTGGTGCGCGCACCAGGGCGAGTCAATTTGATCGGGGAGCACACCGATTACAACGACGGCTTCGTCTTGCCGATGGCACTGGAGCATGCGATCTGGATTGCGTTGCGACCCCGCACCGATCGGCGGGTGATGGTCTATGCGCAGGATATGAACGATCGGGCGGAGTTTAGCTTGGATGGATTGGAGCGCGGCCATGGCTGGGTGGAGTATCTCAAAGGAGTGGCGCACGTGTTTCAACAGGCCGGTTACAGGCTCCGAGGTTGGGAGGGGGTGATGATGGGCGATGTGCCGCGCGGGGCCGGCTTGTCTTCCTCGGCGGCGGTGGAGATGGCAACTGCTCGGGCTTTTTCAGAAGTGAGCGGCTTTGTGTGGGAGCCGCTGCGCATGGCTCGCCTGGGACAGCAGGCAGAAAATGAGTGGGTGGGAGTGAAGTGTGGAATTATGGATCAGGCGGTGAGCGCCGCTGCCCAGGCCGATCACGCGCTCTTTTTGGATTGTCGCACGCTAGAGTATGAGCCTATACCCATGCCCGCTGATGTATCGGTGTTGGTGATGGATACCTCCACACGACGGGGGTTGGTGGAATCGGCTTATAACGAGCGGCGACAACAGTGTGAGCAGGCGGCGCACTTCTTCGGGGTGAAGGCGCTGCGTGATGTGCGTTGGCAGGAGTTTCTGGAACGGGGGCGCGAGTTGCCTCGGGTGGTGTGGAAGCGGGCGCGACATGTGATCACCGAGAACGAACGCGTTTTGCGGGCGGTAGCAGCTATGCGCGCCAACGATCCGGTCACGTTAGGGAAGCTGTTCAACGAGAGTCACGCCAGTTTGCGGAACGATTTTGAGGTGACAAATGATGCCTTGAACTGGATCGTGGAGATCGCCCAAGCCCAACCAGCATGTTATGGGGCGCGAATGACCGGCGCCGGCTTCGGGGGATGTGCCGTGGCCGTGGTGCGTCAGGAGGCTGCGCAAGCGTTTATGCAGGCCGTGAAAGAGGCCTATCGAGCGCGTTCAGGCTTGGAGGCGTCGCTGTTCCTCAGCCGGGCCGGCCAGGGGGCAGAGGTAGTGCAGGAGTGACGATCTCGGTTGGAGGGAGCGGAAGAGGCGTTTTTCAGGGGCTTTCGCCCGGTTGGTCCTCGATGATCGTTCCGTCGCGTAGGGCGATGATGCGGCGGGCGTGTTTGATGACTCGTGGGTCGTGGGTGGCGAAGATAAAGGTGGTGCCGGTCTCGCGATTCAGTTTCTTCATGATCTCCATCACTTGTTCGCCGTTTTGAGTGTCCAGGTTGGCCGTGGGCTCGTCCGCCAAGATGATCTTTGGATAGGGCGCCAGAGCGCGCGCCACAGCCACGCGTTGCTGCTCGCCGCCGCTGAGCTGATCGGGCCGATGGTGGGCTCGGTTGACCATGCCTACTGCCTCAAGCAGTTCCATCACGCGCTTACGACGTTCGGCAGCGCTCTTGCCGTTGAGCAGCAGCGGCATCTCTACATTTTCGTAGGCGGTCAACGTGGGGATAAGCGCAAAGAATTGGAAGACAAAGCCGATGGTGCTTCGACGGAGATCGGCGCGTTGATTATGGTTGAGGTGAGTGGTTTCATGGCCGGCAACAATCACTTTGCCTGAGGTAGGGCGATCCAAGCAACCGATTAATTGCAATAAGGTGGTCTTCCCCGAACCGGATGGGCCTACCAAGGCAGTGAATTCACCCTCGTGAATAACGGTGGTGATGCCGTTTAGGGCGCGGGTTTCTACGTTGCCCACCTTGTAGATGCGTGTGACCTCGATCAGCCGTGCAACTTCCATAGTTGTTCTCCTTGAAGGTGTCGTCGAAGGGGTGAATCTTGCGCCCAGCAGATTGTGCTTGGGGCATGACCAACCGATCTTGGATTATTTGCCGCGCAGTGCCTCCACTGGTTCCATACGCGCTGCCATGCGTGCCGGATAGAGCGCTGCCAGCAAGGTGATGACAAAGGCGGTGAGGATGAGGTTGATGGCTGCTTCTAGGGTCAGGACGGTGTAGATGCGATCTTGCATGAGCATCTGGGCGCTCATGCCAAGGTCGCCAAAATAGAAACCTACTTCACCGAAATAGGCCGAGAGGGCCCAACCCAATGCTCCGCCGAATGCCACTCCACCTAGAGCCAGCAACGCCGCTTCGGTGAGGAAGAGGGCAATGATCTGGCGGCGTTTCATGCCAATGGCAGCCAAAATGCCGATCTCGCGTGTTCGCTCAAAGACAGACATCAACAGGGTGTTGACGATGACGGTGGCCGTGACTCCGAGTACGATCAAGTTGATCACGGCTAGGTAGGCATTCGAGAAGTCGTTGACCAATACGAGCAGTTCGTTCATTTGGCGCCATGTTTTTACTTGATAGGCCGGGGTTCGGATCGCCGCAGCCACTGCCTCGGCCTGTTCTCGATCGTTGAGCAAGATGAAGATCAGGCTAGCCCGATCGCCGGCCCCCGAAAACACCTGAGCTTTGGCAAGCGATAGAAAGACCACGCCTTTATCGTATGCTGTGGTGCCGGTGGAGAAGATGCCGCGCACGGTGAAAACTTGCTCGTCCACGCTGCCGTTGGCGGTGTTTACCAAGAGACTGAGCCGGTCGCCCGGCTTCAGGCCCAGGCTGTTGGCCAAGGGGTATCCGATCAGAATGCCGTCGCGATCTTCAGCGGTGAGAAATTGCCCCTCGACCAATCCATCTCGATAGGGATCGTTGGCCTTCGATTCGGGCGCAATGCCGATAATTTGGACCCCCACCGCCTCATCTCCTGCCGAGACGATGCCGTTAGCGATTAAGCGTGGGGCGGCCACAGCCACCGCGTCCAGGGTTTGGATTTGCGCGGCTACCTGTTCGGGCTTTTCAATCAGATATTCCCAGGCCACGCTGAGTTTATCGGGGTCGTAATCGGCATCTTGCAACTGTAGATGGCCGGTGTTGAGCCGAATGGTGGTCTCCATGGCGCTGCGCATTTCCCCTTCGAAAAAGGCGGCAATGAACAGCAACAGGGCGGTGCCCAAGGCCAAGGCGAGGCCTGAAAGGATCGAGCGGCGGCGGTGGCGTCCGAGGTTGCGATAAGCCAGTTTAACGTAATGGATCATAGCCAATCTCCGTATGGGGAGGCCTCTCCCTTGCTGGGTTACACGTAGTGCAGTGCCTGGGCCGGCTCGCGACGCGAGGCCTCGATGGCTGGGTAGAGCGCTGCTAGGGCTGAGATGATGGCGACGGTTAGGGCGTGTTGCATGATTTTGTGGGGGACCAGTTGCGTATAGATGCGTCCGCTGATCAACGCCGTGTATTCGGTGAGGGTGGTAAAGGCGCTATAATCCATCCCGTAGTAGGCAAAGAAAGCGTTGAGCAGGGTGCCCAGAATAGCGCCCAGTGAAGCGCCTATCAGCCCGATCAGAACGCCCTCGAACAAAAAGATCAACGAGATTTCAAATGGCCTCAGGCCCAAGGCGCCTAAGATGCCGATCTCACGGGTCCGTTCAAACACCGCCATCATCAGGGAGTTGAAAATTCCGATGGAAGCAATGCCTAGCATGAAGACACCTATCATAACCATCACGCTGGTTTTTAACTCCATCGTCTCTTTCAGTTCGGGGAAACTATCCTCCCAGCTGCTGAGTTCATACTCAGGCAAATCTTGACTCAAGGCTCGGATCACGGTCGGTTCTTGCCCAATGCGTCGAAGCGAGATGATCACCTCGGTTGCCTGGCCTTCAAGCCTGAACAGGCGCTGTGCTGCAGCTAGGGAGAGATAGATCATGGTCTTCTCCACCGAGGGCACCCCTACATCGTAGATTCCGATCACAGTCATGGTGCGCTGGCGGGTTTGAGTATTGCGGGCGTTGCTCACCACAGTCAAGCGGTCGCCCACATCCACATTCATGGCTATGGCTAGGCCTTTTCCGATCACAATGGCATCGCCATCCTCGGGTTGCAAGTAGCGGCCTTGGATGATGGTCTTGGCCACTGGCGTGATCAGAGCTTCTTTTTCTGGCTCTATGCCGATGATTGAGACGGCAAAGGCCCCTTCACGATTGGTGACCATGCCACCGGTGACGATGCGTTGTGAGGCGACGATGACATCGGGGTGCGACTCGGCCGCTTTTATCACCCGATTGGGATTGTGGATCGGAAGCAGGGGCTTGCGGGCCGCCTTTGCGTTGTATCCCAGTGCATGGGCTTGGATGTTGCCTCCTAAGAGTTGGATGGCATTGTTGTAGATGGCTTGCTCAAACCCTCCCAGCAAACCATCGTAGAAGACCAGAAGGGTCATGATGATCCCCATGGCGATGGCGATCAGCAGCGTGCGACGGCGTTGTCGCCAGACGTTGCGCCAAGCGAGGCGGAGATATACGATCATAGGCGCTCCTAGGGTGGTGTTCCTACGCATGGTGGCCGATCATTCATTGCGAAGAGTTTGCGACTCGGTTTTGCGTAAGCCGTATTCCATGACGTATAACATCTTGTCAATCCGTTCCTGGGTTTGAGGCGAGCGTATCCATTGTAGGATGTCGGCTTGTTTTGTTCCCTCCTGAATAAGATAGGTACTGATGGCGTTGCTCCAGGTTTCCATGATCATAATGGCTAGGTCGGCGTCAATCTGGGGGTCAAGTTCGCCATGTTCGATCGCTTGGTTGACCAGCGTCTGTAGGGCGCGCCGTGTGCGCTCGCGAACATCGGCGAACAATTTGCTGTAATATAATCCTTCTATCAACAGGACTCGACTAATGGCCTGAATCAGGCGCGGATAGCGCGATTGAAATTCTAGGCCGGCCTTGATCATCCATCGAAAATATGCAAAGGGATCGAGGTTCTTTTGGGGCGGATGTTGCTCTTGAAAGAAGGCCATTTTCTCTTGCTCCAGCATCAGGAGCAGATGGCGGAAAATGTCTTCTTTGTTCTCAAAGTACTGGTAGAAGCTGCCTTTGGCAATGTCGCTGCGGGCGACAATGCGGTTGATGGAGGCATTTTCGAAGCCATACTCAGCGAACTCATCAATGGCTGCCTGTAAGATGAGCCGGCGCTTCTGTTCGGGAAGGTTGAAGAGGGTTGGCTTTGGCATAGAGTGATGACCTGGTGGTCATGTGACCTGGTGGTCATATTGTATCGCAGAGAGGTGGTTTGTCAAGTGATTTAGGACTTGTTCAATAAGCACCCTTGACGCGAAGGAGAGGTCGGTAGAGCAGGCATGGGAGGGGATCAACGATGGAATCAGCCGCCGATTCAAGGGTCAAACGGCTTATGGCTCTTCTAGAGACAGTTCGTACCGTCCAAAGAGACTTATTGAAAAGGCCAGTTCTGCTTGCAACTCTTTCACGTGCATGATATAATTAAACCGTTCCCCAGACAATTGTCAACCAAGTTTGCGTTATCCTCACTTCACTCGAGTGATCCCCTTTTCCTTGTATCGTTACCTGCCTCATGACGTATACTCCGGCCTGGCTGGGGGGCGCGGGCCGCTTTGATCATTCCCAAACTCTAGGAACAACCGAACATGGAAGGTATCTCAATGGACATACTCACCCTTGAAAATGAACCCCTTTACAAACTTCGGGGAATCGCAAAAGACCTGAACATCCCAAATGCCAACCGTCTCAAAAAAGAAGCGCTGATCGTTCGCATCCGTCAGGCTGAAGCCGAGCGGGAAGGCCTGGAGCTTCGCGGCGGTATTCTCGAGATCATGAACGAAGGCATCGGTTTCCTCCGCTCTGAGAACTATCGCATCAGCGACAACGATGTCTATGTCTCACAGGCCCAACTGCGACGGTACGATCTGCGCAGCGGTGATCTGGTGATCGGCTTGGTACGACCCCCGCGCGAATCGGAGCGTCACTACGGCTTGCTCAGGGTCGAATCGGTGAATGGCATGGATCCAGAAGAGGCGCGTCGTCGCCCGCTCTTTGAGAACCTCACGCCGATCTTCCCCGACAAGCGATTCGATCTTGAAACCAACCGCGAGGACCTCGCCCCGCGCCTGATCAACCTGATCGCTCCCATCGGACGCGGACAACGCGGGCTCATCGTGTCTCCTCCAAAAGCGGGCAAGACCACCATCCTCAAGCAAATAGCCAATGCCATCTCCACCAAATACCCCGATGTTCATCTGATGGTGGCCTTGATCGGCGAGCGCCCAGAAGAGGTCACTGATATGGATCGTTCGGTGGACGCCGAAGTGATTGCTTCCACCTTCGATGAACCGGTCACCTCCCACGTGCGCACTGCCGAGATTGCCCTCGACCGGGCCAAACGCCTGGTGGAGATCGGCCGTCACGTGGTGATCCTGATGGACTCCATCACTCGTCTGGCACGCGCCTATAACCTGGTTGTTACCCCTTCCGGTCGCACTCTCTCGGGCGGTATGGACCCCTCAGCCCTCTATCCTCCGAAGAAATTCTTCGGTGCCGCTCGTAACCTTGAGGAAGGCGGTTCTCTCACCATCATCGCTACCTGCTTGGTGGATACCGGTTCGCGCTTGGACGATGTGGTCTACGAAGAGTTCAAAGGCACTGGAAACATGGAATTGCACCTCTCCCGCCGCCTGCAAGAGCGCCGCATCTTCCCTGCCGTGGACATTGAACGTTCATCCACTCGCCGAGAAGACTTGTTGCTCGGGCCAGACATCTTGCAGCGCGTCTGGTTGATGCGACGGATGTACCTGCAGATGATCAACATTCCTCCACAAGGTGCAGGCATGGATCCGGCTATTGCTACCGAAGCCCTGCTCACCCGCTTGGCCAAGTCGCGCAACAACCAAGAATTCCTCGAAACGTTAACAGAGAGTGACTGACGCAACGCGTTGTTTGTGATACACTCAGCTTATGATGTCATTGATCGCATTTTGGCGAGCTCATCGCTTTAGCATTTTGGCCTGGCTGATCACCATCCTGATCGTCGCTGCTCTTGTGGTGAGCGCGTTGTGGTGGCGGAATGTTCGCGCTTGGGAACCGTCAACCATCCCACAACCGACCGCCATCCCAAACCAGGGAGCCCCTCAAGTGGTTTTGCCGTTACCTCCGGTCGCCTCTGATCAGGAGGCTATTTCCCGCAACCTGCAACTGAACACCAACATCCCGGCCGATTTGCTGCGCTACGAGCCAATCTACTATGTCGTCCAGCGCGGCGATGCCATCAGCCGGATTGCCGCCAAGTTCAAGATCTCCACCGAGACCATTCTATACAACAACAAGGACGTCTTGAACGACGATCCGCATGGCTTGAAGCCAGGGATGAGGCTGTTGATCCCGCCGGTCGACGGCATTTATCACGTTTGGCAGGAGGGGGATACGCTGGAGAAAGTAGCGGCTCAATATAAGGCCAAGGCAGAAGGCATCCTCAATTTTCCTGGTAATGATGTAGACCTGACCAACCCTGGCTTCCGACCGGGCACGTTGGTCATGATCCCGGGCGGTTCACGAGAGTTGATTGACTGGAGCTCGCTGGCTTGGAGCCAATCGCGTGGGGCCGGCACTGGTAAAAATGTCTGCGGCGGCGGTCGTCCTGGTTCCGGTTCGTTCATCTGGCCGGTGTTAGGACAACCTCATACTATATCCGGCAACACCTTTAGTCCGGGTCACCTGGGCGTGGATATGACCGCTCAAGAGGGCGACATCATCATGGCCGCCGATCACGGGGTGGTCACCTTTGCCGGTTGGAGCCAGTATGGTTACGGCAACATGGTGCAGATCGATCACGGCAACGGTTATGTTACGCTCTATGCCCACTTGACCACGTATTTTGTTCGCATGTGCCAGGTAGTCAGTCGAGGTGACCAAATCGGCACCGCCGGCAATACCGGCAACTCGTTTGGCGCTCACCTACACTTTGAGATCCGCTATGGCGGCGCCAGCGTAAATCCGCTTGACTACGTCCAGTAGCCAGTCTTTGGCCCAAACACCCCTCATGCAGAAACTGCCTCTGAACATCCTGGCGTCCTTGCCGCTGGGCGAATTGCGTTACTTTGACACCATCGGTTCCACCAACGACGAAGCGCTGGCTTGGGCCATCCAGGGCGCGCCTGACTGCTCCCTCGTGGTAGCCGATGAGCAAACCCAGGGTCGCGGCCGCGCTGGCCGCCGCTGGATCACCCCCAGGGGCACTGCCCTGGCGTTCAGCCTGATCTTGCGTCCCACGCCGGCCGAAACCAACTCGCCCGCGCTCGTCACCGGCCTGGCTGCAATATCGGTGGTAGAAGCGTTGAAGAAGGCCTATTGCCTTGAGGCGCTGATCAAGTGGCCAAACGATGTGCTGATCGGAAGGAAAAAAATTGCTGGTATTCTGGTCGAGTCGGTCTGGGCCGGCGATTGCCTGGATGCGATGGTGGTAGGCATTGGCGTCAACGTATTGCAAGAGTCGCAGCCGGCCCAGAAAGAACTTCTCTTCCCAGCCACCTCGCTCGAAGCGGAATTGTCGGCGGCCGATGAGAAAAGGCATCACGATTGCAACCTTGCGGTCGATCGCTGGCGCCTGTTGCGAGAGATCGTTGCCACTTTCCTCGAATGGCGTCCCCGCTTGGGAAGCGAGGATTTGCGAAACGCCTGGGAGAGATACCTGGCCTTTCGTGGCGAACCGGTTCGGGTCTGGACCGGAAGCGAGCAGCCGCTGATCGGGCATATCATCGGCCTGGCCGGGGATGGACGTTTACGCTTGCTGGTAGGCGAACGCATCGAGGTCATCCCATTCGGTGAGATACACCTGCGCCCTTCTCTGTGATACAATACAAACCATGTTCGACGGTTTGCGTAGAGACATTGAAGAATTCGATTTCGATCAACCTTCCCAAGGCGAATTGTTCGTTGAAGAACCAAAGCCGGCCCCGGTCCGACACAAAACCCCAGCCTCTTCAAACAAATTCCTGGGCCTTTCTCCTGTTCAGCGCTTTTTGCTCTCGCTCATGCTGATGATCGCCATCTGCTTGGTCGGGGCAGCCTGTCTGCTGGTCACCGGACGGTTCGCCTTTTGATCGCGCCGGGGTCAACAAAAAAGCCGCCTTAAGACGGTCTATCGGCAACAGGAAGCGACGGCGGCCTTACCTACAGAGCAAACGATTCGATTTTGCGAATCACCATCACCACCTTCCCCTTGATCTCTAGTGGAATGTCCTTGCTGATGTAGATCGGCTCCATGGTCGGGTTGGCTGGTTGCAGGCGATAGCGATCCTTTTCCTTAAAGAAATACTTTAGGGTGGCTTCGTTCGTCTGAGGCAACCAGATGGCGACCATTTCGCCATTGCGCGCCTCCACGACCGGTTTCAAAACCACAATATCCCCATCGTTGATCATGGCATCGATCATAGAGTCACCCTTGACTTCCAGAGCGTATAGGTCGCTCCCGTTCTCCTTGGCAGGAAGCAAGCTGCGTGCGATTTCCACTGCTTCGTATTCCGTCTCGGTGTCAAAGCGAATACCGGGTTGCAGATCGGGCAAGGGCAAGCCGGCCGCGATCGGCCCCAGGATTGGCACACGGATCACGTTATCGTTGGTTATCGTCACGACATTTTTGACCTTCTCGGTCAAGCGTAACCCACGTGAAACGCGTCCATCTCGCACCAAATATCCCCGCTGTTCCAACTGATCGAGGTCGTAATTGACCACCGAGGTAGAGGTGATGCCCACTTCAGCGCAAATTTCGCGGATCGAGGGAGGGCGACCGTATTCTTCCTGGTAGCGGACCAGAAATTCGAGAATGCGCTTATGTTTGAGGCTAAGCCCCTCGCTGCGCTTGCGTACCATCATGGCGACCTCCGCAAAGATAAATCGACCATTTGTGCTAAATATACTCGAACACGCGTTCGGTGTCAAGCGCGTCGGAGGGTGTTCGAAAACCAGCTTGTGTAGATGATGTGCGAAAACCGTCAACGAATTTGGACAACGAAGAAACGAAGACGCATCCCTTTCTGCTTGGGAGAAGTAAGGCAACCATCGCCGCCCACAAGTCCGTTCATTCGTTCCCCCATTCGTTGGCGGTACGTTCGACCACCCTTGCCGCTCAGGCTGAGTGTTTTCGAACACCCTCAGTGACAGTTGACCCCCTGCTTTCCTCATGTTAAACTTACCTTTTGCAGCCGCGAAAGGAGATGCTCATGCGCGATCGGCCCGGATGTCTATTGGGTTTGCTTCAACTCTTCCTGTTAGATCAGTTGTTTGACTGGTTGCAGAGCCGCTTTGGCTTCGGACAAGGGTGTTCATGTTCCGGGCTAGGATGCGGTTTCTTGCTCCTCCTGCTGTTCCTGACTCTCGCTTGCCAGATCATCGCCCAGACCAATTGGCTTCGTCTGTTCTGATGCGACACGCGTGCCGGCTTCTGCTTATCGTCTTCCTCGTGCTCCTGCCTGCCCAGGTGGCAGCCCAGCAGAGCGCCCCGCTCATCACTGCGCCAACCGAGGGTCAAGTGATACACGGCTTGGTAAACGTCTTTGGCTCTAGCGCCGGCGAAGGGATGATTCTGGCTGAACTTTCCTTTGCCTATGCTGCCGATCCCACCGTCTGGTTTCCTATTGCGCAGATCGAGCAGGCGGTAGAGCAGGGCTTGCTAGCGGTCTGGGATACCACGCGCATCGCCGATGGAGAATACCATCTACGCTTGCGTGTCCTATTTCAGGATGGAACCACGCGTGAGGCCGTGGTACATAACCTGCGCGTTCGAAACACTTCTCCCACAGAAACCCCCTCCCCCGTTCCCACGCCAACCCTCTCGCCAACCCCGACCTTGCCCCTCGCCGACACGCCGGCCCCGCTGCCGCCTCCCACGGCCACCCGCCGCTTGACCCCTACCCCGCTCCCTCCCAACCCCCTCACCCTCCCTCCTCAAGCAATCGGCCGTGCCATGTTGCACGCAGCCTGGATCGCCCTGTTGGCTTTCCTGCTCTTCCTTCTTCTCTTCCGATGGCGCCGCTAAGCGCTTCCACCGTAGGACACCAATGATCGATTCGCCTGTCACAGAGGACGTCTATCTAATCGTTGGCCTAGGCAATCCTGGCCGGGAATACAAGAGCAACCGCCACAATGTTGGCTTTATGATCATTGATCGTCTGGCCGCTCGCCTAAACGCCCAAGGGATGCGCTTGCAATCCAAGGCGATCGTGACGAGCGCAGCCCATCACGAACGAAAGCTCTTCCTAGCCAAACCCCAGACGTTTATGAACCTCTCCGGCCAAGCGGTTCAGGGATTGGTGCGCTTCTATAAGACACCCCTATCCCAGCTGCTGGTGGCCCATGACGATCTCGATTTGCCGCTGGGCGTCATCCGCCTTCGCCCAGGCGGAGGAGCCGGCGGACAAAAAGGCATGCTCTCCATCATCGAACACCTGGGAACCCAACACTTCCCTCGCCTGCGGTTTGGGATCGGCCGGCCTCCGGGCCGGATGGACCCTGCAGATTACGTCTTACAAGACTTCTCATCGGAGGAGTTGCCCCTAGTTTCAGAGACCCTCGATCGGGCCGTTGAGGCCATCTTGACCTTCGTCCTCGAAGGATTGAACGCGGCCATGAACCGCTTCAACGGCTGAGCCGGCCCCGCAAAGCCAAAAGTTGCCAGAGATCCCGCTCCACCGACGCCATGAGTCCGCTTCTCCACAATCGACCTAGCCTGCCTGTATGGCCGCCACAGAGTTTGACATGACATAAGCTCGTTCGCCAACGATCGCTTAGCGCAATGCAACCCATCCTATCGTATCTTCGTTCCTTGCCGACATATCAAAAGGCGCTTGCCGATGCGCCGGCCCGGCCGCTAGCGCTGCCTCGCGCAGCACGTCTGCCTGTATTGGCCGCCATGTACACCGATTGGCAACGGCCGATTCTACTGATTGCCGATCGCGCCGACCATGCTCTCGCCCTCTTTGAAGAGCTGGCCTTTTGGCTACCCGAAGCGCCACGCTATCTCTTTGCCGAACCCGCTCCGCTCTTCTACGAAAAAGCAGCTTGGGGGTTTACCATCCGCCGCAATCGCTTGCAAACCTTAGTGGCCCTAGCTGCCTACCATCTGCCCTTCCTACAAGCGTCGACCCAGCCCTTGCTCATCGTCTCCTCGGTGCGCGCCCTGATGACCCGCACCCTGCCGCGCCGTGACTTCCTCAAAGCCTGTCGCAAACTGACCGTCGGCCAAGCGATTGCGCCCGAAACCCTGCTGCGCAGTTGGAACCTCATCGGCTATCAGCGCGTGGATACCGTCCTCGACCCAGGGCAGTTTTCCCACCGCGGCGGCCTGCTTGACATCTGGCCGATCACCGAGAGTGCGCCGGTGCGCCTAGACTTCTTCGGCAACGAAATCGAATCCATTCGCTGCTTCGACCCGGCGACGCAACGCACCCTGACCACCCTCAACGCTATCTTCATCCCGCCGGCCCGCGAATACCTCCTGCCTGATCCCAGTGCCCTGGCCGACGAATGGAGCGAATTCCACATCCCCATCCTACACCCCTTGCCTGCCAGCCTGCCAGATTACCTGCCGCCGAACGCCATGATCCTGGTCGACGATCTCGGCCGCATCGAAGCCATGGCCCAAGAAATAGAAGAACAAGCGTTGCAATTCCGCCAAGAGAGCATCGAAGAAAGCACCCTGCCGTCCGATTTCCCGATTCCCTACCTCACCTGGTCGGAATTGCTGGATAGCTTTGGCGAGCGACCGATCGTCGAACTAGGTCGCAGCGAGCACACCCCAGAGCCCGATCCCGCGGTCCTGGAAGAACCGGCCGCCCTGGCTGCCCATTTTCGCCCCCTCGAACGATTTGCCGGCCGCCTCAAGCCATTTGAAGACTACCTGGCTAGCTTAGTGTTGGCCGGCAAACACGTGTTCATCGCCTCTCGCCAAAAATCCCGGCTCGAAGAACTCTGGAAACAAACCCTAGAGCACAATCCCCTGCTGGCCGCCTCTCCCAGATCTGCATCCCCCACCTTTATCGAAGCCTCGCTGAGCGAAGGATGGCAGCTGGGCGACCTCTACCTGATCACCGACTCCGAAATCTTCGGCTGGCAGCGTCCCACCCCGCGCGCTCGCCCGCGGCCGGTTCCCGAGACGCCCGAAGCGATCTACGCCGACCTCCGGGTGGGTGATCTAGTTGTTCACATTGACCACGGCATTGGGCGCTTTGTTGGGCTAGTGCGCCGGCCGTTAGAAGGCTACGAGCGCGAGTTCCTTGCGGTGGAATATGAGAACGGCGATACACTCTTCGTACCCATCCATCAGGCCGATCGCCTGACGCGCTACGTCGGTGTGGACAACACCTTGCCGGCCCTCGATCGTTTGGGCGGCCACGCCTGGAGCGAGCGCAAAAACCGAGTAAGACAAGCTGTGCGCAAAGTGGCCGAAGAGATGCTGGAACTATACGCTCGTCGCCACATTGCCGTCGGCTACGCCTTCTCTCCCGATACCCCCTGGCAGCGCGAGCTCGAAGACTCCTTCCCCTACATCGAAACCGAAGACCAGCAGCGCGCCCTAGCCGAGATCAAGCGCGACATGGAATTCCCGCGTCCCATGGATCGCCTCCTGTGCGGCGATGTGGGCTATGGCAAAACCGAAGTTGCCGTGCGTGCCGCCTTCAAAGCCGTGATGGATGGCAAACAAGTAGCCGTCCTAGTGCCCACCACCCTGCTGGCCCAACAGCACTACGAAACCTTCCGCCAACGGCTAGCTGCCTTCCCAGTGGTTGTTGAGATGCTCTCCCGTTTTCGCACCCCCAAAGAACAAGAAGACATCCTGATCCGTCTAGCGCTCGGGGCGGTTGACATCGTGATCGGCACCCACCGCTTACTCTCCTCAGATGTCCAATTCAAAGACCTGGGCCTGGTGATCATTGACGAAGAACAACGCTTTGGAGTGCTGCACAAAGAACACTTCAAAAAACTGCGTACCGAAGTGGATGTGCTCACCCTCACCGCCACCCCCATCCCGCGCACCCTCTACATGGCTCTGACAGGTGTGCGAGATATCTCCACCCTCAACACCTCTCCAGAAGAACGCCAGCCGATCGTCACCCATATCGGTCCCTACTCGCCGCGCCTGGTGCGCCAAGCCATCCTGCGCGAACTGGAGCGCGGCGGCCAGGTCTTCTTCGTTCACAATCGTGTCCACACCATCCAAGCCATGAAGGCCCACCTAGAACACCTGGTCCCCGAAGCACGAATTGCCGTCGCCCATGGTCAAATGCCCGAACACGAACTCTCCGAAGTCATGCATCGCTTCACCTCCGGCGAGGTGGACGTACTGCTCTCCACCTCGATCATCGAGTCCGGCCTAGATATCCCCAACGCCAATACCCTGATCGTCGATCGGGCCGACACCTTTGGCCTGGCCCAGCTCTACCAATTGCGTGGGCGGGTTGGGCGAGGGGCGGTGCGGGCCTATGCCTACCTCTTTCGTCACAACAAAATCCCGCCCACTACCGAGGGCCAGGCACGCCTAGACGTGATCGCCGAGAACACTCAACTGGGCGCCGGCTTCTCCATTGCCATGCGCGATCTCGAAATTCGCGGCGCCGGCGAACTACTGGGAACGCGTCAACACGGATTCATCCAAGACGTAGGATTCCACCTCTACACGCGTCTCCTAGCCGATGCGATACGCCGTCTCCGAGCCGAACGCCACCTGACGGTTCCGACTCCAACCCAGGCGGACACTCGCCCCTGGCCATTCGACCTCCCCCTCGCCCTGCCGGTCAACGTGGACCTACCGTTGGCGATCGGCATCCCGCCCGAATACATCCCCGACCCCGACTTGCGTCTACGCCTCTACCGCCGCATTGCCGACCTGCGCGATGAAAGCGAGATCGACGCCCTAGCTATCGAATTCCGCGACCGCTTCGGTCCTCCGCCCGAGATGGCGACCAACCTGTTCTACCAGATGCGAGTGAAGCTGCGAGCTGAGAGGGCCGGCCTGGTTGCCGTGAGCTGGGAAGGGGGACGAGTAGCGCTCCGTTTCCCAGCTCCGCCGGAAGGAGTGGAGCCAAAACGCTTCTCCGATCTTGCTCCAGACGTGAAAGGGGGCAAGAACGTCTACTGGGTTGATTGCACCAAGAACGAACTCTGGATGCCGCGCCTCTTAGAGATTCTCGATCTACTTCGCAAACCAACCCAATAGCCGCCCATCAGCGCTCGGATTGAGACCGTTGCCCTATCTTTTCAAATCGAGACCGATTTCGAACTACTCTGGACGCCGAGTGCTGCCAGGAGGATGGTATGTCACCGCTTCGCTTTGTGTTGCTCACCCTAATCCGTCTCACCCTCAACACGGCCCATCGCATGATCTACCCTTTCCTCAACGTTTTCGCCCGTGGGGTGGGAGTAGAGTGGACATCGTTGGCCGCCCTGGTGGCCAATCGCGCCCTGTTTGCTGCCAGCGCCTCGTTTGTCTTTCCCTTCATTGAGACCCGTGGCCGACGGTTTGGCATGCTGGTGGGGATGGGTTTTTTTGTGATCGGTATGGGGATCGTTGCGCTTTTCCCGAGCTTGCTGATGCTGGGCGTGGCTCTCGTGTTTGCCGTGCTGGCCAAGGGGTTTTTCGATCCTTCCCTGATCGCTTACCTGGCCGATCATAGTTCCTACCAACGGCGAGGATTGTTCACCGCCCTCTCAGAGATGGCGTGGTCCTCCTCGTTTATCCTCGGCGTCCCTGCCATGGCGTTCCTGATCGACCGCTTTGGCTGGAGGTCTCCGTTCGCGGTATTGGGCAGCTTAGGGCTGGTGGGCTTGGGGTTGGTGGCCTTCTTGGTACGATCCAGTCACGTCATCGAACCGCATCGTGATGGGGGATGGGGCAACCTGCGCCATGTGTTGACCGATCGCACCGTCTTGGCGGCGCTCTCGATCGGGCTATTGGCCAGCTTGGCCAACGAACTGATCAGCGTGATGTTTGGGGTCTGGCTGGAAGATGCCTTTGGGGTTCGGCTAGCAACCTTGGCGGCAGCTGCGCTGGTGATCGGCCTGTCGGAGCTGGGAGGAGAGGGATTGGTGGCAGCGTTTTCCGATCGGCTTGGGAAGGTGCGGGCTGCCGGCCTGGGGCTGTTGTTGAATTGCCTGGCCGCCCTGCTCTTGCCTTGGGTGGGAGGTACCGTTGTCGGTGCGTTGATCGGTTTGTTTCTCTTTTACATTTCTTTCGAGTTCACGATCGTTAGCCAGATTCCCCTGATGAGCGAGGTGATGCCCCGGGCGCGCGCAACTGCGCTGGCGTTCAACGCAGCCGGCCAATCGTTGGGGCGCGCAGCGGGGGCGGTGATCGCTCCCTTGCTGTATCCGCTGTTCGGGTTCGGAGCGGTGACTGTGGTAGCGATTTTGTTCAACGGCTTGGCGCTGCTAGCGGTGAGATACGTTTTGGACTATCACGCCTGATTCCCCCTCCAGGCCTGTTTTAGCGAACGCGACGTTTCCACTCTTCTTTAAGTTGCAGTTCCTGGGGACTGACACCAGAATCAAGTGCTAGAAGGTCAACCAACAGGCGATTGAATTTTGCCGTCTCATCCAGCATGGGGAAATGGCCAGAACCGTCGAGAATGATCACGTGCATCATGTGCGATAAGGCGGCCAGACGCTCCATTGACGGCGGTGGAACGGCAGGGTCGTTCTGCCCATATACGAACAGGCAAGGGATGTAGGTTTGCCGTACAGCGCCGAACAGGTTGTTGGCTTGTAAATCGTCAATCGACGTGGAAATGGCTCGAGGGTCGGCCTTCCCAGCGTCTGACAGGGCCAAGGTGGCTTCGGGAGTACGGCCCAACCAAGTCACTAGTTCAAGAGGCGAAGCGCTTCGTAAGCGGGTGTTCAACGCTTCATGGTCGAGAGGACAGTTTACGGCCATGATGCGGTCCACGCTTTCTGGCCAGCGACGAGCCAGGCTGAGCATCACCAGAGCACCCAAGCCGTGGCCGACGGCGGCGATTTTGCCGATCCCCATTTTGTCCATGAAGGCACGCACCATGAAAGCCTGCTGATCCAGGCTGTAGGCTTGAGGGTTATGGGCGGTTTCACCGAATCCCCAGAGATCGATGGCGTAGGCGCGATAGGAAGTGGACACTACCTGCATGCTGGGGATCCAATATTTCCAGGAACCTATCCAGCCGTGCAGGAAGAAGACCGGGCGTCCCTTGCCCAGCACTTCATAGTGCACAATTGCGCCATCGAGGAAGACTACGCTCATAGTCCAGTCTATTTGCCGAAACGCGCTAGAATTTCGCGCACGCGTTCGGTCAGTTGATCCGGCGCAAATGGTTTAAGCAGGTATTCCTCTGCGCCGGCCTCTAAACCAGCTTTGATCTCACTCTCCTGTCCTTTTGCCGAAAGGAAGACAACCGGAACATCCTTGAACTTGGGATTCGACTTGATGGCCCGGCAGGCATCATAGCCGGTCATGCGCGGCATGCGCACGTCCAGCAGGATCAGGTCTGGATTTTGGAGCGCGGTCATCTGAACCGCCTCTTCACCATTTGTAGCAACGGCCACCTCGTAACCAGCAAATCGCAGGGTAAATGCAACCAGCTCACGGATATCGGGTTCGTCTTCAGCGATGAGAATCTTTGCCATTCTTGCCTCGTTTAGTAGGTTCTTGGTAGATTGGCAAGGTAAAGGAGAAGGTGCTGCCCTCGCCGGGGATACCCTTGCTCTCCATCCAAATACGGCCATTATGCATTTCAACCAATTGTTTCACGATCGGCAATCCTAAACCGGTGCCTGGCGTAGCCAACACGAACGGATGCTCGCCGCGGTAGAACCGTTCAAAGATGCGGTTTTGTTCCTCGATCGGAACACCCACGCCGCTATCGCTCACATCCACCTGCACTTCATTATCTTGGTTAACGTGGATGCGCACTCGGATCTGACCTTCGGCCGGTGTGTAGTTATAGGCGTTGTCAACCAGATTGCTGAGGATCTGGCGTACGCGTTCGGCATCGCCAAAGATGCGCGGCAATTCATGCGGCGCATTCAAAGAGATGGCCATCGGTTTGTTGTCTTCTTGGGAGCGACGCAAGATGTCGGCCAGTACGTCTTCAGCGATCTTGCGCACGTCAAGCGGTTGAGGCGAAAGGGCGACACGGCCGGCCTCGATGCGTGAGATGTCCAGTAAGTCGTTCACCAAAATGTTGAGACGTTCGGTGTTGTTCTTGATGATCTGAAGGAAATGAGTTTGGTTTTCGTTAAGCGGGCCGGCTGCGCCCATCAGCAGGATGTCGGCATAGCCGCGAATCGAGGTCATCGGGGTGCGTAACTCATGACTGACCGTAGCCACGAATTCTGACTTCAGCCGATCCACTTCGACCTCGTGGGTGATATCGCGGAAGATGGACACCGTACCCAGGAAATCGTTTTGCAACATGACCGGCGCCAGGTGGACTTGCACGATGCGCTTGTCTTCCAGTTCGATCTGTTCGGCGTAGGTATCCCCAGGTCGATAAGAAGCGGGATTCTCTGACCAGCGGCGAATGGTTTGCATCCAGGTCGCCGCAGCTCGACCAAACAGACCGATAAAGTCTTCCAGCGACTTGTCCAGCACCTGCTCGGCCGAGAGATGGAGGATGCGCTCGGCCGACTTGTTCAGGAAGGTGACATTGTTGTCGGCATCAGTAACCAATACACCGTCTGCCACGGCCTCGAGAATAGCTTGGGAACGACTGGCTTCTTCTTGTTCTTTGCGCAACATGGTGCCCAAGCGTTCGGCCTGGTCGCGAATCAGTTCATAGAGATGGGCGTTGTTAATCGCCACAGCCACTTGCGCGGCGATGGCTTGCATTAGATTGAGCACTTCGGGGCTAAAGAAGCCCACTTTACGATGGAAGGCCATCAGCACACCGATCACATCTTCGCCCACCATGAGCGGCGCCACCACACAGGAGCGGTGCTCACGCGACCCGCCGATGGGACGAACCCAGCGGGGATCCTGGTGGAGGTCTTCTACCAACACTGCCTGACGATGTTGCACTACCCAGCCGGCCAGGCCTTCGCCCACGCGCAAGGTAACCGCCCGACTTTCCTCAAAAGCCCGATATGTTAGGTAACCATAGCCAGCGCGATAATGGAGCATATTGTCGTCGGCATGGAGGAGCATGATTGTGCCTTGTTCAGCGCCGATGGCGTCGTTGAGCAGGGCCAGAGTGCGGTTCAAGGCCCGATCCAGGTCCAGGCTGGAGGAGACTTCGGTTAGGATGCGTAGCAGGGTTTCGGTGTTTTGTTGCTCGCGTTGCAGTTGGGCTGTGCGTTCGATGACGCGCTGTTCTAATTCTGCAGCCAGGCGTTGGGTTTCAGCAAACAGGCGGGCATTTTGGAGGGCAACGATGGCCTGGTTGGCCAAGGTGCTCAGGATCTGCAGGTCCTCCTGAGTGTAAACGTTAGGTTGGTAGCTGAGGATGGCCAACAGGCCGGCGATCTCACCACCGATGGCCATCGGCACTGCCAGCACAGATGATGGGATGCCGCGTTCGCTAAAGGCAACATTGAGTTCCTTGGCTTGGTCTTTCGACGAGATCAGCATAGGCGTTCCCTGGCCGATCACCTGTTCACGCATCTTGCTTGTCATGGTCAGGCGCTCGTTAGGCAGGCGCCGGGCACCATCTACCCGATACACGCCCTCCAGATCGCCCTGTTCCTTATCGCGCAAGGCCAGCAAGAAACCATCCACCGGCATCAAGCGCTGAATTGCTTTATGGATGAAGACATAGATCTCCTCGGGGTCCAGGCTAGCGTTGATCTCGCTACTCACCTGGTTAAGGATCGCCAAGCGCTCAGCGGTTTGCACAGTGGACTGGTATAGCCGAGCATTTTCTAGGGCGATCGAGGCTTGATTGCCGATGGTGCGCGCCAGCTCCACCTCGGTAACTCCGAAGCGGGCGGGTTGGTTGCTGTGCAGCAGGATGAACGCCCACGCTTGGGAGATGCCAAGCGGTAGGATCATCAGGCTACGGGTGTCAAGGCCAAGCCAATCGAGCAGGGGATGCAGGTCATGATCCGATTGAACGTCGTCGCTGGCGTATACGCCCTGGGACTCATGTAGGCGGTCGAGCAGCGGCACGCGAGGAATGGGCTTGATGAAGGGGCGTCGAGCGCGAGGTAGGCTGAGTTTCCACAGGATCTGGCCGCGTTCCACGGTGAGCACCGAAACGCGCGTGGCGGCAAAGCCGTCCATCAGTTCCTGAGCACAGAGCTCGAGAATGCGGTCGGTGTCGAGCAGGCCGCTCAGGGCAGAGGAGAAGCGGTTGAGCAGGGCCAAGCGTTGAGAGCGTTCATCTAGTTCGGCGGCACGGCGCAGGCTCTCCTCAAACAGGTTGGCGTTTTCTAGAGCTATGGCGGCTTGACCGGCAAAGGTAGTGGCGATCTGGATGTGTTCGTCGGTATAGAAGTTGGGCTGCTCTTTCTCTAGGGCAACCAGGCCGATGACCTCGCCCTTGGTGATCAGGGGGATGCCCATCCAGGATAGGCGCATTGGTTCAACCACGGGAAAGCGTGGGTCCTGGCGGGTATTTCGAATGGTGATCGGACGGCCGGCCCGGATCATTTGCTGGAAGAGATTGCTGTCAGCAATCTGAACGCGGACGCCGATCAGCTCTTGGGAATTGGGGAAGCCACGCGCAGCATATACGATAAGTTCATCTTCTTCACGCAGCCAGAGCGTGGCGGTGTTGTAGGGGAGGATGGACAGAAGTTGATCGAGCAGCGTGTCGATCAGCTCACGACGTTGCAAGCGGGCAGTGATGGTGGTGGCAACGTCGGTCAACGCTTGAAGCTGGCTGGCGCGCTCTTGCATAGCCTGCACTAGGCGGACGTTTTCCAACGAGAGGGCAGCCTGCTGGGCCAGGGACACAAGCAGAGCTTCGTCTTCTGCTTTGAAGGCTCCTACAGTGTTGAAGTTGTCGAGCACCAAGACGCCCAGGCTTTGCTCGCCAGCCACGATCGGGATGGCCAGGCTAGATACCGGCACGCGACCACCCGTGACTTGACGGTAGTGCAAGAGCGCTTCGGTATCCAGAGGATAATCGCGGGCCAAGTTGACTTCGTCCACGCGGTGCGGCCGGCCCAAGGCAAAGGCCACGCCTGGCAAGGCCTCGCCGGCTGCAAAGGTCAGCTTGAGCATTTCTTGATTGTCGGCGTAGCCGGCCACTGCGCGTGGAATCAGGCGCAGGGCTTGGCGGTCCCACAGGAGAACGAAGCCGGCGTGAGCTGCGGTGATCACCCGACGGGCGCTATCTAGCAAGGCGTGCACGATGTTGCCAAGATCGAGCCCGCTCAACTGGCGGCTGAAGTCGAGCAACAGGTTCACTTCTTGCAGGCGACGACGGGTCTCGGCCAGCAGGGAGATGTTTTGGAGAACGATGCCGGTTTGACGGGCGAGCTGATCGTAGATCTGGCGGTCCTCCTCGGTGAGGCCGGCCAGCGGTTCTGGCGAGGTGGCCAACACGCCGGCCACAACCCGATCGCCGATCTGAATCGGTAGGCCGATCACACTGCGGGCGCGCAGACTAACCAACAGAGCGGCGTCGCGCCATTCTTCGTTCTCATCCAGGTTGGGAATGACAATTGCCTGGCCGGTCTGCATCGCGGTTCGCAATGGGTTGCGTTGACCGAAGAGAGCTTCTGGATTTGTGCCTTTGGGAACGCTTCCCAGGATCTGAGTGAGACGAGGGCCATCGGGCGCTTCCTCGGCCAACAAGGCTACGGCCATGCCTAGACGGGTGATCATCTCACGGCCCAACGCCAACATCACGGAGGGAGCGTCTATCTGGGCGCTGACGGTTTCAGCGATCGCCAAGCCGGCGCGCAAGCGATGGACGCGTCGATCGAGATCGTGAATGGCAATCGTTTGATCCAGGTCTTTGTGCAGCAGGGTGGGTAAGTCGCTTTGAGTAACGGCCAACAGGCGCTGTTGGCGCTGGAGGCCGGCGGTCAGCGATTCGATGCGGTTGAGCAATTCTTGTCGTTGGCGATGCTGCAGGATCACCAGTTCGGCCTGCGCTGCGAAGATTTCCAAGATTTCTAACGTGAGACGATCAGGGCGCAGATTGTTGCGCGGCCTGTCCACGCTGAGTAGACCCAGCGGTGCGCCTTGTGGGTCTTCCAGCAAGAAGAGCAGGAGGTCTTCCGGTTTCCAGGCGTTGCCCGACTCGGCCTCCTCTTGCTCTGCCGATAAGACCACGGTGTGCACATCGGCCGGGATGACCGGCAAGTGTTCAGAAGGGATGAAATAGGCTCGCCCAATCTTGAATTCAGGGCAGAGCAAAGTTTTCAGGCTTTTGAGCGGTTGCTTGCGAGAGAGCAGCTCTTGCAGGGTTTCGGCCGGCATGCCCATACCAGCAACCCGTTGGAGCAAATCGGTGTCCGGTTCATAAATGCTGATCAGAACGATTTGGAAGGGAGTGGCTCGCTGGATCGCCGAAGCAATGGCCAATAAAGCCTGCTCCACAGGGTGCTGATAAGTACTAGGCGAAGCCACCTCGGCGAGCAGCGATAGCGAGGCAGCGCGCTGGCGGGCCTGTTCGGCCAGTTCGGCCTGTTGTCGAAAGCGATAGGCATTATGCAGGGCGATCGCAGCCTGGAGAGCGAGGAGATGGACGCTCTCTAACGCAATGTCGTCGAAAACGTCTGGCTGTTGGGCATGCAATTCGATCACCCCCAGCGCCTGCCCGTGATGCAAGATCGGCACGATCAGCGCTGAACGCACGCCAGGGTGGGATGCGTCTCCCTCTTCTCCTAGGTCAGCGATGCGCTTCGGGATGCCCTCGGCCAATGCGTGTTGCGCCAGGGGGGAGAGGATGTCTGGGACTGGGCAGCCCAGGTGCGAGGTCAGGCGGGGTTCGTCGGGCGAGTCGGGGTCGAATATCAGAAGGGCGCCGCAATCGGCTCGGGTAAGCGATAGGCTCTGTTCGTAGAGGATCTCCAGTAAGCGCGCAGGCGGCAGCAACGCGTTCAGTTCACGACCGACATGGGCCACGGAGAATAAGCGGTCGAGGCGGCGGCGCAGGGTGTCGTCCGTCTGATTGCGCAGGGCGGCGCCTTCCACAGCAGCGGCCAGCAAACCGGCGGCGGTGGACAAGGTCTGCAAATCGCTTGGGCTAAAGAAGCCCGGCGTGCGACTGCCGAACATTATCTCTCCCACGCTCTTGTCGCGTGCCAGCAGCGGGACCAAGAGGGCCGACTCCACACCCAGGCTCTGGATGATGGACTGGTAGACCGGCGACACGCGTTCGTCGCTGCTGAGTTGGTCAAAGTGAAACGCCCGTTGTGAACCTGAAACGGTGGCGCGTTTTAGAGTGCGCAGATCGGTATCCAGAACCGCCAGCTTAGGAGCAATCTCTTGCGGAACACCCCATACCGACCCAAGATGAGCGCGCAGCTGGTAGGTGTGAGGGTCAATCAGATAAATGGCGGCAAAATCTGCACGCAGCAATTGTGCTAGTTCGTGCACCGAATATTGCAGCACTTCGTCGAGGGTGGCCGAGGAAGCCACCAAGCTGGCGATACGACGCAGGGCCTCCGAGCGTTGGTGACGTTGGCGGGCCTGCTGGATCAGTAGAGCATTGTCGATCAGGATGGCCACCTGAGCACTGATGATTTCTAACAGCCGTTTTTCATCCGGCAAGAAGGGGGCCGGCCCCAGACGATGGTTAGATGCCTGTAAATAGCCGATGAAGCGTCCGCCGGTAATCAAAGGCTGAAAGATCGTCTCGCGCAGGCTAGCCATCTGAGCGATCCCTTGTAGCCCTAGGTCTTGGATGATCGGATCGCTCGCAGCATTGTCAAGAAAGAGAGGGCTAGGGTTGCGAAGATATTTCTCGGCCGGGCTATCGGGTGGGATAGAAGTTCGGTAGACAGGGATCACGCTAGATGGCAAGCCCTGAAAGGGGGATTTCGCCTCGAGGCGTCGCTCAGCTTCGTCGTAGAGCAGAAAACCAAGGATCTCGATGTTAGGTAAAAGTTTGGAGGTGATGCCAGTCAACCGCTCAAATAGTTCCTGGGGCTCCTGAATGGCCGTGGCTGCCTGGGCGATGCGCGCCAGACCGTCCAGCTCCTCAGCACGAGTCCGCTCAGCTTCAAAGCGTTGGGCGTTGCGCAAGGCGACGGCGGCGTGATCGGCAATCCACTTCACGAGCTCAGCATCTTGCTCGCGCAGACCGCCGGACTGGACTTGAGCGATCTCAAGAGAGCCGATGTATTCGTCCTGGACAATCAAGGGGACGCCTAGGTAGGCCTTGAATGTCGGAAATAGTGTCTGTGGCTCAAAGAAGGATTGATCGGCCAGCAAGATTGGCTTTCGTTCGGATTTGAGAAGAGGTGCAAAGGCACTGAACTGACTGTGGCTCGTGCGCACTGCCCGTGCTGTTCCGCCGCTTTCCTCGTAACGATAGATCGTCGAAGAGGGGGAGCTTGGGTCTTCTAGCAGAATCTCCATCAAATCGGCAGCGATCAAGCGTCGCACGCTCTGGAAGACCGTCCGCAGAGTGGCCTCTAGGCTGAGTTGCGCGTGAATGGCTCGGCTGAGTTCGGCCATCAGACTGAGGAGGGCGCTGGAGCCGGCCGGAGCTTCCCCTTGCTCTGCCGACCAGAGTTCGAGAGTGCGAAGGGTGACCAGCATCACCGGGGCCGGCCCAGGCAAGCGGTAAGAAACCGCATCAGCCAGGCGCCCGTTGATCGAAAATCGTTTCTGGCCTTCTTGGGCGCAAAGTTGCAGAAACTCCTCGGAAGGGCGCACACGTCGTGAGAGGCGTTCCAGATCGGCTAGTTCCCCCTCTGCCAAGCCAAACCACTCGCGTGCGATCGGATTGATGTATTCTATACGACCGCCAGCTCCTACAAACAGGATGGCATCATGAGAGGAGACACCGGGATAAGATTCGAAAAGCGACGCCGGCAAAGCCGACTCGAGCCACTGTTTCGGGCGCGGCAACAGACGCAGGATCATCCCGATCAGGAGCAGAGCGATTAAACCGCTCACAAGCAGATATAGCCCGAGTCCGGCCTGGCTAAACATAGCCCTATCCTAACTCCTACTTATTTGGCAGCATCCATACGACGCGCCTCGGCCGCCAGCTCAGTGATCTCACGAATATCGGCAAAGGTCTGATGGCGTGGCGATACTATGCCGATCGCCAGGATCATAAATGGCACTTGGATGCTTCCCCCATCTGGCGTCGGCATTCGCATATACCCTTGTTGCCGATCCAGGAAATTGTAATGGGTCTGGATTTCTTCACTAAAGCGGGCTTTAATCCGATCGCGAAGGGTCTCGGCTGCTTCGTATTTGGTGATAATAATGAAGTTGTCACCACCCGGATGACCGATGAAATCGCTCGGCGTGCCCAATTCATCTACCACTTCGGTCAACAACATAGCAGTAAAGCGCAAGACATCATCGCCGGCCACAAAGCCATAGACATCCCGGAAGGCTTCAAAATGATTGATGCGAATATCCAGCAAGGCCCAGTCTTGCTCGCGGATGATGCGTCGCAGTTGTTCTTCGATCAGCCGGCCGGCGGGCAATCCGGAACGAGGATCGGTTAAGCTTTCACGTTCCGAGCGCCGGATGGCACCTTGCACCCGTAACTTGAGTTCCTCGATGTCGAAAGGTTTCGTAATATAGTCATCAGCGCCCAGTTCCAGCCCTTGCAACTTATCGCTGCGTTCGTCTTTCTGGGTGAGGAAGATCACGGGAATATGGCTGGTGCGGGTATTGGTGCGCAGAATGCGGCAAACCTCATAGCCATCGATATCGGGCAGCATGATATCCAGAACAATGAGGTGAGGCAATGCCGAACGGGTTTTCTCCAGAGCAAGTTCACCGCGCGGCGCAATGTCGACCTCATAGTCTAACCCATTGAAATAAATTTTCAGCATGTTGGCGATATCAGCATCGTCTTCGACGATCAGGAGTCGAGGTTTTCCCATACAAGCCTCCAGGAGCTAATGGCGCCTCTGCGTGGCTTTCCGGCGCACGGCTTCGATTTGGTCCAAAGTGATTTCTTTCTCAAAAGAACGCAGTCCACTCAAGCGGAATCCATGACGATGCGCAATGTGGGCGATCTCTTCCACACGTTCGCGCGAGATCGTTCGTCCGATAGTGTAGTCTTCAAAACGGCCCTCCAAAGCCAACGCCATGGTTTCGGCCATACAAGCATACGCCTTGCCGGGCGGGAGACCGAAGTCAAAATGGAAATTCACTGGGCCGGGCACGTCCACGACGCCGCCATCGATCACTAATATATCATCTCTTGCTGCGGCTACCATTGCAGAAACATCGCGAGGACGCGCCACATCGCACACCACACTGCCCGGACGTAAGTGTTCAGGGTGAATGACGCTGTGGACGGCGCTGGTCACGGTCAGGATCAACTGCGCATCGGACAGAGAACGCATCTCGGTGCTGATCGTCACCTCGCCTCGCGCCTGACCCCGAAGCCGGTCGCGCAGCTCCTCGAGCGCTTCCTGCCGACGACCGGTCAGCGTCAGGTGAGCCACCTCCCCGGCCAGCAGCTCGGCGCACACCTGGCCAATTGACCCTGTAGCCCCTACTACCGCTGCGCTGGCCTCCTGGAGAGGAATCTCCATCACCTCGGCGGCTTTCCGCAGAGCATCCACGGCCACGGCAATGGTATACGCATTGCCGGTGGTCACCGGCACCTCCAGGTGTTCGGCGATGGTGACTCCAGCATCCCCAACGATCGAGGTATACGCCCCCAAACCCAAGATGCGTGCTCCTAGGCGTTCGGCCATGCGGCCGGTCTCGATGATCTTACGGTATACCCGCTCTTGAGGAAGGGTGAGCAGCTGGTGCGGCGTGAGTGGGCAAGCCAACAACCAGCCCCGAATTTCTTTGCCAGTCGCCTGCGAGACGATCCCTTCCACTTCAGATAGATAAACCGGCGGGAAAAACTGAGCGAAAAATTCAATTTGCCGCTCGCTCAGGATGCGCCCGAGGAAGGGGAACTTTCGCTGCACATCGCGCTTGACGTTGATCGGATGAACGATAAATGCAAACGAATCCATCACCACGATTCTACTACAGCACTCTGAGCTTCCTCATCGCTGCGAGGATAGAGACGCCGATGCAAATGGGCGTTTGGCAGACGATGATGATCGCTGTCCTCATAGCGGATATCGCGGTCGATGACACGGCGCTCGCCTGAAGCGAATAACACCACGTCCGACTCGATGGTGCGGGCTGGGAAGATGATCATTCCCGAGCCGATACGGCAATTGTGCCCTACGCATCCTCCCAAGACCGGGCGGTTAGACGGGCTGAGCTGGTCGTTTCCATCTCGAGCCCGGATGGGCACCGGAATCAGGTTGTAGTCGGTAAAGGTGGAGCCGGCACCGATGAATGTGTTTCGCCCCACCACACACATTTGTAGACAGGTGTTCTGGGCAATCATCGAGTGTTCCATCACCGTCGTCATAAACAGGGCGGCTCGAAAGGGTAGAAACGCTCCATCGCCTACCACGGAGAGCATCAGTTGAACGTCCTGCGAGATGTTGACGTTGTTGCCGATGATGCAATTCTCGATCACTGCCCCAGCGTTGATGGTGACATTATCGCCAATCGTGGTCGGACCATGGATGATGGCGCTTGGATCGATCACGCAGTTTTTGCCGATCTTGACGAGCTCGGAGCACTCTAAAACCTGTCGTCCTTCGTAGAGCGCTTTAAACAAGATTCCCAGCTTGAAGCCCAAGTCGCGTTCTAGGCGCGTCTCAAAGCGCAGGCCGCGTGCAAACAATCCAAACACAATATCAGCAATGAAGACGTGAACCCACGAGTCGATGGCGATCAGAGCGCGGCGCGGAACCTGAAAGACCAAATCGCCGCTTTGATCGGCCATGTAGGTGGGCACATGATAGTACCCTACCTCTTTGGAGTCGAGATCGATCACTAAGGGGTCCACGTCGGCTGTCGGTCCGTTTGGGTAGTACCACAGATCGGCCAAGTAGAGGTTGCCGGCCGGGGTGTACGACGTGGAGAGCGGCAGAGCATGTTCCCGAAACGCCGGGTCCTCTGCCGAAAGAGCAGCCCGACAGGGCCGGTTGCGTTTTTGCGCGGCGGTCAGAAAGGCACGAATGTATTCGTGATCGAAGAACAGATTGTCGCGATGAACGATCATCGGCTCCCGCAGCACAGGCAGGGGTTCGCGAGGCGTTAGTTCGATTTCGCGACTTACGTAGGGCGCCAAAACGTTCCGTTGCCACAACCAGAGCGGAAAGTTTTGAATCCGCAAGTCGCGAGCCAGCTCATTGAAAGGAGGAATATGATGCAGCGCAGGCAAGATCACTCGAAGCATGCCAAAACCTTTGTTGGCCCGAAAGAGTTCGCTCTGGGCACCCCATGGGCAAGCAAAGCGGGGGCTACCCTAGCGGGGTTAGATTGATCTCAATCATACAGGCTGGATGACCCTGAGCGATACAGGCAGTTTCTTGCACATCAAATATCTTACCATTACTCAGCCAATACAGGGACTCTTGTAACAAGCCCACGGCCAAATGACAAACCGGCCCCTCTGCCTGACGTTGCCAACACAGCGGACAGCGCTCGATGATCCACAGCAATTTTCCTTCCCTTTCTTCTAGGCGCACGCGCTGGTCGGTGTGGCTATTGAACAGTTCTGCTAGTGCTTCTCCTCCCTGGCGCAGTTTCGTCTTCAAGGGCAACAGGCGGAATGTGTTCTCAAAGACCCCCAGCTGCGCGCCATAGTGACGAATGCCATATTTGAAGGCCACACGGCCGGCGCGCAGAGCCACTCCGCGTCCGCTATGAGAGCCATAGATTTGTTCTAGAGCGTCCAACAGACGGCTCAGGGTGGAGAAGGGGAAAGCCAGTTGAGAGTCGTAGGGGGGGTAGTTGGCGATCAGGTCGGCGCAGCCGGCCCGGCTTAGCAGGGTGCGCACGTCGTTTTCTCCGATCACTTCCTCCAGAGATTCCAGGAGAATACGTCCCATGGAATTCGGATAGAAGAAGGAAGGAGGGGTCATAAGGTGATGTTCTCCGGTCGAGCCGCTTGTTGCTGGAGAGGCGTGGTGCGGTGTTCGTCCAGGAAGGCCTGTAGGTGACGGCTGAAGTTGAGCGGCTCCTCCAACATCGGGAAGTGGCCGGCGTTCTCGAATCGGACGATGCGAGCATGTGGGATGCCGTTCAACAACACTTGCCATTGGCGTGGATCAACTACTTTATCCTTATCTCCATAGATACCCATGGTGGGCGCCTTGATCTTGTGGAGTGACGAACGCAGGTCCGTGCGGCGCAAGGAGGCAATGCTCAGCAAGAACGACTCCAGCGTGGTGCGCGAAATATCGCGATCGATCATGTCGGGAAAGCGAGGGTCAGAGCAGATCACACGTGAGTAATGGTAGCGCATCCAGGCTCGGAAGACGCCCATCATATTGAAAAGGATTAGAGCATTCAGACGATATCCTGCTAACTTCAACAGATGGGCCAAGGATGAACCCACAATCGGCGATCCCACCACGATCACCTTGCTGATGCGCTCAGGATATTGGATCGCCGCCATCAAGCTCACGGTCCCCCCCATGCTATGGCCAACCAATGGCGCCCGCACGATCCCCAATTGCTCCATGAACTGTCCAACCATGCTGACGAAGTCGTGGACGGTGTAGGTATCGCGCTTTTTGCCCGATTCACCGAAGCCCCAGAAATCCAGGGCGTAGGTGCGATAGAATTTTCCCAAGTACGACATCGTATCCTGCCATAGCCCCCACGAACCTAACCAGCCATGGAGCAGAATCACAGGGCGTCCACGGCCGTATACTTCGTAATGAACAATGCCTTGATCGGTCGTAATGGAAGACACGGCTACTGCTTCTCGACGGGAGATCGGCTACGATAGAGACGAAGGCTGTTCCGCCAACAGGAAGGGAACGGTCTTCGTATAGAAGGTCACTGAGGCTATCGAAAGATACCTCCAAGCATTCATTCATCCGATTCGATTTCTGCCAAGATGCTGTAGAGGAGAGCCAACAGGACTTCTTTTACCGACTCACGATCGGTGGCCACACAGGGCAGGATTTTGGTTTTAGCGTCCAAGCGCAGCGCATGGCGCATATCCTCCACATCCCAAGCCCCTTCTTTATCTTGTTTATTAGCGGCAACGACATAGGGGGTAGGGGCATAAGCGCGAAAGGTTTCTAGAATGCTGCGGGCTTCACGGAAGGTTTCGGGACGAGTGCTGTCTACCATGACAATGAAGCCGAGCATGCCCTCTGAAAGGATCTCCCACATGAAGTCAAAGCGCTTTTGGCCGGGGGTGCCAAACAGGTAAAGCACCAGGTCTTCATCCACAGTGATCCGACCGAAGTCCATCGCCACCGTCGTCATATCCTTGATGGAACGCTCTTCGCGCGTGCTCAGTTTACGCTCCGTGGAGACGACGTCGATCTCGCTCACCGATCGAATGAACTGGGTCTTGCCGGCATTGAAGGGGCCTGTGACCACCATCTTAACTGTTTGCATAAGTCCCGATTCCTTATCTAGTGTAGATTTACAATGAGCGAATACGCCCGATAAGCCGATTGACTAGAGATTTTTGTTCTTCCCGATCTTCGCTGGGGAAGGTGCGCACCGGCGTAGGCGGTTTAATACCTTCTGGGCGGACAATTTCCACCAGCCCAGCTTGCAACAAGCCGTATACGATACGGCGAATTTCTAGATCGCTCATTTTGTTGGCGGCTGCGATCTGACGGATGGTGTTCTTGGGGTTGATATACGAGACGACTCGCCACTCTTCGACGCTCAGGTTGATGTTCTTCAGAGGACGATCGGTGAACTTCAAGGCCATATCCAGGCTGGGAATCTCGTCCTGTAACTGTTCCCATTCGCGCAACTGTCGCGCTCCTTCAATGATAATGTTCTCTAGTTCAATTCGCACCGTGATGCGGTCGTCGGGGGGTAAGAGGTTTGGTTCAAATCGGAAAAAGCCCTCGACCCAGGTGAACAAACGACGGACCACATCGGTGTAGTAAGCCTGTAAGCTAGTGAGGATTTCGTCTTGTTGGATATAGCCAGCGTTGATGAGCATCAAGCCGAGTTCCTTGTCACTTACATGGCCAGCTCGTTCGATCAGAGCGCGATATTGGTTGACGGTCAGGCGGCTGGCACGGTGCAAGATGGAAGCCAATCGATTGTCCTCGTTTCCAATTCGGGCGTAGGATAATCTGCCGTCCCGAAACGATACATGAGCCTGTTCGTTTGGCCCATCCACCACCAGCGTGCCGGTCTTTTTGGCCAAGTTGATCAGGTTGAGCAATTGGATGACTGTGAAGTCTCGAAGGTTACCGCGTAGCGCCATTGGGCCTCGATAAATCCCCGAGCGGGGATGCGAAAATTATACATGCAAGCATAGGATGCGTCAATTAACTGTGTTGTTTATTGAGAAAGAGAGGGATTTGCCAAAGCGAGAAGGGTCTTCTCGTAGGCTACAATCACGTGTTCTAGATCAAAAGCTTGTGCCAGTTCAAGGCTCCGCCGGCGGGCGGCAAGCAGCGCATCGGCATCCGACAACAACCACCGTAAACCGGCAGCCATGCCTTTGGTATCGTCGGCGTCGTGCAGAGAGCCGTTGCCGTCCACCAATTCCACAAAGCCGCCAGCGCGCCCGACCACCAATGCCAAGCCACAGGCTAGGGCTTGCACGCCGACCACAGGTAGCCCTTCGGAGCGAGATGGCATAAACAGAACATCGCTCTGGCGGAATTCTTCGAGTACGCGTTCAGGTGTCGCCCAACCCAGAAGACGAACCCGATCCTTCAGTTCAAGGCGTTCGATTTCGGCCCAGACGCGCTCCCTCAGGGCACCGTCGCCGAGCATCACACATTCCCAGGGCAAATCGCGCAGGGTGGCCAAGGTGCGCAGCACCTGGAGCGGATTTTTCTGCTCGACAAGCCGGCCCGCGAAGACAATCCGCCGAGGGTGATGGAGCACGATCTCCGCAGGCGCCAACGCAGCGAGAGGGACGCCGTTGGGGATAACTTGAATGGGCACCGGATAGGATTGCTGGGCTAGGTCGCGCGTGAAGCGACTGACAGCGATCACCTGGGCTGCGTTGTGCCAAATAGGCAGGGTGAATGGCTTGATCCAGCGAAACCAGCCGGCCGTCTTCTCTGGAACGCCACCGGGCACATCGCCGAGATGGGCCGTGAGAAGGTAGGGGATGCCCGTCAAACGCCAGAGCAACCAGGCCGCTGCACCGGCCGGAACGGCGAAATGCGCATGTAACACATCGGGCTTCTGTTCCCGAATCAATCTATAGCCGGCCCAGAGGGCTCCTAGCACAAATAGGCTCATCTCTAGCAAGCTGGCTCGATAGGGTTGCTGTCGCAATGTAGGAATGCGAAGGACCTCCACTCCCTGATCCTGTTCTCGGTACGCCAAGCCTCGGAAGTGGACAGTGAGCACCGTGACGTGGTGCCCGCGTCGGGCTAAACCTCGACAGATATCGCGTGCGGCAGCACCTCCCCCTCCCCCAACGGGCGGATATTCGTGGATCAAAACCAAGATGCGCAGGGATGCTCGAGACACGATTTCCTCGCTGACGAGCGGCAAAAATCACTCCTTTTGTTCTAAGATGGTGCGGATGCTGTACGTGGGCTTGCTCTGGGACTCGTGGTAGGTGCGAACCAGCAATTCGGCAATCAATCCCATCAAGATCGATTGAAAGCCCATAATGACAAACATCACGCCGACCAGTAGGAGAGGGGATGTGGCCGCCGGGATGCCCCAGAAGCGGCGCAGGAATAGGTAGAATAGGTCAGCCATGCCCAGTCCAATCAGCACCAAACCGGTCCCACCGAACAGATAGATGGGTTTTCCAGCATAATCCAGTAGGAATTTCACAGTAAACAAGTCAAGGATCACTTTCAACGTGCGTTCTAGGCCATATTTGGCTTTGCCAAACTTGCGGGGATGATGACGCACTTCCACTTCGGTGATGCGTGCTCCAATCGAATGGGCAAAGACTGGGATAAAGCGATGCATTTCCCCGTAGAGACGAAAGCCCGCCAGCACTTCGCGCCGATATGCCTTAAGGGTACAGCCGTAATCGTGCAAGTGGACGCCGGTGACCAACGAGATCAGCCAATTCGCCACGCGCGAGGGGAAGGTGCGCATTAGGGCATTGTCTTTACGGTTCTTGCGCCAGCCGCTTACCAGGTCGTATCCTTCGTCCAGCTTGGCGAGCAGAATAGGAATGTCGGCCGGGTCGTTTTGAAGATCGGCATCCAGCAGGATGATTACGTCGCCCTGTGCGTGATCGATACCGGCAGCGATAGCGGCTGTCTGGCCGAAGTTGCGGCGGAACACGATCACTCGAACGTGCTCGGGGTCGCGTTGGAATACATCGTGCAACACATCCGTGCTTCCGTCGTGTGAACCGTCATCCACAAAGATAACTTCCCAGGTTCGTCCCGAAGAAGCAAGGGTGGCGTAGATGGCCTCGAACAGCAGGGGGAGATTCTGTCTCTCGTTGTAAACCGGAACGATCAGGGAGAGCTCAGGCATGTCGTGCTTGGCTTAGTCGCTTGAGATCGGCTTCCACCATCATCTGAACCAGCTGACGGAAACTCACGCGCGGCTCCCAGCCGAGCGCCTGATGGGCTTTTGTGGGATCAGCAATGAGCAAGTCTACCTCGGCCGGCCGGTAGAAGCGTTGATCCACTACCACATAATCACGATAATCAAGCCCAACGTATTCGAAGGCGATCTCACAAAATTCTCGCACCGAATGGGTCTCGCCAGTGCCGATCACGAAGTTATCCGGTTGATCCTGCTGGAGCATGAGCCACATAGCTTCCACATAGTCGCCGGCAAAGCCCCAATCGCGCTGGGCTTCAAGGTTGCCCAGGCGAAGCTCTTTGGCCAGACCAAGCTTTATGCGAGCTACGCCGTCGGAGATCTTGCGGGTGACAAATTCCAAGCCGCGCCGCGGCGATTCGTGATTGAACAAAATGCCCGAGACGGCAAAGATATTGAACGACTCGCGATAGTTCACAGTAATGTAGTGGCCGTATACCTTAGCCACACCGTAGGGGCTGCGAGGGTAGAAGGGGGTGGTTTCGCGCTGCGGCACTTCCAGCACTTTGCCGAACATCTCACTGGAAGAGGCCTGATAGAAGCGAATCTTGGGATTGATGTAGCGAATGGCTTCCAGCAGGCGCGTCACTCCCAAGGCGGTCACTTCGCCAGTGAGGGCCGGCTGGTGCCACGAGGTGGGAACAAACGACTGGGCAGCGAGATTGTAGACTTCATCGGGTTGGTATTCTTCGAGGATCGCTAGAAGAGAACCTTGATCGGCCAGATCTCCCTGGGCGAGGGTGATGGTATCGAGCAGATGTTCGATCCGCTCGTAATGGGTGGTGCTCGCCCGCCGCGTCATTCCAATGACTCGGTATCCTTTTGAAAGCAGAAATTCGGCAAGATAGGAACCATCTTGGCCAGTGATGCCGGTGATAAGCGCAGTGGGCATGAGGAACTCCTTAATGGTGGACAAAATTCAGTCGTTGAATTATACCGAAAAGTTAGTCAGCTCTTGACCCTGAATGCTTGTTTGGTGTATGCCTGCGAGAGCGTCTCTTCCACCACCAATCTCCCACAAAAACCCCCACTGCTAGCAGAACGATCAGCAGGATCATCAGGCCGAACGGCAGTTGGGGACCCAGGCGATAGTAACGGCTGATATACCATTGAGTGAAGAAAATCAAGAAGATCGCCTCCGCGGCCAACCAACGTCCCAACCAGCGATCGCGATGGAGCCAGGCAAAGGCCGCTACCCATGCTTGTACCCCGATCAGGATCACCCGATAACGGGGATTGTCCCATACATCCGCTCCGCCACGCAAAGCGCAGAGCAAGATCCAGATCCAGGTGATGACCAACAGCCATATCCAGAGACGACGAGAAGCATCTCGTTCTACACGAAGGATCGCAAATGGTGCGTAGAACAGAAGGGGAACCAGAGCATACCAGCCGAGCGCACGAACGATGTGCAAGGCACGTAGCAAGGGCACCGTCGGTTCGATAAATGCGGAAGGGAGCACCGGCTGTGTAGTGCCGTAGAGGATGACGAAGAGGGGATGTAGCTCTTCCGGCATTTCTTGAAAGAGTTTCTGGACCCAACCCGAGCCGCGCACCAGTTGATAGGTGTCCCAGCGGATCGCCTGGCGCGACCAGGTCAATATCGTCCCGAATGGAGAGGAGCCAAAGGGTTGGTCGCGTTCCAACCCCCAAGCTAGCAGGTAAACTCCTGCCAGAAAGATGACTATGGCAGCGGCCAGCATGACCCATGAGAGTTGGCGATGTTCTTGGGTCACCCACATCCAGCCAGCGATCAGGATCAAGGTCAACAAGGCAATGGCCGGCGAGACGATCAGCATTCCAAGCAAGCCGAGGAGTAACCACAGCCAGCCTTCCCGTTCGGTTGTCTTTGCTGGGCCGGTTGGAGTCGGGCGCTCGTGGGCGAGAACCCAGCCGGCCATGGTTATGGTCACAAACGCCATCAGAAAGGGCTCGCGCATCTGCGCGCTGCCCAGCAGCAAGGATTCGGGGTACAGCGCATAGATCCAAGTGGCAAGCCGAGCCAGGCGCTGATCCCATTTGTGAGTTGATGCTTTCCAAAGAAAGGCTGCACCCAGGGTTGCCACCCAGGCCCCAAACAACACCGGCAGAAGGGGACGATGCGCATCCGGCGAGAGATAGCGGTAAAGCAGTGTCAGCAGCGCCAACAGGCCACCATACTGATCGGAGTAGAAATTCTTGTTGAAAGCATTCCAGAGGGGCGCTTCGGATTGGGCGAGCTCCCAGGCTTGCAGGTCGCGGCGATGGGAATCGAAGAAGATATAGCCGGCCTGGTGTTGTGGGTTGGGGTGACCACCGATCGGCAATCCCATGTACAGAGCAACGCCAAAGGCCAAGCGGAGAAAAAACGCAAGATAGAGCAAGGCAAGCAGGGATGAAACGGCAGAAGGTTGACGGGAGAGATCTGCCGCCCAGAAGGCAACAGCGCGCAGCGAGTACAAAACACCCAAGAACAGAAGGGAAAACAAGAGCCAGCCGGCCCAGCGATCGCCGGGTTGAATGGCTGCGAGGCCAAGGCCGAGCAGCAGGCCGGCCGATATGGCAGAGGTGTGAAATCGCATGTGGTGTTTATAACACAGATGGAACGGCTTCGACAATATCAAGCCAGCTCAGATGCTGGGGAGGGTACAGTGTCTGGGGAGGTCTACCCCGCCTGGAGGTCTTAAAGGAAGCGTTCTTGGTTGAGCAGGGTTTGTATCTCGGCGGGGAGAGGGGAGTGCTCGAGCGAATCGTACAGGTCCCAGGTCTCGACGTGAAGCGCTGTCTGCCCTGGTTCCAAAGTCTGCAGCGGGCCCAGGCTTTCCAATTCAATGAATTGGTCGTTGCAATAGCTTTCGGTGTTGCATCCGCCATCGGGAAAGGGCAAGCCTGGGTGAGGGTTAAACGTTTTGACGAACAGCACTCCTTCGAGGAGGTAGGCCTGCCAGCCGAAGGGGTTGAAATAACCGAACTTGAACGGAGGCGAGGCGGGCATGGCGCGCACCAACGCAACGCGGTCGTACAGGATCAGGCGGGGATCGTTGAGGCGACTATAGGGCCAGAAGGCGAAGTGTCTGTTGGGGAGCAGTCCTTCTGGGTCGGCGTTATCGGTCGGCAGGGGAAAGATGGCCACGCCGCCCAGGCGAAACATGGTCAACGCCCAGGGGGCGAGTTGGATCGGCCACGGGCCATCGTTGCGCAGTTCGTGTTGCAAGATCACTTGTGGGCGTTCGGGGTTGAGGCGGATCTCCAAGCTCTTGGCGATCTGGGTCCAGGGCTCAGCCGGCCGATCGAGTCGTATCCCATTCGCCGTTAAGTTCACCTGGAGGTCGCGATCCGGAATATACGTTCGCGGCATGGCTTCCGGCGCATGCCAGAGGCGATGGCCGCCGTAGAAGTGGAAATCGCCATAGGGGGTTGGGATGGCAGGGCCGGCTAGTTCAGCCAACAGGTTGGCATGGCCTTTGAGATGGAAGCGGACGATGCGCAAGGCATTGGTCAGGACATCCAGGCGTACCCAATCATTTTCCAAGGAAAAGGTAGGGCGACCATGAAGTCCGGTCATAAGAGGCCTCCGAGAAGGAAGTGGCAAACTGCGTCTGTCAGGGGATATGATACTCAAATGTAGGGAGATTGGGGGATGAAAGTGGGTCAGGGAATAGCTCAAAAATAGGCTAATAAGAATAGGATAGCATGTCTACTAATGTCGCCGAACGGAACGACAAAATCGGGCCGGAAAAACCGGCAGCGGCCGTCATCGGTATCGCTGCAGGCTTTTCAAGTACACTCTGGAGCCGAAAGCCCGGGCCTATCCAGAAGAAGTTCGGCGGAAAGCGATCGAGCTGGATGTGCATGGGATGAGTTTGCGTTGAATGGCACGGCATTTGGGTGTACATCATCGTACCGTTTCCTTGTGGGTCAAAGCCTACGCCGAGCAGCTACCCGACCCGCCTGTCCCAAGCAAGGTCGAGGAAGCAGAAAGACGAAAGATTCACCTTGATCGGGACCAAAAGGAGACTAATCTTCATCATCATCCTCGTCGACCGGGTGACACGCTGCTTTTTGGGCTTTCGGGTAGTCTGGCAAAGCAAAAACAGCCAGGGAGACCCAGAGAGATCTCCCTGACCCTATCTGCCATTCAAAAACAAAACCGATCGTCCATCAGCCGGCCCGGCGACTGAACTCATCGAGCGCTTCCAATAGATGCTCGATGTCTTCCATCTGGATCTCACCCATATGAGCGATGCGGAGCGTGACGTTCTTTAGGGCTCCATAGCCGTTAGCAATGCGCATGCCCCGCTCCAGCAGGAACTTGTTGACTGCCGAGACCTCCCAACCGCGTTCGTTCCGAACAGTGGTCACTGTCTGAGAACGAAATCCTTCTGGCGCAAATAGGGCAAAACCACGGCCTTCTGCCCATTCCTGCACTCGACGGGCCATTGCTGAATGGCGTGCAAAGCGATTTTCTAGCCCCTCGGCGAAAATGCGGTCAAGCTGCTTATCGAGGGCATAGATCAGCGACATGGCCGGTGTGGCCGGAGTGGAGTCCTTCAAACGGTGACGATCCATGCGAACCAAGTCAAAGTACCAACCGCGGTTTTCCACCCTCTCGGCCTTCTTCATCGCCCGATCGGAAACCGCTCCGAGTCCCAAGCCGGGTGGCAACGCCAAACACTTCTGTGAAGCTGTCAAAACCATATCAAGACCCCAAGCATCCATCTCGATCTTGGCGCCGCCCAACGAGGAAACCGCGTCTACCAGGATCAACGTCTCTGGGGCTACTGCCCGAACCGCTTCGGCGATCTCCCGCACTGGGTTCTGTAGACCTGTGGACGTTTCGTTATGCACCACCGTCACAGCCTCAAACTGACCTCGGCGGACGGTCTCCGCTACCCGTTGTGGGTCCACCGGCTGGTCCCACTCAAAAGCCAGTTTTTCAGCCTGTTTGCCGTTTGAGAAAGCGACCTCGTACCATCGCTCGGCAAACGCACCGTTAACACAGCACAGCACTCGCCTTTCGACAAAATTTCGCACAGCCGCTTCTTGTAAGCCGGTCCCAGAGGAGGCCGTCAGGAAGACGCGATACTGCGTATAAAACAGCGCTTTTGATCGTTCTGAGACGCGCTGGAACAAGGTCTCAAACTCCTTACTTCGATGAGGCAACATCGGCGCTGCCTGGGCCTGCAAAACTTCGTCGGCTACATCCACGGGGCCAGGAACAAACATTCGAGACATAAAGAGCCTCCCAGAGGGCAAAGTCGAATTCGATCGGTCAGATTATATCTGAGAGCGCCAGAAAGCGCCTTAAAAAGTGATGGGGTGGATAAATTGTGGGTTAGATAAACTGAAACACATGAGCAGGTATCGGTCTTGCCTTGGGAGACTGCCTACCTCCCGCCGTGATACCCCAGGCGCTCATACATTTCAAAGGCGTGCGATGATGCACGCCCAAATGCCGAGCAATCCGGCGCAAACTCATGCCATCTACATACAGCTCGACCGCTTTCCGCCGAACTTCTTCATGGATAGGGCCAGGCTTTCGGCTCCGGGATGTACTTGATGTTAAGAAACAGGCAGCGATACCAATGACGGCCGCTGCCGGTTTTCCCGGCCCGGTTTTGTCGTTCCGTTCGGCGACATCGTGGACATTCTATCATGTCTCTATTTTAGCCCAGTCTTGAGCCGCTTTCGAAATAGCAATCATGCAAGGGTGTCTATCAATGATGCTATAATCATTTCACCCTGTACCTTACGCCGCTATCAATCTGGGCGTTCTTTCGATGGAGAGAGACTTGATGGGATCTACCGCAGCATGGCTGCAGGCCGCCGGCCTGGGATGACCCCGTGGTGAGGGGCCGGCCAGGCAGGGTGAGGATTTGGCGTCACACAGATCAGCAAGGTATTTTTATTCTGCTTGGCGGAGGCTTTGACGATGTTCCGTACCACAGAGACTGCTCAATCGACCGGCGCGACGTTCCTTCCTCCTGTGTTGAACACCTTGGAGGACACCGGACTTTCGCCACTTTGGTTGCAAGATCTCACCCTCAAGACCCTGTACTTTCAGGGGTACATGACCGGCTTTAAGATCGCCGAGGCGTTGGCCTTGCCGTTCGCAGGAGTGACCGATGCGATCTTACAATCGCTTAAAACGGAGAAGTTGATCGAGGTCAAATCTTCACAAGGCGGCTTGGGCGAGGGGGGATATACCTATGCGATCACCGGCGCCGGGATTGCACGAGCGCGCGAGGCCCTGGAGCGCAGCCAATATGCCGGTCCAGCGCCGGTGCCGTTTGAGGTGTATAACGATGCCATCCGTCGCCAGAAGAGCGGACGCATTACCGTCACTGCGCGCACCATGCGCCAGTTGCTCTCCCAATTGGTGATTTCCGAGTCCACCTTTCAACGCCTCGGGCCGGCCTTGAATTCAGGGACCTCTATCTTCCTATATGGCCCACCTGGCAACGGCAAGACCAGCATCGCTCGCGCCTTCGGCAACCTGGCGTTGGCGCAGACCATGTACATCCCCTATGCCCTGTACATTGATGGCCAGGTGATCAAACTGTACGATGCTGTCAGCCACAAGTTAGCTTCCGAGTCGGAGTCGAGACACACCGGAACTACGGGCAGTTTGCGCCCAACCACCCGCCGTGATCCGCGTTGGGTGCACATCCGCCGGCCCTTTATCATGGTGGGCGGCGAGTTGACCTTGGAATCTCTGGATTTGATCTTCGACGACACCCATAAATTCTACGAAGCGCCAGTGCAGCTGAAAGCCAACGGGGGGATCTTGCTGATCGACGACTTTGGCCGCCAACAAGTGCGCCCGCGCGACTTGCTCAATCGCTGGATCGTGCCCCTGGAGAATCGCGTGGACTACTTGACCTTGCACACCGGACGCAAGATCGAGGTGCCTTTCGACGTGTTGGTCGTCTTCTCCACCAACCTGCCTCCCAAGGACTTGGTGGATGAGGCCTTTCTGCGCCGCCTGCGCCACAAGATCGAGATCGGCGATCCGACCTTCGACGAATACCGCGAGATCTTCCGACGCGTGGCGGCCGACAAGAAGATCCCCTACAGCGATCAGGGATTGGCGTATCTATTGCAAGAGTGGTACATCAAGCGCAATCGCAAGTTGCGCGCTTCGCACCCGCGGGACATTTGTGACCAGATCCTCGACATTGCTGCTTATCTCTCCGTTGAACCTAGCATGAGCCGTGAGATGATCGATCGCGCAGCTCGATCCTACTTCGTGGATTTGTGATCATGACCCTGCCTTTGATCTTCGCTCATCGTGGTGCAAAACGCTACGCACCAGAAAACACTCTAGCAGCCTTTAAATTGGCCCTTGAACAGGGTGCAGATGGGGTGGAACTAGATGCCAAGCTGAGCGCCGATGGCGTGGTGGTGGCGATCCACGATCCAACTGTGGACCGCACGACCGATGGGACCGGCCGTGTGTCTCAATTGCCGTTGGCCGCCCTGCGTGAACTGGACGCCGGCAGTTTCTTTTCCGAACAGTTCCGAGGCGAGAAGATCCCCACTTTGGAGGAAGTCTTTGAAACGCTGGGTAAGCAGGCTTTGATCAACGTTGAGCTAACCAACTACACTACGCCGCGCGATGGGCTGGTAGAAGCGGTGTGTAACTTGGTGCGCCGCCATGGAGTGCAGAAGAACGTGCTCTTTTCGTCGTTTTTGCCTTGGAATTTGAGCAAGGCCGCCCGCCTGTTGCCAGAGGTGCCGCGAGGGCTACTCACCTTGGCGGGTTGGAAAGGGGTGTGGGGACGCTCGTTCGGCTTTATGTTCGGAGACTATCAGGCGCTTCACCCATATTACACCGATGTCACGCCCCAGCAAGTTCAGCGCGTGCACCGTTTGAAGCGCAAGATTAATGTTTGGAGTGTGGAACAGGAGGAGGATATACGCCGCTTGATCGCCTGGGGAGTGGATGGGATCATCACGCCCGATCCGCTTTTGGCAGTTCGCATCGCTCGAGGAGGCGAGGATGATGCCCGTCGAGTGGGTTGATCAGGCTGCTGCGCGAATCGCGGCGCACATCATTCGCACGCCATTCATCTACGATGCGGCGCACAATTTGTATCTCAAGTGGGAAAACCGGCAGCGTACTGGCTCGTTTAAGGTGCGCGGGGCTTTGAATAGGGTCCTCGCTCTGGGGGACGAGGAGCGCCGCAAGGGGATCGTCACCGCGTCGGCCGGCAATCACGGGCAAGGGGTAGCGCTGGCCGGCCAGTTGATCGGGGTTCCGGTGACGTGTTTTGTGTCGGAACAGGCCATGGCCATCAAAGTGGACGCTATCCGCTCTCTCGGGGCAACGATCGTGACGGTGGCCGGCGGCTATCCCGAGGCCGAGGCCGCCGGCCGGCGTTTTGCTGCTGAGCACGATCGCTTGTGGGTGTCGCCCTACAACGATCCGTGGGTGATCGCCGGCCAGGGGACGATTGGCCTGGAGATCGCTCAGGCCTTGGGAGTGACGGAGGTGGAAGCCTGCCTGGCGCCGGTGAGCGGCGGGGGCCTGATCGCCGGCATCGGCCTGGTGTTGCGCCATCTCTTGCCGCAGGTGCGCTTGATCGGAGTACAAGCCGAGGTTGCACCGTTTATGCATGCCCTGTTCTATCACGGCTCGCAGGAAGGCATCCCCGATCGCCCCTCTCTGGCCGATGGTTTGACCGGCGCAGTAGAAGCCGATTCGATCACCATCCCTTTGGTGAAACAGTTGGTGGATGAGATTGAGCTCGTCTCGGAAGAGGAGATCGCCCGTGCCGTGGCGTTTGCCTATCGGGTGTATGGGGAGATCGTTGAACCGTCGGGGGCGGTGACGTTGGCCGCCGCCCTGCGCTGGGGACGCCGCGATCGCCCGAGCGTGGTGGTGATCTCGGGGGGGAATATCCAGCCCGAGGTCCAAGCTCGAATCGTGTTGCGGGAAGAGGGGTAGGCCGAGGGATGGGATCGCACTTTGGGGTTGGAAGGGCCCGGGGTTGGGTGGTTTGGTCCTTGATGTTCTGTATGATGATAGTGGCTTCTCGTCCGGTGCAGGCTCGGCCTGCGATGCAGGGAGAGGCGCAAGAGGTGTTGGAGAGGATGACGCCTGAGGAACGGGTGGGTCAGTTGTTTTTGGTCACGTTCCATGGCACGAATGTGGGGGAGGGTTCGGCAATTTACGATTTGATCGTGAATTATCACGTGGGCGGGGTGATCCTATTGGCAAGCAATGATAATTTCACGGCCGCCCCGACCACGGTGCGCGACGCATATCAGCTGATCGCCGCGCTGCAGGACATCGAGCGACAGGCTTCTGCGATCCCAACGATAAACAATAGCAGTGGAACAGTGCGATTGCCGGTCTATGTGCCGTTGTGGATCGGTATTCTTCAGGAGGGGAACGGCGCACCTACCGATCAGATCCTCAGCGGGCTGACGCCTTTGCCCTCGCAGATGGCCTTGGGGGCCATCTGGCAGCCGGCCTGGGCGGAGCAGGTGGGCGCTGTTGCCGGCCAGGAGTTGGCGGCGTTGGGCATCAACCTTCTGCTGGGGCCTTCGCTGGATGTGTCAGATCAATCCCCGCCGGCAGTCGACTTGGGGACGCGCGTCTTCGGCGGAGACCCATTCTGGGTGGGGAAGATGGGACAGGCCTACGTGCGCGGCCTCCATCGGGGGAGTCGGAATCGTCTGGCGGTGATCGCTAAGCATTTCCCAGGTCACGGCAGCGCCGACCGGCTGCCCCAGGAGGAAGTGTCTACTGTCCGCAAATCGTTGGAGCAGCTCAAGCAGATCGAGCTGGCGCCGTTTATGGAGGTGACCGGCTATGCGCCCGATGCCGAGGCGGTTGCCGATGGTCTGTTGGTTTCGCATATTCGCTATCAAGGGTTTCAGGGCAACATTCGAGCGACGACCCGGCCGGTCAGCTTCGATGCTCAGGCCCTAGGCGAGATCCTCAAGCTGCCTCCCTTCGCTGCATGGCGTGCCAACGGCGGTTTGATGGTGAGCGACGATTTGGGAAGTCGGGCGGTGCGCAATTTCTATGCCCTGGGCAGCGCACCGCTGAACACGCCGTTGATCGTGCGCGATGCGTTCTTGGCCGGCAACGACTTGCTCTACTTGGGCAACATTTACAGTGCGGATCCCACAGATCACGACGCCACCGTCAAGCAGGTGTTGTCGTATTTCGCCCAGCGATACGTGGAAGACCCGGCGTTTGCCGAGCGGGTGGATGCGGCTGTGGCGCGCATCTTGGCCCAGAAATACAAGCGCTACGGCGCCTTTGATCCGACCGTAGTTACGCCTGACCCTCAGGAGCTGGGGGCGATCGGGAATCTCGACTCGTTGATGTTCCAGGTGGCCAGTCGGGCGGCTACGTTGGTCAGTCCAGAGATCGCTGAATTGGCGGCCGTATTGCCAGAGCCACCCGACCCCGGCGAGAACGTAGTCTTCCTGACCGACGCGCGGCTGATGAAGCAGTGTAGCGCGTGTCCCGAGCAGAGCATGCCGGCCGTGGACGCGTTGCAGCTAGCCGTGTTGCGGCTCTACGGCCCCACGGCTGGCGGCCTGGCCCTGCCCCAGCGCCTCTCGTCGTTCTCGCTGAGCGACCTGAGCGATCTGCTTGACGGCCGCAAGGTCAGGGGAACGCTGGAGCAGACGTTGCGGCGCGCCAACTGGGTGGTGATCTCGATCGCCGACAATTCTGCCGGCCAAGTGGTGTTGGTGCGTCGCTTTTTGACTGAACGCCAGGACCTGCTTCGTTTCAAAAAGGTGATCTTGTTCTCGTTTGGCGCTCCCTATTACTTTGATTCCACCGACATTTCGCGCTTGACTGCCGTCTTTGCCTTCTACAGCAAAACCCCGCCCTTTATTGACGTAGCGGCGCGTGTCCTGTATCAAGAGCTGGCGCCAGAAGGAGCTTCACCGGTCTCTATTCCAGGAACTGGCTATGATCTAATCCACATCACCTCCCCTGACCCCGATCAGATCATCCCGCTCCTGCTGGTTGTCCCGGCGGTTCTTTCTCCAACCCCTGCCGGAACGATTACCCCTGAGCCGACTGCCATCCCGTCGGTGCGTTTGGGCGACACAGTGAGCGTGCGCGCTGGCGTGATCATTGATCACAATGGCCATCCTGTCCCCGATGGGACGGTGGTACGTTTTACGATGACGATCGGCAACGAAGGGGGCTCGGTGATCCAGCAACAAGAAGCGACGACGGTCGGCGGTGTGGCCAGCGCTTCGTTCCGCATTGAGAAAGGCGGCCTGGTGGAGATACGCGCCGCCAGTGAGCCGGCCATGCAGTCAGAGGTGTTGCAATTGGATGTGCGAGAGGATGTGGCAGCGGTGGTCACGGTGATCGTGCCGGCGCCAACTGAGACGGCCGCTCCGACTACGCCGCTTCCAACCCCTACGCCGCTGTCCAATCCATTCATCTCCAACGAGGGCGCGCCGCGCTTGGCCGGTTGGTTTTTGAGCTTGTTTGTGTTGGGGGGAGGAGGCATGTTGGCCTGGTGGCTTGGCAACACGCTGGGCACGCCGCTTTGGGGTATGCGCTGGGGGTTGTGTGCGTTGGTCGGGGGGCTGTTGGCGTATAACTACCTGGCGTTGGGATTGCCCGGCGCGGCTGAGGCGCTGCAGGCTGGCAACGGTGGCACCCTGGTAGGAGTGACGTTCCTCGGCGGCTTGTTGGGATCGTTGGTCGCTTGGGGATGGATGAAGTGGAGAACGTAACGCCTATCGCAGAACGGTGACAAGCAGGCTGATCACTAGCAACCCAATTGCGCTCCAGGCCAGCAAGAGATCGATCCATCGTAGGGAAAAGGGATCAGAACGACGAGGGACACTGATGGGGCGCACAGGTAAGGTCGAAATCTCACGGCCACTGAACAGATGAGCGCAGAATTCCTGAATGCTCTGCGGGCGCTCATCCGGGTGGAGGGCCATGGCATACAGGATAGCACGTTCAGCGCGAGGGCTGATATGGGGATTGATCTGGCGCGGCGGGATCAAGCGCGTTGGGTCGAGGAAGCGGGCACGGGCTTCGGCCGGCGGCTCGTTGGTCAGCAGGTGATAGAGCGTGGCGCCAAAGGCGTAGATGTCGGAGCGCACGTCGGTATGGGCGCTGTCGCCGCCATATTGTTCGAGGGGCGTGTAAAGGGCCGTGCCTTGTCCTTGAATCACCGTGATGGTCACTTCGCCGGGGGCCAGCACCTTGACCAAGCCAAAATCCACCAGTTTGACCAAACCGCTAGGGGTTAGCTTGATGTTGCTGGGTTTGATGTCGCGATGGATGATCGGCGGATCCTGGCCGTGCAGATAGGCCAAGGCATCGGCAATTTGATTGGCCCAGCCCAACACCAGCTCTTCGGGCCAGAACATTTTCTTCTGGCGCGCCTCGAGAATGAGAGTGCGTAAGTCCTTGCCGGGCACGTAGTCCATCACCAGGTAGTCGCGAGTTTCGATCGAAAAAAAGTCCGACACCTTGGGCAGATTGGGATGGTCCAAACGCGCCAACACGGTAGCCTCGCGCAGGAACTGCTCGCGGGCCTCCTTGAGCAAGGAAGGGGGTAGGCTGAGGTCATACTCGACCTCTTTGAGCGCACACAAGCGACCTTGCAGGCGAAGGTCATCGGCCAGGTAGATATTGCCCATACCGCCTTGGCCGATTCGTTCGCAAATCTTATAGCGGTTGCGCAACAGCTCCCCAGGCTGGAGGGGTGTAGGCATAGGGGTCTTCTCCAAGATGATGCAGAAAAATCTGTGTCGGCGTGATTCTGCCCAGAAAAGCGCTTTTCTGCTATATTATAAATGCCTTCCTGGCCTGAACGTTGAGCAGAGCGAGCGGATCGTCAGGATATGAGGAAGGTACGCTGGAGCAAGAGGTTGAGCTTCCTGGCGGATCTGTAAACATTCAGTGGATGGTTCTTTAGCTCTCGAGAACCCGCACGTGGATTCTCTCACCGGCTGCCGGGTGGAACAAATCGCCCTATCTTGTTTCTAGAAGGAAGAGCGTCGTGAAAACCGAAGATTTCCCTCTCCTGATCGCACAAGAAGGGTCGCTCAAGGGGCGACGTTGGATGATCAACCGCACGCTGGTCATCGGCCGAGATGCCTCGTGTGACGTGGTGATTGCCGACCGTCAAGTCTCGCGCTTTCATGCTCGCCTGACTCCGACGGGCGAAGGGGTGATCCTGGAGGACATGGGCAGTAAAAACGGCACCTATCACAACGATCATTTGCTCTCTGCGCCGACTATCTTGCAAGATGGGGACGTAATTCAGGTGTCGTTGGCTCAGAAATTTACATTTCTCACTTCCGATTCGACCGTTCCGCTGGCCGAAGGATCGCTGCAGCCGGGCCGGTTGATCGTGGATTTGCGCTCACGGCGGGTATGGGTTAACCAGCGTTTGGTAACGCCGCCGCTCTCGGCCCAACAGTTCCGGCTGTTATGGATGCTGTACGAGCGCCAGGGCCAGGTGGTCTCGCGAGCCGATCTGATTTTGGGCGTGTGGGGCGAACAACAGGCGATTGCGGTCTCCGAACAGGCGTTAGATGCCTTGATCCGTCGTCTGCGCGATCGGCTGGCTGCCTTTGACCCCACCCATCGCTATATCGAAACTGTGCGCGGCCACGGGATTCGCTTGGATAATCCGCCGGCGTAGAGTAGGCGCCTTAGAGGAGATCAGATGGGAGGTTGGATTCGGCCAGACGTTCTTCCTGAAAGCGGCGCGCTTGCTGAAATAGGTCGCGCCACCCGAGCAAGCGTACTCCGCCGAGCAAACTCACGGTGACAATAACCAAGCGCATTAACAGCGCCGCTATGGCGCCCTGCTCCCAGGAGGCCCCCTGGGCAGTCAACAACACGGTTAGACTGCCCTCAAGCAGTCCTAGACCGTTGATCGAGATCGGCACCAAGGCAGCAAAGTAGGCAAGCACGGCAATCCCCGAAGCCTGCCAGAACGAAAGGGGGAGGTCGAGCGCCTCGGTCACCATCCAGAACGAGAAGAACGACAAGCCGATGGAGAGCCACGAGAGCGCTACTGCAGTTAGCACAATTTTTGGCGAGGTAAACCAAGCGCGGCCGGCCCGAACTGCCAGATCGATGCCGGTTCGCCACGCTCTCCACACGGATCCTCCGCTGGGCGCAGCGGACGCCATCAGGCCTGTGCCGAAAAACAGGGAGAAGAGGTTGCTCAGGGTGGCAGCGCAAGGCAACCAAAACACCATAGAGAATAGGTTAAACAAACGATCGGCAATCACCGAGGCCACGATCACGGCGCGCCGTGGTTGCCCGTAGGCAGCCACTGCCATCTTGATCACATCGCCGCCGATGATGGTCGGCAAAAAGTTCGAAGCGAACGCCCCGATCAGCACCAACCAGATCAACCGTCCCAAGCCGAAGGAGATGTCCTGAACCCGAAGCAGATACCACCAGCGGACGGCGATCATCCCCTGGGAGAGCAGAAACGCCAACACCGAGAGCATCAGATACTCCCTGTGGACTTGATCCAGCAAGGGCGCGATTGCCATCCAATCCAAGCGGCTGAGCAACCCTCCGATCAAACCTAAGGGAACCAACCAGCGGAGCACTCCCCACCCAACACGGCGAGACTGGGAACGGTCGCTCACCGCTTGCCTCCTCGGCCGACAAACAAGAACTGATTGACGCCAAGCCAGGCAAACCAGTCGGACAAGGTCGCCGATCGCCGAGCGAAAAGACGCGATAGGAGCATGGTCCAGGGATGTCCACCCGTCCATAGGGGGTAGAGGCGTTCGATGGACACATCGTGATGTTCTAGCGCGGCGCGCACCACTGGCAGCTCAAAGCGCTGACGCCAGGCCGGATGAGGGCGTCGTGGCAAGGTGCGATAGAACATGTCTGAAATGGCGCTGACCAGCAGCAAGCCCCCCGGCCGAAGCGCCGACTCGATCGTCTTGCGCAACAGAGCGCGCCAATCCTGAACGTATTCGAGCACGCCGGAAAGGACCACCGCATCGTAGGGATGTTGGATCAAGAGGGTCAGGGTCTCCGGTCGGTCGAGATCGCAGAATCGGATGGACGGCCATCGCTCATCGGTTTCTTTGCGGCCGGTGATATCTAGTCCAAGATAGGTGTAGTCAGGGCCGAGCAGGTAGGCCAAGGTGCCGGCGCCGGCCCCCACATCCAACACCGAGCGCGCCGATCGATCTCGCCGAATCTCGTGGGCGATCAAGCGCAAGCGGGCGTGAGCCCAGTTGTATTTTGGGGCTTCGCTCTGCCAGTAGGCTTCTTTTTCACTCATGTAGGAGTTCCTGGAGTACGGCTAGGTTGTGAGCAATGGCTCGGTTAACGGCTTCCTGAACCCGGCGATGTTCCACCTCGTGCTGGGCTAGAATCGCCTCCAGTCGCGTCCACATCGCTTCTGGCGAGTGCAAAAATGCCTCCAAGGAAAAGACCGACTCTGGAAGACCCATATGCCGCAGAATATCCCCTCCTTTCAACGTGTAACTAATGTTGACAGATGGGACGCCAAAGCGCAAGGCCACCAACGAGGAGTGCAGGCGCATACCGATCATTGCATCCAGGCGAGCCATCAGATCATAGTAAGGGGGCATCTCCAGCGGCCAATGGACGAGCTGCACCTCATCGTCCTCGGCAAAGCGGGCTTTGATGCGGGCCAGCCAGGGCAGGTCATCTTCCCAGGGACGAATGCCCGGCTGATAGGCCGAGATCAGAAGCACGCGCGCCGCTAGGCGCGTGCGCAGCCGGCCCACTACCTCGGCCATGACGTTCAGCAAGGCAGGCATCCGAGCCTCTGAGCGATGCTGGTAAGCGCGACGCGAGAACTGATAAGGCACCAAAGAAGAAGCAAAATGAAACCATTGGCGCACATTCACCCCGATGACCGGCCGTCCTCCGGCGAGCAGAGGCGCCAGAGCCTCGTGTGGCCGACGATCGTCTTCCAGGCCGGGCAGGAAGATCGCATCGTTGGCCACGATGCGCCGCGGGCGGGGATTCAACTTCTCGATCAGGGCCGAGGTTCCCGGATCACGGGCGACAAAGACATCCACTTGATCCAGCACCGCCCGGGCCAACCAGCGCCCGGCGCGGGTCGTGATCGGGCCGGCGCCCTGAAACAAGCAAATGATCCTCAGGCCCAGAGCGCGATACAGCCGAAAGGCGGTCCACAGATATATTAGCCGAGCCAGGCTGGAGTCATCCTGCATATCCAAGCCAACGGCCCACAGGACGGTGTCGGAGCGGCGTAATGCCTGCCAGGCAGGTCGGTCCAGCCACAGGTTATGGAGCGGGCGATAGGGCAGGCTGTGAAAGGGGAGGGGAGGCGTATCCCCAGCTAGGTTGCGGAACACCGTGACCTCAGTCACGCCCAAGCGGTGTAGAGCACGCAACACTCCCCAGCGGCTGGCGAGATCGCCCAAATTTCCGTAGATCACGCGCGGCAGAACGGCCTTCACACCTATACCCTTTCCGTCCAGGAGAGATGATCGTATTTGGCGCGAACCAACTCCTCGGCTCGCGCTAGCTCAAACGGTGACGGTTCCCCTCGCTCGAAACGGATCCCCAACTCCGCCTCAAATGCCTGAACCATAGCGTGGGCTGCCGTTTCCCAGGAGATCGGCCGGCCCAAAGCGCTCTCAACGGTGGTGGCGCGCTCCAACAGACGGGCCGCGGCTTCTCGACGCGCCCTCTCATCGGGAAAGGTCAACGCCTGGGTGATGCGCGTCAAATCGCCGGTGAGGGGCAACGAGCCGTGTTGCAACACTCCCTTGCGGCGTCGGGCCTGGGCCGAGCCGATCAGCTTCTTGCCGTGCACCGTGATCTCATAGGTAGAAGGGGTTTCAAAGCAGATCGGGTTCTGGTGTGTTTGCTCATCGGGGGCCAGCCCTTGTTTGGCCTCGACCGGAATGCCAAGAATACTCACAGCGCGCAGCAGGGCTTGTGCCAAGCGATGATACGATTCGAGCACGCCGCCGGCCAGGATGGGGTGCTCGGCCGGCCCGATCACTGCATACGTCAGTTCGTCGGTGTGAAGGAGGGCGCGACCCCCCGTTATGCGGCGCACGACCTCCCAGCCATGTTGGCGCAGACGAGCCAAATCCACGTCGGCCCACGGTTGGGCAATCCCCAGCGAGAGACAAGGCGGTTCCCAAGCATACAGACGCAGGGTGGGACGCGCCTCGCCGCGACCAATGGCTTCGAGAATGGCCTCGTCTAGAGCCATGTTCCAGGCGCCGCACGCCGCAGGGGTATACAACACTCTCCAGCGATCGCTTGTCATGGGGAATTACGACTCGATGTCTTCTAAATAGTCGCGTACAGCCTGCTCTGGAGGTTGGAGAGGTTTGCCGTATTGGGAGGTCAAGTAGTGCTGATGATCCAGCACCCACAGGTAGAGATCGCCCTCGGTCTTACCTGGAAATTCCTTCAAGATTTTGCTCGAACGAATCACCTGGACAATCGGCAGATACACCGTATCATACCAGTGAGCGACCGCCTCCTCTTCCGAGATATTTCGTTGAAAGTCAATGCCCATGAAGTAGCGATGCACGGCGATGTGTTCCAACATGCGATCATAGCCATCGGGAATGGTAAGCTCGATATCGGCTTCTGGGCGGATCTGATCCAGGCGGGTACGTTCCAAGAACTCCACCTTTTTCCCCAACATCTCCAGGTCTTCGGGTTTAATATCGGGCGTGAGCGGGACGCGGGTGGCGCATTCGCGCACCTCAGCTTCGATGAACTCCTGCCCTTGTTCACGGGCCACCGAAACGCGATGATGACCATCTACAACGAAGTAGACATCGCCCACCTTGTAGAGCACCACCGGCGGCAGGCTGATGTCCTCATAAAAGGCGCGGTTGACGCGTTGCCAGCGATCGGCGGTCTCATCTTGCAAGGGTAAGAAGGCCCGATCAAACTGATGGTAGCGATTCAAACTACCGACAATCTTTTCTAGGGAAACAATCCGAATACCACGATATACCGGACCACCGATGCGCAGTTTCTCACGCACTTCGTTGTACGAGAGCAGCCGCGTCGGTTTTCCAGAGAACAGCGACCAGATGTGGTTCAGAAAGGCTTTGGTGCGGGCGCGATGATAGTCCGCTTGGACTCGGACACTCAATTCATCCGGCATGGTTGATCTCGATAACTCGATAGGGAAATACGTTGATGATGGTGGTCGGTCCTAGTTGGGTGACCGATGGGGTCAAGTTGTGGCGATGAAAATGAACATGGCCGTGCAGATGATAGCGGGGTTGGTAGCGTCGGATCAGCCAGTTGATGGCGCTCAGGCCGCGATGGACGTGACTTTTGTCATCGTGGATGCCGCGCGGCGGCGAATGGGTGATCAAGACGTCCAGCGGGCCCAGCCGGGGGCGTTGCAGGGTGATCAAGAGGCCCAGCCGCCAGGCGCGCAACATCATCTCCAGCGGCGAGTATTGGTTGACGGCATGAGGACGATAGCGCACACTACCGCCCAGGCCGGCAATCGTCAAGCCGGCCATTCGAATCACCCGTCCATCTACGTTCTCACCGCCTTCCACGTAGCTCTCCACATGGCGGGGGTTGTACGCCGGATCGTGATTACCAGGCACATAACCCAGCGGCACATTCAGCATGGTGACCAGGTATTCCAGATAAGGATAGGGTAAATCGCCGCAGGAGAGCAGCAATCCGATATCTTTGAAGTGACTATCGGCAGCGAGGAAGTAGAGGCGCTCGACAATTTCATCGGTCACGGCCAAAACTTTCATACTTCAATTGTGCCGCAAAACCGACCTTAGCACAAGAGGAGTTAGGGGCTCAGCGGCGCAATGCGGCCGGCCAACAAGTCGGCCAACACCTGCTCGGCCAGGGCTTGCTTGCCGGGAGTGAGCAGGGTGGGGTCAATGTCAGCCAACGCCAGGGGTGGGGAGATAACCTGGCCGCTGCGCCCGGCTAGGAGGTCAGACCAGGCGAGGCGGATGGCAGCAGCAAAGTCGGGTCGCAGGCTGGCCGTCCAGTAGAGGGGACGCGGATCGGGGGGAACTTCCCCGATGCTGATGATCCCCTCCACGCCCAGGGTGGTCAACAGGTCGGGCGTGGCCACTTTGGGATGCACATATGCCATAGCCACTTTCTTTCGTTTGAGGAGCCGCCCATAGGCCGGGTAGAGCTCGATCTTTTCATCGGCGGGGATCTCGACGAGTTGGGGATATTCTAAAGCGTTGCCGTAGATGTCAAAGTAGTAATAGGCTTTGGGGCATGTGCCACAATAATAGATCATGCCATTGCGAAAGGCCGTGAAGGCCACTTGAGCCTCGGGATCGCCTTGCAGGGCAATCATGCCGATGCGATAATCGTAGTCGCTGGTGACCATGGCGGCAATGTAGCCAAAGAGGAAGCCCGCCAGCTCAGGGCGATTGGGCCGGCCGATGACGCTCAAGTTGGGCGCCGGCGAAACGTCCGGCAGGTTGACGGCCAAGAATTGAGTCTGGGGCGCAGCGGCTGCCAGGGCAGCAACGCCCGGATCGGGTGGCAAGACGACCGCGATCTTCAACGCCGGCTCTAAATCGGCCGCATGGAACACATTGCGCACTTGAAAGCGATAGCCGGCAGCTTGCGCCAGTTCATATACTGTGGATTGGTAGAGATTGGACTCAGCCGGGTCCATATCGGCCGGCACAATCAAGACCGCCAGCGGTATCTCGGGTGTGGCGGTGGGCAGGGGAGCAGCCGTAGGAGCGGGGGGGTGGGTAGGGATCGGCGTAGGAGTAGGCCCACACCCACTTAGCCATACTGCCAGGAGAATTAATGAGAGTGCAAACAATACGATACGCACAGAAACGCTCCAAACAAATGAGATCAGGTAGCTTCAGGATGTCGGCTCAGCCATTCTTCTAGAGAACGACGAGTGTAGGAATCCAGTTCCAGCAGGAGCGCCTGACGCGGTTTGATCCAGGTGTAGGTTTGAGCTTCCTCGTTCAGACGCACCTGTTGACCATCGGTTTTGCAAGCGAAATCAAAGAAAATAAAGTGGCGCCATTTCCAGAACGATGGGTCAAAGATGAATTCCTGGAAGTGAATGAATTCCAGATCGTACACCTCCAAGCCGGTTTCTTCTTTGGCTTCGCGCCGGACGGCATCTTCCAGCCGCTCACCCAGCTCCACATGGCCGCCAGGAACCACGTAGACCCCCGGCCACTTGTGGCTTTGTAGAAGCAGCAGCTCGCCTTGGGCGTTGAAGATGAATATGCCTACAGTAGGTTCGGGAAAACGTTGTTCAGACATGGTCTTATGGAGTTGTGTTCAGAGTATATTCAGAAGCGGCCATCCGTCAACCGAAAAGAGCGATTAGGGCGATACCGAGAAAGATCACTGCGGCGCCTATCAGACGGATGCCTCCCATCGTCTCGCCGAGGAAACGCCAACCCAAGAAGGCCCCGATCACCACGCTCACTTCGCGGATGGCTTCCGAATAGTTCAGCGGGGCAAAAGAGTAGGCAAACAGCGCAGTGGTATAGGCCACCACGCCGAGCACGCCACCTAAGAGCAAGCGCCCTGGATGGACGTGCCAAGCCTGTAGGATGGTCTTGATCCCAAAACGATAGCTGACGACCGGAGTGGTGAAAAACGGCATGAGGGCAAACATGGAGAGAGCGTAGGCCAACGACGATTGAGGATAGGCCTTGACAGCCATGCCGTCCACGATCGTATAGAGCGAGATCAACAGGGCAACGCCAAGCGCCAGCAAGATGCCTCGCAGTTGCGGGCGAGCGGTGAACACTGATCCGAGGTTGGTCCAGCCGATGATGCCCATGCCAAAGATGATCAACCCAATGCCGAGCAGGCCGCCGATAGTAGGCATCTCCTTCAGAAAGAAAGCGGCCCACAGGACCACCAGCGCCGGAGCCGCACCGCGGGCAATCGGGTAGATCAACGAAAAATCGTGATCGGTGTAGGCATACATCAAGAGAAAAAAATACATCGCTTCAAGCAAGGCGCTGAGCACAGCGAACCCCCATAGGACAGACGGCGGTAAGCCAACAAGGAACAGGGCCAACAAGGCCGCAGCTCCGCTCAGCAACACTTGCCAGTTCATCGCCAGGTATTTGATCGGGGATTGTTTCAAGATCAGATTCCACCAAGCATGCATCCCAGCCGAGATCATCAGCAAGACGATGGCGAAAGGGGGCATAGGAGATCAACCGAGAAATTCGATCAGATGACGATTAACTTCATCGGCGGCATCGTGCTGGACCCAATGCGTGGCCTCTGGAAACACAATCAAATCACCGCGCTCGCATAACTCGATCGACGGACGCGCCATCTCGATATTCAAGGCGATGTCGTGCTTTCCCCACAGCATTCGCGTCGGCACCCGCACTGGACGCGAGGGTCTCCGATTCGGGCTCCATCTCCCGCGCAGGGCACGATGAAACGCAGCGCGATACCAATTCAACATGGCGGTCAATGCCCTGGGCTGTGCCCAGGCCCGTTTGTATTCCATCAGATCGGCCTCGTAAAACGTATTGCGCCGTCCGGATTGAACAAGTATTTTTGCCAGAGCGCGGAAGTCGTTGCGGCTCAGCAGCCATTCGGGCAGGAAGGGGAGTTGGAAGAGGAAAATGTACCACGATTTTCGTCGTTGAATGGGATCTCTCAAGAGAAAGTGTATCATGATATCGGGGTGCGGCACATTCAGGATGACCAGTTTCTCCAGACGTTCCGGGGCTTGGATCGCCACCGTCCAAGCTACGGTAGCGCCCCAGTCATGGCCGACCAAGCGAGCACGCTCTAGGCCGAAATGGTCGAACACGCCGATAACATCCCTGACCAAAGCTTCGATGTCATAAGCTGCCACGCCGCGCGGCTTATCAGAAAGGTTATAGCCGCGCTGATCGGGGACGATCACTCGGAAGCCGGCCTGCGCCAGCGCAGGAATTTGTTTGCGCCATCCATACCAAAATTCTGGGAAACCGTGGAGCAAAACAACCGACGGGCCATCCGAAGGACCGTCGGTCACGACATGCAGCGTGATATCCTGAATGCGAAGGCGATGATGTTGCACAGCACCAAGTATAACAGAGTTTAGCGCGCAGGCGGCCAGCGCCGGGCCGATGAGCGTTTCACAATAGGGGGATCGCCCTGCTCTTCCAGATGGCGGATGTCGCTCAAGTCAATAAGATGGCCAGACTTTTCGGCTTTGGTTTGCAGGTAGAAACGATTGTAGGGATTGGGTTTCATTACATGGGGAATGCGGTCGGTCACCAGAATCCCATATTCGGTGAGTTGCTCGATCTTTTTGGGGTTATTGGTGATCAGGCGCACCGAGCGGACTCGTAGGGAGAGCAGCATGTGAACGGCGACAGCGTAATCCCGTTCATCGTCGCGAAAGCCAAGCGCCAGATTGGCTTGCACCGTGTCGAGGCCGGCATCTTGCAGAGCATAGGCGCGAATCTTGTTGATCAGACCGATGCCGCGCCCTTCTTGGCGCAGATAGAGCAACAAGCCATAATCCATTCGCCCGATCATCTCAAGCGCTGCTTCGAGTTGATCGCGGCAATCGCAGCGCAGCGAGCCGAGTACATCTCCCGTCAAGCATTCAGAATGCAGGCGAACTGGCACGTCCTGGGCGCCGACCACGTTTCCACGCACGACGGCTACGTGTTCTTTTCCATCGCGGTTATTCTCAAAGGCGACGATGTGAAATTGGCCGAAGCGGGTAGGGAGTTGGGCAATAGCAGCAATACGCACACAGATTTTTTCACGCCCAATTCCCTCACACTCGTGCTCCGGATCTTCTTGAACGAGTCGTTTTAGGTTGTCATATATAGGGTCAGACATAGCTCTCTCAACAAGTGATCAAGGTTCCTAGGGTGATTTGGAGGGCAGAACATACCTGAGAACCACTCCTCCATCGGGATGAACCTGGCTGTCCACCAAGCGCAATGGAATGGCCTGTTCACGCGCCAAACCGCTCCCCATGGCCGGGGTAGGCGCCGTTGCACCCCCGAAGATCATGGGTGCAATGTACACGTTCCATTCGTCCACCAAGCCCAAGCGGAGCAACTCGAAATTGAGCGTGCCGCCCCCCTCCACCATCAGTCGTCGTACACCGAATTCCCAAAGCGTAGCCAATGCCTGAGATAGGTCCACGCGTGGCCCAGGGTGAACGAACACGTCTACGCCGCGAGCGCGCAGGCGTTCCAGCTGATCGGCCGGCGTGCTGGTCGTAGTAAAGATGAGGATGCGCGCTGGGCCGGCGGTGAGGAACGCCGAATCGGGGCGAATGCGGGCCTGACTAACCACACCTACCTTGATCGGGTTGGGAGGCAAGCCACGAGCGACGCGCTCCGCTCGCAGCGCTTCGCTCTTGACGGTGAGTTTAGGGTCCTCATCCAGCAAAGTTCGTCCTCCTACCATGATGGCGTCTGATTCAGCCCGCAACCGATCCACGCGCTCCTTGTCTAGGACGGACGAGATGGTTGCCCCCTTACGTTCCCAGGTATCTATCTTGCCATCGGCCGTTGCCGCAACGTTCACGAAGACAAAGGGTCTCATCCCCATAAGCATACTGCGTCCAGGGCAAAACTGGAAGGGGGTGTCTATTGGCACAACTGGCCGTGGGGTGTTTCAAAGCCGCGTTCTCAAGAGAACATGCAATCACCCTCTTTAGTCGAATTCTTTGCGACTTAAGTCACAGATATCTCAGGTTGTTCACTTAAAATTACGTTAGCGTTGCAAATACAGGTGATGCCTATGAAAATCCGATCCCTTTCCCTTCCCGTTGCAATTGCCGTTGCTGCGTTTGTGGTTGCCATGGGAATATTTGCCCGGACAACCGATACAATGGCCTATCTCGGGGCCCAACCGGAAACCTGCAACAACTGTCACGTCATGCATTCGGTGTACGAAGGATACTATCACGCTGCTCATGCTCGTTGGGCAACCTGCTCAGATTGTCACCTGCCCCACAACAACCCGATCGCCCATTACCTCGAAAAAGGACGGCAAGGTCTTCACGATGTATACGTTTTTAGCACTGGACAAACACCGATCGCGATTCGGGCCAAAGAACGATCCAAAGCCATCATTCAGGAAAATTGCCTGCGTTGTCATGCGCAGACGGTAGACGTCATGCTGATGGCCGGCCCGCAACCCTTCGAACGTTTCTGTTGGGAGTGCCATCGCAACGTCGCCCATGGCCCTCGTGGCCTCACCTTAGCGCCCTATCAAGATGCATCCCTTTATCCATCTCGATGAGGAGAATGATCTATGCAACCAAAACACACCACCTTTCTTCTTGTGGGTATCATTATCGTGCTGGCAGCCATCCTGGTTGGCATGTTGGTATATGTGCGCAACCAACCTGTTCAACCCCGCACCTTCCAGCCTCTGGTTGAGATCCAGCCCATGGAGCCGGATTCATCCGTTTGGGGGATCAACTTCCCGAACCAGTGGAATTCCTTTCAGAAAACAGCCGCGAACAATATTGCGACCACTTACGGCGGCTCATCGCAGCTCTCATGGTTGGAGCGCGACCCACGTCAACTGATTTTGTTCAAGGGCATGCCCTTCAGCAGAGACTACAACGAAGACCGCGGCCATGCCAACTCGCTGATCGATCTTCGTCACACGAAGCGCCTCAACCTGAACCCTGAGGATCCCAAACGCAGCCCCGGCACCTGCTACTCGTGCAAGACCGCCGACGCGCCCAGGCTATGGGCCGAGATGGGCACGACCGAGTTTTACAAGACGTTCTTTGGCGATTTGGGTCAGCAAGTCAACCATCCCGTCGGCTGTGCTAACTGTCACGAGGCCGGCACCATGCGTCTGATCGTCACCAACCCGGCGCTGGAAGAGGCCCTACAAGCCCAGGGCAAAGATTGGACTACCTTCTCCCGTCAGGAAATGCGTTCCATAGTGTGTGCCAACTGCCATGTGGAATACTACTTTGAAGGTCCGGGCAGATACCTGGTCTTCCCCTGGAGCCGAGGCACAACCGTCGAAGAGATGTGGGAATACTACGAAAATGAGCTGGTGAACGGCGAGAAGTTTGCCGATTGGGTCTACCCCGACACCCAGACGCGGATGATCAAGGTACAACATCCCGAATACGAACTCTTCACAGCTTCCTCCACCCATTACAACGCCGGCCTGGCATGCGCCGATTGCCACATGCCCTACGTTCGCGATGGCGCCGCAAAATACTCCAGCCACGATGTCAAAAGCCCGCTGCTCATGCCTGAGCTCTCCTGTGGCCAATGTCATAGCGACGTTCAATATGTGGTGCGGCGTGTCAACCTGATCCAAGACCAGGTGTACAACACCAAAATCGCCGCTGAAGACGCCATCGTAGATGCAATCAACGCCCTGGCAGCCGCCTCGGCCAACCCCAACGCCGACCCGGCCCTACTTGAACAAGCGCGCCTGCTCCATCGCCGGGCCCACTTCTATTGGGACTTCATCTCTGCTGAAAACTCCATGGGATTCCACAACCCCGAATACGCTCTAAAAATCCTGGCCGAGGCCACCAACTTTGCCCGTCAAGCGCAGATGCTGGCCGCTCAAGCGGTGAACGACGTCTCGCTGCTAAAGACGGGAACGTTCTATCAACAAGGAAATCCTTAGCCGATCGCTTGCCAACAAACAGATGGGCTCTCTTCGAACCAGGAGAGCCCGTTTTCATTTATCGAAGGACCATCACTATCTTGCTATCACACCCCTCAAGACACTTTCCTACTTTCCCTAAGATTATTCTTCGCTCTCCGGGTCCTCTTCGGGCGGTTGATCGGAGCGGATACGGCGCTTCAGATGCTCTGGCCAACGAGAGAGGCCCTCGGCCGGCAGCAGCAAGGGGCCTGGCGAGCCCGTATGGGTCAGCAAATCTCGGCTGCGGCAATTCAAGACGGCCTTGGCCGCCTCGAAGCCCGAAGCGGTCGCGCCGGCCACCCCATGGCTAAGCGTGCTGGCGCCACACAAGAACAACCCCTCGAACTCGGTGCGCGTCGCAAATGCCCAGGGTCCCACCTGAGAGGGACGTTTATCTATCCCATACAAATTGCCGCGAGTCGCGTTCAAATAATGCTCGTTCGTCAAAGGCGTTCCCAGGCTATAAAACACAATGTGCTTGCTCAGGCCCGAAATACGTCGCTCCAAGCCACGCACCATACGCCAAGCCAGATCCTCCTTGAGCGCTTCGTATTCGGCCGGCCGGGCTCCGTGTTGCGAAGATGCCCACCGTTGAAACGCCTCGTAGCTCACAAAGGCAAACGCCTCGCAGGTATGATGTCCACTGTGCATCTTAGACGGATCCTTCAACGTCGTGACCGTCAAAAACATCCCGGCAGGCGTCTCCTGGCGCAGCAAGGCGTCGGTCAACCCATCTCGATAGATGGCATCCACATTGGCGTGGTCGTAATACCACATGTTCCCTGAGTCCAGGCCAGCGGCCCGCAGGTCCATATCCGTCGCAAAGAACAAACTCACACACGAAGTAGAGTAATGGACCGAATCCACCTTACGCCGTAAGCCAGGCGAGAGATGCTCCCGTCCGATCAGGATACCGAAGGTGACTTCCGGATCAGCATTTGAAACCACCGCCCGAGCGCGGATCTCTTCCCCCGACTCAAGCGCCGCCCCGATCACCTTCTTGCCTTCGATCAGGATACGCTTCACGCGCGTCCCTAGCCGGATCTGTCCACCATGGCGCTTCAACGCCCGAACAAACGCCCTGGGGATGATAAACGCCCCGCCCAGCGGATAGTAGCCGCCCTCCAAATAGTGGTGCATGATCCCCGCCTGCACAAACGCCGACACCTGTGAAGGCGGCAGGCCATGGTCGCCTGACTGCCCGGCCAGCACCCCGCGCAACACCGGATCGCCCACGAAAGCGTTGATCAGATCGGCGCCGGTCGCTCGCGCCCACTTCCACAGCCGGCCGGCGCTGCGTACTGTTTGCAGCGGCTGATCCAGTCGACGCAACCACCTCAGCCCTTCCATCATCGTGACCACCTCGTTCACATAGGCCCGAATGCCCTCTGCTTCATGGGGAAAGTGGCGTTGCAACTCCTCGATCAACCGCTCCTTGCCCTTGGGAAAGTCTACTCGTTTCTCTCCGACCACGATATGGTCGTACCCATCGGGATTCAACTCCACAAACGCCAAATCCTGAGAGAGGCCTAGCCCGTCATAGATGCGGCGCAGCGGCCCACCCTCGTGCAGTCCGCCGATGTAGTGTACCCCTGGGCTAAAGCGATAGCCGCCCAAGGTGAACGAGTGCGTCCACCCGCCCGGACGATCATGCTGCTCCAGGACCAACACCTTCTGGCCGGCCTGAGCCAAGGCGACGGCGGCTGTCAACCCGCCAGCCCCAGAGCCGATGACGATGACATCATAATCGGCCATGATTTTCCCTAGGCAAGGTGCTACGTCTGGCGATCGTCGTGCCCTTTCTCAGAGCGAAGAGGCACATCGGTTGCGGTGGCCACAGGACCGTGGTGGACATCTTGTGGGCCGGCCTAGGCCCCTAGAGCCGCTCCGCCTATCGCAAAAAGAACGAGAGCACAATCAGCACCACAAAGAACGTGCCGGCCAGCATTCCAATGCGCTTCAGATCGCGCTTTACATCGCTATAGTCCGGCTTAAACTCCACCGTGCTCTGAACAGCAGGAACCGCTGCGCGACGAACACGAGCGCGCTTCGATTTGGGCATGCAGACCTCCTTAAAAGCATGTTAGGGTTTCAAGCGGGCGAACACGACAATGCGATGGGTGTTCACCATGTAAGGATAACAGGAAATCAACGTTAGAGTCGGATTGGCAGTGGGAGCCATCACTTCTACTTGGGTCGGCTCCACGATGGCCGAACCGGTGACCAAGTATACATATTGCCGGTGTCGGGTGTAGAGGATAACCTCATCGCCGGGGACCAAGCGGTCGAGATGGCGAAAGATTTGGCCATACACATCGTTGTGAGCCGAGAGCACCACATTGCCCCGTTCGCCGGGGTTGGCCGAGCCGATGTGTTGTCCCACGCCTTTTTTCAATTGTTCCCATCCATCGCCCTGCACCACCGGCGCGTCCACATCAATGGCCGGGATACGAATGCGGATGGCCTGATCGGGTCCCGGCGTAGGGATGGGAACCGACGCCAGGGATTGTACCAGAGGCCGCAGGTGTTCGGGGATTTCGGCATCGTTGGGGCGGGTGTTGCCTTGGGCGTCGGGTGGTGTGTGACCCGAGGGCAAGACCACAGCCGTCACCAAGGGAGTAGGGAGAGGGGGGTCGGGCGCCAGGGCGGCGACGACTTCGCGGTTCAAGTCTTGCACAATCCCCAATCCGCTGATCAAGACGCCCACCAACCCCAGGACCGCCAGGATTTCCACCATCAGCAGCAGACGATCGGCCCATTGGCGGAGCGGCGATCGCTCGGGACCGGCCGGCCCCGCCAGGGGGAGGGATGCGCCCGGGTCGGCCGCAACCGGTTCGAGGTCCGGCATGGCCACTACGCGCCCAGTACGGCGGAAGAGTTCAATGCGGTCATGGCGCTCCTTGCGTCGTTTTTCGATCAGCAAGCGGCGCAGTTCTTCCACGCTCAGATCGTCGGGAGTCTTCCGGCGGGCCATCGCTATTGGATTATACCTTCTTTAGGACGCTTCGACGGCGGATCGCAAGATGGGGTTTTGTGTTATTCTTCCGTAGCCTGGAAAGTGGAGTGGACAAGAGGAACGTCTCGGCAGCGGGCGCGCCAGCCGAATGGCTCCAGCCTCAACACGTCGTCCCTGGGCGGGTGGTTCTCTATTTGCTTGGTGGACGGCACAGGATTCGGGTTTGCCGCACCGCTCACCCAAGCATGGCGACCAGGCAGCCAAGGATGGACACGCAGGGAGGGGCTTGGATAGATGAGCGGGGAGGGAAAGCCGTGGTGCGGGCGCAAGAGGGCCTGAATCGGGAGGTGCGTCGCCCAGTACGCCGGCGGGCCCAGGAGGATTACCAAGCTCATCGGGCCACCTGCCGAACGCGCCATGTGGTCCAGTCGTTCTTTGTAGCTCAGGTCGCTCGAATTCTTGTATAATCCCCCGCATGTCTCGTGTTCTCGCTTTCCTAATCATGCTGTTATTGGCTACAGGTTGCGCTGCCCGGCCAACGCTCGACCCAAACCTACGGATTCAAACTGCTGTCGCTTCTACGCTAGCTGCCTTGCCGAGCCCAACGACGATCCATAGCCGAACTCCCCAGCCCACAGCAACTCCCTTCTCTCTGAATGGCTTGTTCTGCGAATACCGTTTCTGTATTGGCCATCCACCCGAGATGCCGTTCTATGACGTGGTCGCTAAGCAGAACCCGAATTCGCCTTTGGCCAGCACCTACGAGAACGGCATCCTGGCAGCACACACTCCGGCGTTGTTCATTCAACTGATCTGGCAACATGCGCCTGGCGGAAGCGACCCGACTTTTTTGATCGAACTTCTGCTCGAAGACGGTCTGGACACCCGCCTCGGAAATTACGAGACTCGGCAGATCAACCAATGGAATGTGGTCTTCAGCCCGATCACCACGACGGCCTCGCCTCTCCTCCCTTTCGGCGGGGTGGCTGGCTGGATGTGTGGCGACCGCGCCTTTGCCTGGAAGACGTATACCCCTCAAGGCAATCTGGCCGAAGGTCTGTTGCGAGAGGCGGTTGCCCGTTTTCGGTGTGAGTAACAGAGGCCGGCCCAAATGGCAGCTTGTGGAGCTTCGACCTATCGTATGTGAGCGCTCCGAGCCGTGGCAGGCGGCGGCTTTCTGCGGGGAGCCGGCCCGGGGGGTTCGCTCGGCTCGGAGGCGTCCCGCCATGCTCTTCACGCAGGAAGGGTGGCCTGCGCTGCTGACCCCCTTGGAAATAATCTAGACGATAGCGCAACTGGGGTTGGAAAGCTAGAAAGCTCCCACCACGAGGGCGATGCAGCGGGAGGATACAGCCGGCTAGAGGTTCAAGGATGGGACGAGGGGGCGAGGGCCCTTATTCCACGTCGAGGATGCCTTCGATCTTGTGTAGGTTGACGAATTGATGACAGGCTTGGATCAGCTCCGGCGAGGTCAGGCGATCGGGTCCGATCACTTTGACCACCTTGCCCATGCTGCATAGATAGTCCACCAGGGCTTTGAAGTCGCCATCGCCGCTCACCAGGACGATTTCATCGAGATGAGTCGCCTGACTGAGGATCTCTATTGCCATTTCCAGGTCCATGTTGGCCTTGATCGAACCATCCGGCAGTTTGCGTAGGGGCTTGGAGATCACCCGATAGCCGATTAATCCCAGGGCGCTAAGAAAGGAGTACTGGCCTTCATTGTCCGGATCGTAGGACATGAACGCGGTCAGGGTTACCAGGGCACCGTTTTCTAGGAGAAAGTCTCGCAGGCGATGAAAGTTGAGCTTTCCACGACCGTAGATGGTTTTGGTTGTCAGATAAATATTCTGAACGTCAACAAACACACCGACTCGTTTCATAAAAGGCAAATTCTGCTCCTTATCTCTACGAATGCTTTTTGGGGTAGACATGTGGATATTCTATCAGCACTATCTTTGCGCTTTTAGTTTCAGATCACCATATGTGCCGGATCGAGCCGTCACCCAACGCCAGATATGGAACGGAAACCCAAAAGTGCAAACATTGGGGTATCAGTTCAGGCTCTTTTTTTGCGGTTGAATAAGGGACAAGTCAGCTATCGGCATGCTCGTTTTGCTTGGCTTCTTCCCAGAGGGCATCCATTTCGGCCAAGGTCATATTCGGGAGGGTTCTCCCTTGCTCACGAGCCGCTTCTTCTATATAAGCAAAGCGTTTTTTGAAGCGCAAATTGGCTTGGCGCAAGGCCGATTCGGCATCGATCCTCTTCCAGCGCGCTAGGTTGACCAGGGCAAACAGCAGGTCGCCGAACTCGGCAGCCGCCTGCTCGGGCGAAGGCGCGTTTTTCATTTCCTCGATCTCTTCCTGGAGTTTCTGCAGGACTCCTTCAATGTGGGACCAGTCGAAGCCAACCCGCGCCGCTCGATCTTGATATTCTTGAGCTTGGGTCAGGGCCGGCAGCGAACGCGGCACGCCATCCAATAGGCCCTCGCTTCGCTTCTTTTCTGCCTGGCTCTGATTGCGTTCCTGTTCTTTCAACCGTTCCCAGTTGTGCAACACCCCCTGCACGCCGTCAATCAACGTGTCACCGAACACGTGCGGATGGCGCCGAACGATCTTGTTGTATATCCCCTGGATCACGTTGGTGATCGAAAACCGCTCTGCCTCGCTGGCGATTTGGCTTTGTAAGACGATTTGCAACAGCAGGTCGCCAAATTCTTCTTGCATCGCCTCGGCGTCGTCGGCGTCGATCGCTTCTAGGGCCTCATAGGCTTCTTGGAGCAAGTGGGTGCGCAGGGAGGCATGAGTTTGTTGGCGATCCCAAGGACAACCATCCGGCGCGCGCAGGTGAGCCACGATCTCGAGAAAGGCTTCAAAGGAGGTCCCTGGAAGCAGGGGAGGAAGATAGCAGCACAGGCTCTGTTGTCCGAAGGAAGGGATCGGATCGCTTAGCCGTCCAGGCTGAGCCTGCTGTTCGTCAACCCAGTAGATCTGGTGGTTGGGCGGGTAGACGGCCCGCAGGATGGTTGTGAGATGGGAGGCGTGTTCTGCGGAGCGAATTTCGGTGATCAAAATGGGGAACTCCGGCGGAAACGGCGGTACGTGAGCATTAGCCAGAGCCTCTGCTCGGATGAGGATCAGCCGGCTGAAGTCATGAAGGGAGCCACCCAGGCTGGACAAGGCGCGTTCAACAATAGCGAGATCCATGGATCATCCTATAAGCATGCTTGATTTCAAAGCCGGTGCGGCTAGTAGAAAAGGCAGCTCATGATGAATTGGATCGAGAGCGGACATTCTACTCAGGGAGTCGCGCCGGCAACCGGGCAAGAAAGAAAACGTAATGCGTTGCCTTTCCACGCATTACGTTCCTGGCAAAGGGGAAAAATTCCATATCAGCAGCGGGCGGTTGTTGCCCACCTCCTGTTGCTTTAGCGCTTGGTGTAGGTAGGAGCCTTGCGAGCGCGCTTGAGGCCAGGTTTCTTGCGTTCCTTGACGCGCGGGTCACGGGTCAAGAAGCCATTCTTGCGCAGGGCGGTGCGCCATTCCGGGTTGAGTTTGACCAAAGCACGCGCCAAGCCCAATCGCACAGCCTCCGTCTGGCCGGTCACGCCGCCACCTTTCACCTTGACGGTGATATCATAGCTCTGCGGGTTTTGTCCCACCACGGCCAGCGGGGCGAGGATGGATTGCAGGTCGCCAAAACGCGTGAAATAGTCCGCAACGTCTTTGTCATTCACCAGGAACTTGCCTAACCCGCTCATCATGCGAACACGGGCCACACTTTCTTTTCGTCGGCCAACACCTTCGTAATATTGGACAGACATCTTCCTTCCTTTCTTTATAGCAGAGGTTCGGGTTGCTGCATCTGATGAGGATGATCGGGGGTGGCGTAGACCTTCAACCGCTTCAACAGCTTGCGTCCCATGCGGTTGTGAGGCAACATGCCCCAAACAGCCAGGCGGATCACGCGTTCGGGGTGGGTTTTCAGCATTTCGCGCAAGGAAACTTCCTTAAGGCCGCCTGGGTAACCCGAATGACGGTAGTAGAACTTGGTGTCCAGGCGGCTACGCGTCTTGGTGCCGGTGACAGTGACACCGCCGGCATTGACGACGATCACGTAATCCCCGATGGCCACACCTGGGGTGAAAGTCGGCTTATGTTTGCCGAGCAAAATACGGGCGATGCGTGACGCCAAACGCCCTAGGTTTTGACCGTTGGCATCGATCACATACCACTTGGGTTGAATTTCTTTGGCTTTCGGATAATAGGTCTTGAACATTGCAACTCCAATTACTCGATTACACTGGGTTGATCTGCATACGTGACTTCCATCAAACACAAACCGTGGGCTGGAGCCAGGCCGGCCGGCAGGGGAACTTGCTCCTGAAGGGCCCGATCCACCTGCTCGAGGGCGAGTCGTCCTTGGGCAACCATCACTTGTACATAGACTAGACGGCGCACCATGCGGTATAGAAAGGCATCGGCCCGCACCCAATACTGCCATTCTCCGTTGGTATGGCGCCAGGTGGAAAGCAGAATCGTGCGTATGGTGGAACCACCGCGGCGCATCGGCGATCCAAAGGCAGCAAAATCGCGCCGGCCGACGAAACGGCTGGCAATGATCTGAAGGGTCTCGCCCTCCACCGCCGGCCACACCCGCCAAGCATACCGCTCCCGCAACGGATGACGAACCGGGTCACAAAACAATCGATAGCGGTACAATCGAGACGTGGCGTCGTAGCGAGGATGAAACGAGGGATCCACTTCGCGAACCAGGCGCACAGCCAGATCCTCAGGCAGATTGGCGTTGAGGGCGGCGCGCAGCGCCTCTGGGCCGTGAGGCCAATCCCAGTCCAACGAAGCGGACTGTCCCTCGGCATGAACGCCGCTATCGGTCCGGCCGGCCAGGATCACCGAGCGACCGGTCCAACCGATCCGACTCAGAGCGGCTTCGAGTTCGCCCTGCACCGTTCGTCTCCGACGCTGTCGCTGGCTTCCTTCCAGGCGAGTGCCATCGTAAGCAAGGATCAACTGGTAACGTGCCATGATCAGTAATCAGTCATCGGCAGTCAGTGTTCAGGGACTGATTACTGAAAAAACTGAACACTGAGAACTCAGCTATTCCTCCACCAACTCCAGCAGCACCATCTCCGCTGCATCGCCCTTGCGTGGACCAAGCTTCAAGATACGCGTATAGCCGCCAGGCCGAGAGGTGAAGCGAGGGGCGATGTCTTCAAAAATGCGCTTGATGAGGCGATTGTCGCCCAAGCGAGCTGCCACCAGACGCCGAGCATGCACCTTAGCCACGTCGTCTTTATCCATGCTATTTCGAGCGATGGTAATAATGCGTTCGGCCTCCCCTTGCACGGCTGCGGCCTTGGCGCGTGTGGTGCGAATCCGCTCATGGAGGAACAATTGCTTGATAAGGTTGCGCCGCAAAGCGATGCGGGCACCTTTGGTGCGTCCTAACTTGTAACCAGATACCTGATGTCGCATGTCACTCACTCCGCAGATGTTACGTTGTCTTTCAAAAAGCCCTTCTCGCGCATCTTTTGGCGGAGTTCTTCCAGGCTCTTTTCACCAAAGTTGCGAATGGACATCACAGCCTGATCGCCCTTCTCGAGCAATTCCAGCACGTCGCCCACTTTGGTGATGCCAGTGCGCTTCAGGGAGTTGTACACCCGCACCGACAAATCCAGGGCTTCTACCGGAGTTTCGGCAATCTCGCTGGCAATGCGGGTGGTGGCGCTTTCCTTCTCTATGGGCAACGCCAGCGTTTCTTCGCTGATCCCTGCGATGTAGCGCAGATGCTCGATCAGGAGGCGGCTGGCAGTGCTCAAAGCACGCTCGGGCGAGATGGTGCCATCCGTCCAGATTTCCAAGACCAGACGATCGTAGTTGGTGCTCTGGCCCACTCGAGCCGATCCCACTTCCCAGTTTACGCGGCGTACCGGGCTGAAGACAGCGTCCACCGGAAGTTCGCCGATGGGCACGTGCCCGGATCGTTCGTTGGCCGGCGAATAACCCCGTCCCCGCGCGACGGTGAACTCGATGTCAATCTTAGCCTTGGGATCGTCTACGGTGAATAGGTAAAGATCGGGGTTGACGATTTCCACTTCAGGCGGGGTGATAATGTCGGCAGCCGTCACCGTGCCCTCGCCGCGCACCTCAAGATGCATGCGAGTGCTATCCATGCCGTCCAGTTTGAGGCGCAGTTGCTTAATTTGCAACATGACCTGCATGACATCCTCGCGCACTCCGGGAATATCGCTGAACTCATGCAGCACATCCAAGATGCGCATCGATGTCACGGCCGCACCTTCTAGCGAAGATAACAGCACACGACGGAGGGCATTTCCGATCGTGACACCATACCCGCGCTCTAGCGGACTGACCACAAACTTCCCGTAATTACGAGCCTCCGCTTCGCGCTCGATTTTCGGCATGACCATGTTCGTGATACCCATCACGGTTCACCTTTCCCAATTCTCAAAAGAACCTGCCCACCTAAGGTTAACAGGTAGGATCGCCCATCCGTACTACCGTGAGTAGTATTCAACGATCAGCTGCTCGTTCAGGTTGCCATCGATCTCTGAGCGTTCAGGCATGCGCTCTACCACGCCACTCAAATTCTTGAGATCCCGTGTCAACCAGGCTGGGAAGGTGCGCTTGGCAGCCAACTCAGGCAATTGCTTGAAGTAAGACAATTTGCGGGAACCTTCGCGCACAGTCACCACATCACCCTGCTTGAGCAGCATAGACGGCACATCGGTGCGGCGTCCGTTGACCAAAAAGTGGCCATGAGTCACCAGTAGGCGTGCCTGCGCTCGGCTACTGGCAAACCCCAGGCGATAGATCACGTTATCCAGTCGCGACTCCAAAGTTTGCAGCAAGTTCAGACCAGTCAAGCCACGGCGGGAGAGAGACATCTCGTAGTAGCGTCGGAATTGTCGCTCCATCACGCCGTAGATGCGTCGGGCGCGTTGCTTGGCCCGCAATTGGCGAGCGTAGTCCGACTCGCGACCGGTGCGCGTGGCGCTGCCCCGACCACTGGTCTTGCCGTGTTGTCCGGGAGCGAAGGATCGTCGCTCAAAAGCACATTGTGGGGTGTAGCAGCGCTCCCCTTTCAGGAACAGTTTTTCACCTTCACGCCGGCAAAGTTTACAAACCGGACCGATATATTTTGCCATAGAACTTCCTCACAAATGAATTATATACGTCGCTTCTTAGGTGGTCGGCAGCCATTGTGGGGGATAGGGGTCACATCGGCAATCGAACGCACCTTCAAGCCAGCGGCCTGAACAGCGCGAATGGCATTTTCGCGACCCGGACCAGGTCCCTTCACCAACAAATCCACCTCCTGGATGCCCAACGCCTGGGCGGCTTTCACGGCTTGTTCGGCAGCCAGGCGTGCAGCAAAGGGCGTGCTCTTGCGCGACCCCTTGAATCCGGCCGAGCCGGCACTTCCCCAAGCGATGGTATTGCCCTGGAGATCGGTCACCGTCACGATTGTGTTGTTAAATGATGCAAAAATGTGAATCTGCCCCACCGACAAGGTGCGTTTGGTTTTTTTGGCGCCGCTGGAGCGCCGCGCAGAACGAACACTTTGAGCCATGGTATATCTCCTCCCTAGCTTATTTCTTAGCGCCGCGTCGGCGTCCACGCCCGGCGACCGTCTTGCGGGGTCCCTTGCGGGTGCGCGCGTTGGTGCGGGTACGCTGACCGCGAACCGGCAAATTGCGACGATGACGCAGGCCGCGATAGCAGCCAATCTCGATCAGGCGCTTGATGTTCATTTGCACTTCGCGACGCAAATCACCTTCGATTTTGTAATGCCTCACAATGTAATCGCGCAACGCAGCCGTCTCAGCTTCTGTCAAATCCTTGACGCGTTTGTCTGGATCGATCTTGGTCGCCGCCAGAATTTCCTGCGCGCGCGTCCGACCAATTCCGTAAATGTAGGTCAGGCCAACTTCCACCCGCTTATTGCGGGGCAGGTCAACGCCTTCAATACGAGCCATACCTCACCTATCCCTGTCGCTGTTTGTGCTTTGGATTTTCACAGATCACGTACAACTTACCCTTGCGCCGCACGATCTTGCACTTAGCACAGCGCTTTCGAATGGAAGGGGAAACTTTCATGCTATTGACTCCTTGCTCTTTTCATCCTAGATAGCCAAAGTTTAAATTATATACATACTGCTCAATTTCGTCCAGTCGCGTGGGCTTGTTCAAAAAATCGTTCTCCAGGTAAGTTTTCGATTGCGGAACAGCCGTCTGAAAAGGAGCACAAAAAGAGAGAGGCACATGTGCGGGTTACAGTAAACAGACTTATTGAACAAGGCCAGTCGAGGTCTCTGCGAAGTAAGGGACAGTCAGGATGAGAGGGTCTCCTGAAGTGACGGCCACCGTGTGCTCAAAGTGAGCCGTCAACGAACCATCGGCAGAGACCACCGTCCAGCCGTCAGCAAGGACACGGGTTTCGTGGGTTCCCACCAAGACCATCGGTTCCAGGGCGATGGTCATGCCAGGCCGCAGCCGAATGCCCGTTCCGGGTTTGCCGTAGTTGGGCACCTGAGGCCCTTCGTGCATTTGGCGCCCAACGCCGTGGCCGGTGTATTCGCGCGTAACGTGGTAGCCGAAGTCTTCCACATATTTCTGGATAGCCGCCGAGACATCGCCCGTGCGATAGCCGACACGCATCTTCTCGATGCCGGCCCACAATGCCCCTTCGGTCACTTCCAGCAATCGCCGCGCTTCTTCCGAGATCTCGCCCACGCCAGCGGTGAACGCCGAATCGGCCACAAACCCATCCAACACCGTCCCACAGTCAACCGAGACGATATCCCCTTCATGCAACTTACGATTCTTCTTGGGGATGCCGTGCACCAACTCAGCATTGATGCTGACGGTGATGGACGCCGGAAAAGGCGGATGCCCATATCCCTTGAACGGCGAATAGCAATTGTACTTGCGCAACACTGCTTCTGCCGCCTCGTTCAGATCGGCTGTAGAAACGCCCGGTTTTAAAAGTACCCTAACGGCAGCCAGGGCTTCTGCGTTGATCCGGCCGGCTTCGCGCATAATGGCCAACTCAGCCGGGCTTTTGAGATGGATCTGGCGCGCCCACTTCATGACAGGTGACTCAGTGCCAGAAGAAATGTCTGGGTGACTTGCTCGATATCCTGCGCACCGTCAATCTCAACCAGCAGGCTGCGCTGACGATAGTGCTCGATGAGCGGCGCCGTCTGCTCCAGGTAGACTCGAATGCGCCGCAAGACGGTTTCCGACTTATCGTCCTCGCGCTGGTAGAGTTCTGAGCCATCGAAGTCACAGATGCCAGGGCGCTTGGGAGGGTTGTTCTTTTCATGGTAGATATGTCCCTGCGCCCGACAAGTCCATCGTCCCGACAAGCGTTCCAACAGAACACTCTCAGGCGCCGATAGGTAGGGGACCAGGTTCACTTGAGCGTTGAACTCAGTGAGCATGGCATCCAGCGCCTGGGCCTGGGAGATGGTGCGAGGAAAGCCATCCAAGATGGCACCAGCCTGACAATCCGGTTGGCGTAAGCGCTCCCGAATCATCGCAATTGTGACTTCATCTGGCACCAATTCGCCCCGGTTGACATATCCCTGAGCGATCTGTCCCAGTTCGGTTTGGTTTTTCAGGTGCTCACGAAACAGGTCTCCCGACGAGATGTGAGGTAGTCCTGTCCGTTCGGCTAGGATTCTGGCCTGCGTTCCCTTACCCACGCCAGGTGGGCCGAGAAAGACAATGAAAGTGGGCATGTGCATCTCCCGTCCGTGAGATCGAACGGATAAATCACTTCACCAATAGCGTATCTTCATACCCATGCAATTTCAGTTCGGCTTCAATGTTAAGGAAAGTATCACGCACGACGCCAACCACAATCAGCAAGCCCGAGGAAGAGACCAAAAACAGGCCGGCCGAAGCGCTGGCAGTGCTGATGTTGAACGAACGCAGGATCAAGCTGATCAGGAAGGGCATAACTGCCACAATGCCCAAGAGCAGCGCGCCCGGCAACGTGATCAAGCTTTGCACACGTTTCAGATAACGTTGGGTAGCCGCTCCGCGGTTGACACCCGGGATTTGTGCGCCGACGCGTTTCAGATTTTCGCCGTAATTCTGCTGATCGAACAACACAGTGGTGTAGAAAAAGGTGAACGCCACCACCATGACAAAATAGAGCAGCCAATACAGGGTGCCTTCACCGCCCAAATTGCGTTGGAGCCACAACGCGCTGTTCTTAACCCACAACGTTTCCGACTGATTGAAGTAGCTGGCCACAATGACCGGGAATTGAAGCAAGGCGCTGGCGAAGATGAGCGGGATCATGCCGGCCATGTTGACCATAAGCGGCAACGTTCCCTTGACCGGCATGGACATGCGATTGCCAACGCGTCGCCCAGGATACATCACCGGCACATTGCGTCGCCCTTGCTGGATATAGACGATGACAAAGATCGTTGCCACGATCACGATCACCATCACGGCCAGAAGCACCCAACGATAGGTTTCATCGCCGATGATGGTGATGAGATTGTTCGGCATATGGGCGACAATGCCGGCGAAGATGATCAGCGAGAGTCCTTGGCCGCGGATGCCGTACTCTGAGATCAACTCACCCAACCAGATGGCAAACATCGTTCCGGCGGTCATCGCCAAGAGGGTGGTGATCGAGGACAGGATCAGCTCACCGTGGAAACCAAACGGCACAATGGTCTGATTGGCCAGCGAGTTGAAAATATTGATCTGTCCGATGGCCGATAGAGCAGCCATTGGAACAGCCAAGTAGTACGTCCATCGCTCCATCCACTTGCGTCCTTCGCGCGGGTCATCCTGCATGCGCCGCTGTAGCGAGGGGATGATCGGCACCAACAACTGCAGGATGATCTGAGCAGTGATGTAGGGATACACGCCCATGGAGAGCAGGGAGAAGTTGGAAATCGTGCCGCCAGACAGCAAGTCCAAGAAGTTCAAGAAGTTTCCGCCAGTGCTTGTCGCTGTGGCAGTAAACGCTTCTAGAGCGGCATGATCGATCCCTGGCACCGGAACGTTGGCCGCCAAGCGGTAGACACTCAAGATGGCGATCGTGATCAACAATTTACGACGGATGTCTGGTGAGTTCCAGAGATGTCGCAGGTAGCGCCAGAGGGAGAATTTCTTTTGAGCCATTTCTTCTCCTGTGAAGATTCCACCTAGGCGATCAGTTCCACCACACCGCCGGCTGCTTCGATTTTCGAGCGGGCCGAAGCGCTGATCCGATGAACGCGGACCTTAAGCGGAACGTTCACCTCGCCGCGGCCCAGGATCACAACCGGGTTGCGCTCATCACGCAGCAAATGAGCTGCGGCCAACGTCTCCGGCGTCACCTCGGCGTTGGGGCCAAAGACCTGAGCCAACTGATCAAGATTGACCTCGTTGTACTCGATCCGACGGATGAGGCGAAATCCCTCGCCGCGCATGAAAGGCAGACGGCGATAGAACGGCAGATTGCCACCTTGCCGATAGAGCCGGCCCTGTTCGCCGGAGCGCGCGTTTTGACCTTTCGTGCCGCGCCCGGCGGTCTTACCCTGGCCGGCCGAAATTCCTCGCCCGACGCGCTTCCGCTCCTTCTTGGAACCCGGATTGGGTACAAGCTCGTGTAGTTTCATAGCTTCACTCTTCCACTCGAACCAGGTGAATCACCTTGTTGATCATCCCACGCAGTGCCGGCGTATCCTGATGCTCCACCGTTTGATTCAAGCGCCGCAACCCCAAGACGCGCACGGTGTGCTTTTGATCTTTAGGATAACCGATCGGGCTTCTGACCAGGGTGATCTTCAGGGTTTTTCGGAGTTGACCTTTCTTAGGCATGCTTCTTCCTCCGTTCCCAGAACGGCAACAACTCGCTGACCGGCTTGCCGCGGCGCACCGCCTCGACATACGGCGAGCGCATCTTGTCCAGAGCAGCAAACGTGGCCTTGACCACGTTCAAGACATTCGACGAACCCATGGACTTGGTCAAAATATCGCGCACGCCGGCCACCTCCAACACGGCGCGCACCCCACCGGCTGCGATCACGCCGGTGCCGGGCGAGGCCGGCTTGAGCAACACACGCGCTCCGCCCACCTTGCCGATCATTTCATGCGGAACAGTGGTCCCAAACAGATTGACCTGATGCAAATTCTTGCGAGCGCGTTCTGAAGCCTTACGCATGGCATCGGGGACGGCATTCGCCTTGCCAACCCCTAAACCGATCGTGCCCTTCTTATCGCCAACCACAACCGTCACGCGGAACTGGAAACGGCGGCCGCCCTTGACCACTTTGGCCACGCGCGCAATCTCGATCACGCGCTCTTCATAGGCGTCCTGGGCTTCCAATTCCGAATGTTCAAGAGTGGGATCGTATTCGGACATGCTTCACTCCATTTAACTAGAACTGCAGTCCACCTTCGCGCGCCCCTTCGGCCAAGGCCTTCACGCGCCCAAAATAGCGGAACCCACCGCGATCGAAGACCACGGTCTTAATACCTTTACTCAACGCGCGTCGGGCCATTTCTAGGCCGACCAGTCGAGCTTTTTCCACTTTACTCTTGCCCTTAAGCGACTCGCGTAGTTCTTTATCGATGGTGGAGGCTGAAATCAGGGTGCGGCCGACCTGATCGTCAATCACCTGAGCGTAGATCTGAGTAAGGCTGCGAAACACGCTCAAACGAGGACGCTCCGCAGTGCCAAACACCTTTTTGCGAACGCGCAGGTGGCGGCGCCAACGCGCTTCTGTGCGAGTTTTCTTCGGCATGATTTACTTCCCTCCTTTCCCGGTCTTACCAGTCTTACCGGCCTTGCCGGCCTTGCGTCGAATCTTCTCACCTTGATAGCGAATGCCTTTCCCATGGTACGGTTCGGGAGGGCGAACCTTGACGATCTCGGCCGCTACCTGCCCCACCACCTCTTTGTCGTACCCCAAGACCTTGATCTGACGGGTCTTGGCATCCACTTCAAAACTCACACCGGGCGGCGGAGCAACCTCAATCGGGTGGGAATATCCCATGTACAACAATAGATTCTTACCGCTCATCTCAGCGCGGTAGCCGACACCTTCCACTTCGAGCACTTTCTCAAAACCCTGGCTCACGCCGTGGATCATATTGGCCAACACCGCGCGTGTTGTGCCATGCAGGGCGCGCTCGATGGGAGTATCCCCCCAACGAACAACCCGAAGCTGACCATCATCCAGAACGATCCCAATCAGGGGCGAGAAGGTTCTGCACAGTTCGCCCTTGGGTCCCTTCACCGTTACCGTCCGGTTCTCAATCTGAACCTGCACGCCGGCCGGGATGGGAATGGGCATACGTCCAACACGAGACATAAGAGCCTTCCTCCTGCTTACCAGACCTTACAAAGGATCTCACCACCCACACCCAGTTGGCGGGCGCGCGTGCCGGTCATTACCCCTTTCGGGGTAGAGAGAATGGTGATCCCCAGGCCGGAAAGAACCCAAGGAATATCGCGCTTGCGGGTGTAGATGCGGCGGCCTGGTTTGCTGACGCGCTCCAGCCCGGTGATCACTGGCCGGCGTTCGCGCCGCTCACCGACGTATTTGATCTTCAGCCGCAACACTTTATGGGCTGGGATTTCCCCTTCCACGACATCGTATCCATCCAGGAAACCCTCTTCCTTTAGGATCTTAGCGATCTCAACCTTGATCTTTGAACTAGGCATCGCCACCTGAGTGTGGCCGGCCATCACCGCATTGCGGATCCTCGTCAGCATATCGGCGATCGGATCATTCACAGACATCACTACCTCCATTTGCCTATGCCTACCAGGATGCCTTCTTCACCCCGGGAATCTCGCCTTTCAAGGCTAATTCCCGAAAACAGATGCGACACAGGCCAAAGCGGCGAATATAGCCACGCGGGCGCCCGCACCGATAACAACGGTTGCGTACCTGTACTGCCCGCCGGCGGCGAAGTTCTCGAAATTGCATTGCTTTCTGTGCCATAGGTCACGCTTCCTTTTTCCGAAACGGCATTCCCAGCAACTCCAGCAGAGCACGCGCCTGATCGTCGTTCTTAGCGGTAGTCACAATCGTGATCTCCATCCCGCGTAGCTTGTCGATCTTGTCATACTCGATCTCCGGAAAGACCAATTGATCCTTCAAGCCAAGCGTGTAATTGCCACGACCGTCAAAGGCGTTCGGTGAAACGCCTCGAAAATCGCGTACCCGCGGCAACACAATGTTAAACAGGCGATCCAAGAAAGCCCACATTCGCGCCCTGCGCAAGGTGACCTTCATCCCAATCACCCGGCCCTCGCGCAGCTTGAAGCCGGCGATGCTCTTGCGAGCTTTGGTTTGCACCGGCCGCTGGCCAGTGATCGTCATCAGGTCAGCCATGGCATACTCCAACGCTTTCGGATTGTCCAAGGCCTCTCCAAGACCGATGTTGACCACCACCTTCTCGATGCGCGGCACTTGCATCACATTCCTGTAATTGAAGGCCTTCAGCAACGCCGGAACGGCCTCCTTGCGATAGCGTTCCAACAATCTGTTCATAGGTCGTCATAGCTCCCTAATCGATCAAAGCCTCGCACTTCTTGCAAACGCGGTGCAGGCCATTCTCATCGCGCTGGATGCCCACCCGAGTTGGCTGATTGCATTTTGGGCAAACCAGCATCACGTTTGAAACATCGATCGGCGCTTCAAACCTGATGCGCCCCGGGTTGATCTGACGCCCGGTCCGCATCTGCACCCGTCGCTGATGCTTGGTGCGTAGGTTGACACCCTGAACGACCACGCGGTGTTCAGCGAGGATCACGCGGATCACCTCGCCGCGTTTTCCCTTATCCTCCAATTTGCCGCTGATCACTTGAACGGTATCACCTTTTTTGATCTTCAGTTTCATCCTACTACTCCCACGCCAGCCTAAATCACTTCTGGTGCTAGCGAAACGATTTTCATGAACCCTTTTTCACGCAGTTCACGCGCCACCGGTCCAAAGATACGCGTGCCCTTCGGGTTCAAGCCATCGGAGTCAAGGATCACAGCCGCATTGTCATCGAAGCGAATGCGCGAACCATCCTCGCGACGCCACTCCTTCGAGCAGCGCACAATCACAGCCCGCACGATATCGCTTTTCTTGACTGATCCTTGCGGTGAAGCCGATTTGACGGTGGCCACGACAACGTCGCCTACGCGGCCATATTTGCGCTTGGACCCACCCAACACGCGAATCACCAGGATTTCTCGCGCGCCGGTGTTATCGGCAACATTCAGGATCGACTCTTGCTGGATCATGCCTGCCCTCCTGGCGCTTTCTCAGGTCCAGTCTGTCCTGCAGAATCACCGCTCAACACGGGCTCCACATCCACTGTAGCTACAGTTCCCACAGCCGTGTCTGCTGCACGCGAGGCGCGTTTGAGCACTGCCTCCACCACCCAGCGCTTGCGGCGCGAAAGGGGACGCGCCTCCACCAAGCGCACCTCATCGCCCACCCGACAGCCAAGCTCATCGTGCGCCATGACGCGCTTGCTGGAATGGACCACCTTTTTGTATAACGGGTGGCGATAGACACGGGTAATCTCCACCACAACCGTCTTGGTCATTTTATCGCTGGTGACCACACCAGTGATACGACGACGTCTGTTCATGCTTTACCTTCCTCTATCAAGGCCTTTTCCTCTTCGGCGTTGCGCTCGTTGAGGATGGTGAGTATGCGAGCGATGTCGCGGCGGAGCAAGCGCAAACGACTCGTATCGGTCAACTGGCCGGTCACCCGTTGAAAGCGCAAGTTCATGAGTTCCTCACGAGCGTCTGCCAATCTGGCTTTCAGCTCTTCGGTATTCAGGTTGCGAAGTTCCTTTGCCTTCATGTCTCACTCCCTGCCTCATGACGAGCAGCGATCTTGGTCTTGATCGGGAACTTGTACTGGGCATTTCGCAAGGCTTGCAAAGCAATTTCTTCCGGCAAACCGCCGACCTCAAACATAATGCGACCCGGCTTAACCACCGCCACGTAATACTCCACATTCCCTTTACCGCCGCCCATACGAGTCTCCGGGGGTTTGTGGGTGTAGGGCTTATCTGGGAAGATGCGAATCCACACCTTGCCGCGTCGTTTCATCTCACGAACGATCACGCGACGCGCGGCTTCGATTTGACGGGCCGTAATCCACGCCGGCTCTAACGCTTGCAGGCCATAGTCGCCAAAGACGACCTCTGCCCCGCGATATGCCTTGCCCTTCAGGCGACCGCGCATTTGTTTGCGCCACTTAACTCGTTTCGGCATCAACATAATTCACACTCCATCTCGCCCGATGCGCATCGCTATTCACTCACATACACGCCCTCGGTCGCCTCGACTTTTTCTTCTGCTTCAGGCATGGCTTCACCTTTGTAAATCCAAACCTTCACGCCGATTTGACCATAGGTGGTGGTAGCTTCTGAACGGGCGTAATCAATGTTTGCTCGCAGCGTTTGCAGGGGCACGCGTCCTTCCCGCAACCAGACACTGCGGGCCATCTCGGCGCCGGCCAGACGGCCGGCCACCTCGATTTTGATCCCTTGCGCCCCTTGTTTCATAGCGGCCTGGATGGCGCGCTTCATGGCACGACGATAAGCAATACGGCGCTCCAGTTGATCGGCGATGTTCTCGGCAACCAAGAAGGCATCCAAATCGGGCGCAGTGATCTCCTTGATGTCCAACTCCACCTTTTTCCCGATCAGAGACTCCAGCGCTTGACGAATCTTCTTGACGCCTTCTCCCTTGCGACCGATCAGGATGCCCGGCTTGGCCGTGTGGATGATCACCTTGGTTTTGCCAGGGAAGCGCTCCACCTCGATGCACGAAATACCTGCTTTGCGTTCTAGGACGGCTTCCGGCAACTTCTTGCGCAACTTAAGGGCCGGCAGACTGGCGGCTACGCCGCCCTTGGAGTCCAACCCCATGAGCAGGGTGCGAATGGCCAGGTCCTGATGGAGCTGTTCCCGATAATCCTTGCCCTCAGCAAACCAACGGCCTTGCCAAGTGGTATTGATGCTCAGGCGCATGCCGATCGGATGTACTTTGCGACCCATACTCGTTTCGTCCTTTCCTAGGATTCGCGCTCGCGCAACACAACCGTCACGTGCGACGAGCGGCGCAAAATCGGTTTGAAACGACCTCGCGCTCCGAAGCGCCGCCACTTGCGGGTGGGCGCCTCATCGGCGTAAATCTTGGCAATATACAAGTCATCCCGACTGATGCCAAAGTTCTCTTCGGCATTGGCAATGGCGGAGGCCAATAACTTGCGCAGCGGCCCTGCCGGACGCCTGGTCTCAAAACGCAACAGTTCCATGGCTTCGTTGACGGGCCGGCCACGCACCAAGTCCACCACTAGACGAACTTTCTGGGGAGCGATCGGCAAATACCGCAAGTGTGCACGAATATCGGTCATAGCCGCTCTCCTACTTCCTCGCCGAAGCTTCCTTGGTCGTATGACCACGGAACAAGCGCGTGGGGGCGAATTCGCCCAGGCGATGGCCCACCATGTTCTCGGTAATGTAGATCGGAACGTGCCGGCGGCCATCATGCACAGCGATGGTGTGCCCGACCATTTGGGGGAAGATCACACTATCACGGCTCCACGTACGAATCACGCGCTTTTCGCCTCGGGCGTTCATCTCTTCAATCCGCTTGAGCAATTTCGGGTCAATGTATGGTCCCTTCTTCAATGAACGAGACATAGTTCTCTTCCTCGTTTATCGCTATCGACTCTTCTTGCTACGACGACGAACAATGTACTTATCGGTCTGCTTATTACGACGCGTGCGATATCCCAGCGTGGGTTTGCCCCAGGGGGTGCGCGGACCAGGCTTGCCAATCGGCTGCCGGCCCTCACCACCACCATGGGGATGATCGCGGGGGCTCATGGCCGAACCCCGCACCGTCGGCCGAATTCCCAAATGGCGCTTGCGCCCGGCCTTTCCCAGCTTGATGTTGCTATGGTCCAGGTTGCCAACCTGCCCGATCGTGGCATAGCAGGCCTGACGGATCAAACGCACCTCTCCTGAAGGCAGACGCACCTGGGCATAATCGCCTTCTTTTGCCAGCAGTTGCGCCGCTGCGCCGGCCGACCGCACCAACTGCCCACCCCGACCCTCTTTCAACTCAATGTTGTGGATCATCGTTCCAACCGGAATGTTGGCAATCGGCAGGCTGTTGCCGGGGCGGATCTCGGCGTTCGGTCCAGACATCACCATATCGCCGACCTTCAATTCCAGGGGTGCCAGGATGTATCGCTTCTCGCCGTCTGCGTAATGGAGGAGCGCCAGACGGGCCGTGCGATTCGGATCGTATTCAATCGCCGCTACACGAGCCGGAATGCCGTGCTTGTCGCGCTTGAAATCCACAATTCGCAGATAGCGGCGATGTCCACCGCCACGATGACGAACGGTGATACGCCCATACATATTCCGACCGCCGGTCTTGCGCAGCGGGACGACCAGCGAGTGCTCCGGCTCGGTTTTGGTGATCTCCTCGAACGTATAGCCGGTCCTCCCTCGCTGACCAGGGGTCACCGGTTTATATTTCTTGACAGCCATTACCGCACTCCTTCGAACATCGGCAGAGTCTGGCCGGCAGCCAGCGTAACGATCGCCTTCTTGTAGCCTGACTTGCGCACCAGAAGACGACGACTGCGGGCGCGACGGCCACGCTTTGCCGGGACATTAACGATATTGACGCGCACCACGTCTACGTCATACAGTGTCTCGATAGCGTCTTTCACCATCGTGCGAGTGGCGTCTGGCGCCACTTCAAACACGTACTGGTTCAGACGGGTTTGGTACATGGACTTTTCAGTGATGATCGGACGGCGCAACACATCATAAATCGTAGTCATGGCTCACTGTTCTCCTTCCTGCCCAAGACGCGCCGTCAGCACATCCAGCGTCTTAAGGGGCATCACGATCTTGTCGTAACCCAGCAGATCGCGAAGGTTCAGATATGATGCCAAAAGCACTTTTGCGCTGGGAATGTTCGCTGCCGAACGCATCGCCATATCGTACACCTGATCCTTCTCTGGCAACAGCAACAAAGCACTCGAACTGCCAACAAGCCGCTTCAAGGCCTCCGCCATCAATCGAGTGCGCGCTTCGGCCAACTTCATCTCATCGACCAGGACAATCCCAGCCTCCTGGGCTTTGATCGTCAACGCCGATCGCAAGGCTGCTCGACGCATCTTCTTGGGCATCCGTTGAAGATAACTGCGAGGCCGAGGGCCATGTACACGACCGCCGCCTACCCATTGTGGCGCACGAATCGAACCCTGGCGAGCCCGCCCAGTCCCTTTTTGACGCCACGGCTTACGACCCCCACCCGATACTTCACTACGTGTCTTGGTTTTGTGGGTGCCAAGACGGGCGTTGGCCATTTGGCGTTGATACGCCTGGTGCATCAGATCAACGTTGACCTTGGCCTCAAAGATAGAGGCGGGCAATTCCACCTCGCCGACTTTCTGAGCTTCCATGTTGAAAACGTCTGCTTTCATCTCATCACCCTCGCGCCTATTGCTTGCGCGCCTCCTTGATCAGGACAATACCACCTTTCGGACCAGGAACAGCGCCGCGCACAGCGATCAGATTCCGCTCCGGATCCACTATCATGACCCGCAGCCCTTGTACGGTCACCCGTTCGCTCCCCATATGCCCCGAACGACGGGTACCCTTGTACACACGGCCCGGGGTCGTGTTGGAACTGCTAGCGCCTGGCGCCCGTGTGCGGTCCGATGCGCCATGGGTTTTCGGTTGGCGGTTGAAATGGTGCCGCTTGATGACGCCGGCAAACCCTTTCCCCTTGCTGGTACCGGTGACATCCACACGCTCTCCCACCGAGAACACCTCAACGGTCACCCTATCGCCGACGTTGACCTCGGGGTTCTTGGCCCAAAATTCTCGCAGGAAGCGCAACGGCGGAAGATTCTTTGCTTTAAGATGTCCCAACTTGCCGCCGGTCAGACGCTTCGTGGACACCTCACCAAAGCCCAATTGCACCGCAGAGTACCCCGCTTTTCCCGGGGTCCGAATCTGGGTAACGTAACATGGCCCAGCTTCGATGAGAGTCACGGCGTGAGCAACACCCTGCTCATCGAAGATCTGGGTCATGCCGATCTTCTTTCCAATCAGCCCTTTCAACATCTCCTTTTTCTCCTAACAAAAGTTTGCTCGAGACTGTCAGTCCGGGCTAGGACTACATCATCTCACAGGCGACACAGTCAACCGTCTGATCGCGACGCACAGAGGTTGGTAGCATCCACGACGCAGACTGTTCTTATGCCGCTTTCCCAAGGGTAGGTTACTCACCTGTTCTCGTGGCCGGCTCTGCACATCCGTTGGCGAACAGCCACGAGTTCATTCCATCCATCCGAGATCTCCGTTGGAAAACGGCTAGATCTTGATCTCAATATCCACGCCCGCCGGCAAGTTCAGACGCATGAGCATATCTATCGTCTTTGAGTCAGGGTCCAACACATCAATCAAGCGATTGTGCGTGCGGATTTCAAAATGCTCATGCGAGTCCTTATCGATGAAAGTCGAGCGACGTATTGTAAACCGTTCTATCTTAGTTGGCAAGGGTACTGGCCCCACCACGCGGGCGCCGGCCCGTTCTGCCGTCTCCACAATGCGCCTGGCAGACTGATCAAGAATACGATGATCATAGGCTTTCAAGCGAATACGAATTCTCTGCTTAGTCATGGTCCAACCTACTCAAGAATCTTGGTGATCACGCCGGCGCCGACGGTCAAACCGCCTTCACGGATGGCGAACTTCGAGCCCTGCTCCAACGCCA
>CAKZJX010000121.1 GCA_937120535.1 uncultured Anaerolineae bacterium
TGTAATCAAGTTATTGGATTGGAACTAAGAGGTTGCGCATAAAGTGTGTCTGGCACAGTTGCCAGGTGCATCCATGAAACTCCGTCTGCAGTGCCTTCACCAGCCCGCCATGACTATCAGACACCACAACGTCAACGCCGCCGCAGACCCCGGTTCTTCAGCCAGGCAAAGAACTCCTGCCAGCTGGCCTCCGATTCGCTGTCGCCCAACATCAAGCCGCGAATCTCACGATGCCCTTCTTCGTTGATGCCAACAGCGATCATGGCCGCTCGAGAGCGAACACGTCCTTCCTCCCGAATCCGGAGTACCAAAACGTCCACCAGCAAGAACGGATAACGGTGCTCAGCAAGGCTGCGATTATTCCAGCCCTGAACGATGGGATCAAGCCGCTTGCGCAGCTCGGAGACCGTGGACTTCGAGAACGTCGTGCCGCACAACTGCTCGGTGACTTTCGCCACGTCCCCGGTGGACACGCCGTTCACGAGAAATTACGGCAAGCAAGCTAACGACTTGCTGTCGTGGTAGGAATTGCCGTTTTATGAGATCATTCGCGTCATGCTGTTGGTTGTCAAGACGGTCAGCCCGACGATTTGTCTTGTGATGGAAGATTTGTGCTTCATTCGAGAGCGAATTCGCGTCGCTCGTGAACAAAGACTCATTAAGCATTCATGGGCTTTCGGTCAGATTGGAAACTTCATCGAATACAAGGCCCACGAACGGGGCGCCAAAGTAGTTTATGTGGATCCTCTTTATACCAGCCAACGATGTCCTTCACCCGCACCGAACTGGTCGGGCAGGTCTACGAGGCCTTCAAGGCCGTAGGCCTGCGCCCCCCCGATCGGGTGCAGCCACGTCCCGAGACACCCCTGCCTGGTAGTGTAGGGGTGCGCAGTCCCCGTGTACCCAAGAAAGCCTCGTGTTTCAAGGGTTTTCAAGGACCAAAGTGTCAAAGTCGAGTTTAAGTCAAGTGCCCACAAGGAAGGCAAACACCAGTGACTACGATACAAGCCGCCATAAGAGAAGTGTTTCAGGAAAGACAGCAGAGGGAACGCCTCTTCGAGGCCGTGGAAGAGGATTTACCGAGGTATCGACGAGAAGATCAGCGCTGCTCGACGAAGGAGCGGGAAAGGCATTTCTCGCCCCTTCGTCGAGCAGCATCGCTTGCGAGGTGGCTCCTCGGGATGTTCAAGGAAACGAGCCGCGTTACTTGCGATGTAGTTCTGCGAAATGGACGAAGAACCAGTAGGCGACCGCCAGCCAAACCAGCACGTTGATGACGGAAGCGGCCAGCCCAATCCGTGCGACGCGCGGGTCGCGCGCCGCCCCGAACATCTTTGGTTGGTCTACGCCGGGGGTGCGCGACCAGAAAGGTGCCGAGGGCACCCAGGAGGAGGCCGCCGCCTGAGCTTTTACACATCTAAGGTCATAAGAAAGCTACTTTTATGGTCGTTGGGTGCGGACTGTTAAAGAAATTCCATTGTTAGCCGTCCCGCCGCTCAGCAACTCATTCAACCCGACCGCCCCCAACTTGCCTTTCATCAACCTTTTCTGGTACATTGCAGGTTGTCGCTGTCGTCGGGCGGCGGGTTAATTCGGGCGTTTGGCACTTGCCTGTATGAGATCATAGATTTATTTTGCTTCGCTGAACACAGACTTTTTTGCACAGGAGTCGCATCATGGACATTGAGAAACTACTTGGCACAGCTGCCAACGCTTTGTCCGGTGCAGTTAATCGCAACGATGAACCTGCGCCACAACCATCAAGTCGAAGCACTGCAATACCGATCTACACGCACGAGCAGATAGAAGCCATTGTTTCACACATGACCGATTCTGCCGTTGTAAGTTCCAACTCCCCCACCAATTTCAGCGCATTGGAGCCAACGAGAAAACAGGCTGGGACAGTAGAGGCTTTTGTTAAAGCTATGAACGAATCTCCTAGTAGAATCGGGCAGCAGAGAGGACAAGACGCTGAAAAAGCACTGCTTCGCCTTGGCGAAACGGAAGGCTTCTTAGGCATGACTCCAAAAAACACTCCGTATTTCAACTTGAAAGAAGGGCGATACATCTATACGAAAAAAGGCGGTTGGATTGATATGGTTCACTTTCTCTTTTACGCTGGCAGAGCTTATAAGTACAAGCAAGAAGGAGAGAAAAATCCAATCGGTGAAGCGGTGCAAGACGGTTATCTTCAAGAAAGGTTTGACCCGGCGCACTCTTCATACAGCTATGAAGATTTGCCTAGCGATAAGTTCGGAGCAGATTTTGCCATCAACTATTTCAATGCGAATAGCAACTTGACGCTCGGAGAGCAAGTCGAGAGATACTTGAAAGAGAAACTTGAAGCAACCGATCCGAAAGACGCTCCGAACTATGATTCGCTTCCAGAAGACGACAGCAAAAATGCGCCTTCTAGGACGAACAGAACAACCAAGCCGGTTTATACGCAGGAGAATCCGCAATGATCTATTTGCGGAACACGACAACCTCTATAGTTATAGCATTATTGATCTTCTCTACTGCTGCTTGTTTTCAAAGCAGGAAGCAAAAGCTAATTGAGGAGGGCAACAGAGTTGTAGCCAAAATAGAGGCATTCAGGAATCAAAGAGGAAAGCTGCCCGATTCGTTACAAGAAATTGGCATTGAGCAGAAGCTAGAAGGACCCCTATTTTACGAAAAAACAGGTGATAATGAATATAGACTCTGGTTTGGTACTGAGTTAGGCGAATCCGTTACGTATAATTCAAAAACCCGTAAATGGCAGTAAACAAAATCCCCAATCCCGCGCTGAACGAGTCATTCGAGCCGACCCCGAGTTAGCATGCTTCTCATCGTGAAATTGGATGGTTTCGGCGTTGCGTATGCGACGGCTCAATTCCAGCGTTCTGCCGCTCCGTAATAGTGTATATGTTATAATCGGGACTAACAATCAAATGAGAAATTAGTTCAAAAGGAGCTAACGATATGAATGTTCATTTTGCAGAACCGAGACATCAAATTTGGTTAAAGGACCAATAGATAATTCTATACTGTTATGACTGCATCCGGAAAGGTTATAGAGAGCATTGTAATTTCTGTAATCAA
>CAKZJX010000122.1 GCA_937120535.1 uncultured Anaerolineae bacterium
TGAAAATGCGATTGGTAAGGTGCAAGTTCTTACCCTGACGAACCGTCAGGACGATAGCGTTTGTCTAAACTCGAGTTTTTAAGTATGCTTGAGATTCTTGAAGAGCCCTGTTACAGTGAGTGAGGAAGTATATCGCCTTTACCACACTTATCAGCTATAATTCTAATTCAGAGGATCTACCCATGTTCTCTCAAACCCCTCGCCGGCGTCCAACCCTTGGGCGCCTCGCTCTGTTGGGGATGGCCGGCCTGCTCCTCTTCTCCTGCAGCCTATTCCCTGCCGGCCCGATAGCGACGCCCATCCCCTCCCCCAACCTGGATGCCATCGTTGCCCAAACCTTCGCTGCGCTAACGGTGCAAGCTGTCCTCGAGCAACCAACAGCGACGGCCGTCCCTTCCCCTCTTCCGACCGATACGCCCACCCCAGCCCTCGGCTCGATCAGCGGCACCCTCTCCTATCCCTCGCAGTTCATTCCGCCCCTGCGGGTGGTCGCCTTCCTTGTTGACAGCTCCGGCTATCGCTACGTGGATACCGCAGAAAATCAAACGACCTATCAGATCGGCGGCCTGGCTCCGGGCAGCTACCACGTTGTTGCTTACACGCTCGACGGCGCCTTGGCCGGAGGCTACACCCAGATGGTGCTCTGTGGACTACGGGTGGAATGTACCGACCACTCGCTCATCAAGGTTCTCGTGCACCCCGGACAAGACACGCCCAACATCGATCCCGCCGACTGGTATGCCCCTCCGGGCGCCTTCCCTCCCATGCCCCTTCCCTGAAGCCTGTACTTCCCCCGATGTTTACTCCCCTTCGGGCCATCTGCTCAATCCAAGGCTGAACCCGCCGTCTGCGTCGAACGCGCCTCAGGCCGACAAACCCAGCTAATCTCCCCCTATCTTCCTTGCGCCGGACGCAAGAGATCGCGTAGCTGAGCGACCAGCTCCGAAGGCAGGGCCGGCGCAATACGTCGCAAAGTAACCACGGTCATTGAATGCGGTGAGCTCTGGATGGTCTGGCGCAGGAAATGCACGGTTTCAACCGCAGACAACCGATAAAGGGCTTGAAGCAGATCGACCAGATCGCCTTGGATGGCAGTTGGAGCGGCCTGAATCACCGACCTGAGCATCTCAAACACCTTGGGAAGATGGTCAAACCCGCCTTCTTGCAACAATGGGAGCAAGGCCTGAATCCCATTGGCCCACAGGCGCGGCCGTTCAGGATGAAGCCATTCGGCAATCAAGGCCAAGAAACGCTCGGGCATCTCACGGCGCAAACGTTGCAAGCCGATGTCCAACAAGACGGCGCGCACATTTGGATCGCGCACGTGCTGGGTCCAAGCCGTCAAGCGGGGCAATAGGCGCTCCTCGCGCGGAGAAACATCCCCCAGCAGCATAGCCGCCAACAAACTTGTCTCCAACCAGCCTTCTTGCCACAGACGATCGGCCAACGCTAATGCCGATAGAGGCTTGTCCTGTGCCAACCGGGTCAGTTCACGTTGCAAGTGTTTCAGCACTGGTTGAGGAGTGCGGTACGTCGGCAGAGCAGATCCGGGGATGGTTCGTTCAGCAGTGCGCAGAGTGTGATTGGTGTACTCATCGAGCACATCGCGTAGAGCGCGCATGAAAGACTCAGGATCATCGAAGCGATCGGCCAAGTGGGACACTTGCTTGCGCAAACGCGCCAAATCAATGGCCGGCATAGAGGACGTCCTACCTTACCCGCTCAGCGCAAACGCCGATCGGCGCTCAATAGGCCCTGGCGAAATAGGCCCTCACCTTGGCCGGCCGGCCGCACACCACACATCGCCCCTCGCCGCTCTGATCGAAGGGGATGTTGCGGCTAGTCGCCTTGGTGTCTTCTTTGATCTTAGCTTCACACTCCGGGCTCTCACACCACCAAGCAAACGCCCAACCGTCAGCGACGATCGATTTAAGTTCCTCGTAGTCCCCGGGCTGGTGGATGTTAGCATTAAGGAAGGCAGTTGCTCGCTCGAGCAGAGAACGCTGAATCTCGTCCAGCAACCCGCTGACCGTCGGAGGAAGCGCCGCCTGCGGGACAGAAGATTTCCCCTCTCGGCCAGGACGATCGCGTCGGGCCAGGGTGACGACGTTTCGGTCGGCATCATTTGGACCGATCTCGATTCGCAACGGCACGCCGCGCAGCTCCCAATCGTTGAATTTGTAGCCCGGGGTCACTTCTTCGCGATCGTCCAGCTTGACCCGAATACCAGCCCCTTTGAGCTCGGCAAACAGCCGATGGGCAGTCTCCATCACCCGACCCTTCTCGGCATCGTTCTTGAAGATTGGAACGATCACAACCTGAATCGGCGCCAACCGCGGCGGTAGAATCAAACCCTGATCATCTCCATGGGTCATGATGATCGCGCCAATGATGCGCGTGGAAATGGCCCAAGAGGTGGTTTCGCAATACTGGAGCGTGTTGTTGCGATCGAGGAACTTAATGTCGAAGGCGCGAGAGAAGTTTTGCCCAAAGTAGTGAGACGTGCCGCATTGCAGGGCGCGCTTGTCTTGCATCATGCCTTCGATAGAGGTGGTGATCTGAGCGCCGGCAAAGCGCTCCGATTCGCTCTTGTAGCCTTTCAAGACCGGCAGAGCCGCCTCGTTGATCGAAAAGTCGGTGTAGATGTCCAGGATGCGAAGCATCTCCTCTTTGGCCTCTTCGGCAGTGGCGTGCGCGGTATGACCTTCGTGCCAGTAAAACTCAGCGGTGCGCAGGAAAAGCTTGGTGCGCAGCTCCCAACGCATCACCGATCCCCACTGCACGATTAACACCGGCAAATCGCGCCAGGATTTGATCCACTTTGCGTACATGTAACCAATGATAGTTTCAGAGGTCGGGCGGACGGCCAACGGCTCTTCCAATTGCTCACCGCCGCCATGCGTGACCACCGCCAATTGGGGAGAAAAGCCTTCCACGTGCTCTTTCTCTTTCTCAAAGAACGAGAGTGGAATCAACGTAGGAAAGGCTGCGTTGACGTGACCGGTTTCCTTGAAACGTTTGTCGAGGATCGAGGTGATGTTTTCCCACAGGGCCCACCCGTAGGGTCGCACCACCATACACCCCCGCACCGGTGCATAATCGGCCAATTCCGCCTGGAGCACCACTTGGTTGTACCATTCTGAGAAGTCTTCAGCGCGCGTGGGGAGTTTTCCATTTGCCATGTCCATCTCCAAACGAAAGATAGTTTTAGGGATCCGCAAGTTGTTTGCGGGAGAGCCCATCGAGAATGTTGATGGCCTCATCAACGCTGGATGCAAAGTGCAACAAAGCACGTTGCGACGCCGGAACGTAGCGGTCAAACACCTCAAAGAAGCGCTCAAACACAGACTCCCAGCCTTCCCCCACCAGGATCAGGGGTTTCTGCAAGCTGGACCGGACGATCAGTGTATTCCAAAACAAAGCGATCTCGGTCAAGGTGCCCGGACCGCCGGGCAAACCGATGGCGGCATCGCTGTGTTCGATCAATACCCGTAGCCGTTCCAAGAGGGTCTTCTGACGACGTTCTTCACTCACCCAAGGATTTTTCCCACTCGGGCGCCATTGTTCGATCTCATCGCAGGTCACGCCGATCGCCCGGCCGCCGGCCTCGGCTGCGCCGCGCGAGACAGCCTCCATCGTTCCCATATAGCCGCCATTGATCACCACATGACCGCGCTCGGCCAACATGCGACCCAAGCGGTAGGCTTCCTCATAGGCCAGCTCTCCTGCTCTCGGTTGCGCCCCACCAAAGACGCTGATGTTCATCTCGCTCCTTGCTTTCACCACAACCCTGCCGGATAAATAAAAACGGCTCACCAGGTCTGGGAGCCGCTGGACAGCATGTCATACCTCTATCCAGACCTGGACGATGAGCATCGACTGGCAGGGCTTGGGCATTCTGGTTTCATCTTGCACATTATACCTGATTTCCTGCTACAATTGCAACCGATGACGGACATCACCGAGCGACTAACTCGTTTCACAACCCCTGAGCAACGGGAACTGATCCACCTAATTGCTCGCGAGGCCAATCGATTGGGCATGCACGCCTATCTGGTGGGCGGCTTTGTCCGCGATTTGTTGCTAGGGCGGATGGTCAACGACTTCGACATCGTCGTTGTAGGGAACGCCATCACCCTATGCCGATCGCTGGTAAAGAAATACGGCGGTCGCCTCACTCCCCACATCCTGTTCAAGACGGCCACCTGGTTCTTGCCCGAAACTTTTGCCGGCCATCCCCGAGTCTGGGATCTGACTTCCGCCCGCCTGGAGACCTACGCCCGGCCGGCGGCGCTTCCCACTGTAACGTTGGGTACGCTGCACGACGACCTGCGCCGCCGCGATTTCACTATCAACGCCATGGCCCTTTGCCTGGATTCGGACTGTTTTGGTGTCTTGATCGACCCCCTGGGCGGCCGCGCCGATCTGGAGCATGGTCTGATCCGCGTCATCCATCCTCGATCCTTCATTGATGACCCGACGCGTCTCTTCCGCGCTGTGCGCTATGCCGTGCGTTATGGTTTCCGCCTGGCTCCAGAGACCGCAGCGCTGATCCCCGACGCACTCCCTTATGTGGACGATCTTTCGCCCGAACGCCTGCGCCACGAACTGGATTTGATCTTTGAAGAAGGGCAACCGACTCGGATCTTAGAGCGATTGTTTGCCCTGGGCATCTTACAATCCATTTATCCCCCGCTTCCCAGCAGCAAGGCAGACTTGGCTCGCCTTCGGCGCATCCGCTTTCCTTCCCAAGCAACCTCTTCCTCCGAAACGCCCGACCTCCCTCTGCACGAGGCGCGCTGGATCGCCTGGCTGATGGCTCTACCGACCAAAGAGATCCGCGCCATCGCTCGACGTCTGCACTTCACCGCCGACCTCAAGAAAAAGGTGTTGGCGGCTTCATCCATCTTTCACAACTTGGATGCTATGGGGGGATGGACGCCTAGCCTGTGCACGGCCTGGTTAGAAGGATTCCCCGACCAGGCGATCCAGGTGGTATCGCTTTGTCTGCCGGCCGTAAAAGCACGTGACTGCCTAAAGAACTATCTCGAGCAATGGAAAACTGTGCGCCCTCTGACCAACGGCGAAACCTTGAAAGCGCTTGGCTTACCGCCAGGTCCGCTCTACAAAGAATGGCTCTGGCAGCTGCGCGCCGCCTGGCTTGACGGAGCCATTTCGACAGCAGCCGAGGAAGAGATGCTGCTCCACAAACTGATTGAAGAGAGGAGGCAAAAACACGGCGATACAAACGACTTGCAATCCGAAAGAATGTGATAACATTCACTTAACGGCTATTACCGACCATCGCTCGATGCGTCGGAAAATCGAAGCAACTTACCTTTCTCATCTCAGGAGGTTTTTTATGTTAGTCGGTGAACGAATGTCACGCCCGCCTATTACAATCGGGCCAGAGATGAGCATTCACGACGCTCTGGCCTTGTTCCGTCGAGAGCGTATCCGCCGTGCCCCGGTCGTCAAGGGTGGGAAGTTAATCGGCATTATTTCAGAGAAAGACTTGCTGAACGCTTCTCCGTCACCGGCAACTACCCTTAGTGTGTGGGAGATGAATTATCTGCTTAGCAAACTGACGGTTGCTGAGGTGATGACCAAAAACGTGATCACGGTCACCGAGGATACCCCGATCGAGGAAGCAGCGCGCATTATGGCTGACAACAAAATCGGTGGCTTGCCAGTGGTCAAGGGCACGCGCGTCGTAGGAATCATCACCGAGACCGATCTCTTCAAGCTGTTCCTAGAATTAATGGGTGCGCGAGAACGCGGGGTGCGGGTTACGGCGCTGATCGAGGATCAACCGGGAACGCTGGCAAAGATCACCAGAGCAGTGGCCGATGCTGGCGGCAATTTCGTGGCGTTTGGTCAGTTCGTAGGCGAAGATGTCAACACCCGCGTGATCACCTTCAAAGTCAACGGAGTCGCTCTCTCTCAAGTCAAGAAGGTGCTCGCACCACACGTGGTCAAACTGTGGGACATCCGCGAGCTCTAACGCCCTCCACGCGCACTCTATCGCACACCTCTTGTGACAGACGCCTGAACAGGCGTCTGTCTTGACAGAAAGGCTAGAACAGCTCGAGCGGGATAGAGCCGTTCTCGACCTCGCTGCTCCCCTGGGCTGGCTATTCGATCCGATACACTTTGTCGTTAGCGTGTACTTTATGCTCCACTTTCAGGGCAACGTCATCGCCCGGTTTAGCCGATGAGACCGGTTGATGTTCGATCTGCAACGAGGTGACCTGTTGGACGAAATTGGTGGCGCGACCGTAGATGCGAATGGTATCCCCGATCTGAATCGAACCGGTGAGCGAGAGCACAGCGACGCCGATCCGATCGAAATAGTGAGTCACTTTTCCGATTTCTACTTCTGGCATAAGCGCCTCCTGTAGCAAGATGACCAAACACACAAGATGGTTGTAATGCTCCATTCCAAACCACTGCGTCTACTGCAAGGGCAGGCGCAGTGGTTTCATGAACTGGCTCCGAGTTTCTTTTCAATCTTAGACCAAGTGTCCTTCAGGGTGACTGTGCGGTTGAAGACCAGCTTTTCGGGTGTCGAGTCGGGATCTACGCAGAAGTATCCCAGTCGCTCAAACTGGAATTTGTCACCCACCTGGGCGTTGGTCAAAGATGGCTCTATCCAGGCGTTCTCGATCACTTCGAGTGAGTCGGGGTTGATGATGGTTTCTAAGTCGGCTTCGTCTGGACGTTCTACGGTAAACAGACGATCGTAGAGGCGCACCTCGGCCGGCAGGGCGTGACGCGCCGAGACCCAATGGATGGTAGCCTTGATTTTCCGTCCATCAGGCGCCTCGCCGCCGCGTGTGGCCGGATCGTAGGTGCAATGCACTTCGACCACGTTGCCGGCCTCATCTTTCACCACATGGGTACATTTGACAATGTATGCGTAGCGCAGGCGCACCTCGTTGCCCGGATATAACCGATAATACTTGGGCAGCGGCGTCTCGCGAAAATCGTCTTGTTCGATGTACAACACCTTCGAGAAGGGCACCTTGCGTGTGCCGGCCGAAGGGTCTTCGGGATTGTTGAGCGCTTCTACTTCCTCGACCTGATCTTCCGGGTAGTTGTCGATTACCAGCTTGAGCGGACGGAGAACAGCCAAGCGGCGCAAAGCGCGCCGGTTCAAGTCATCGCGGATCACCGCCTCGAACTGGGCCATATCCACCCAGCTATCGTTGCGCGTCTCACCCACGCTAGTCACGAATTCAACGATCGCCTCCGGTGTAACGCCGCGCCGTCGTAGTCCCCGCAGCGTGGTCAGGCGCGGGTCATCCCAGCCGCGCACCACGCCCTCCTCCACCAATTTGCGGAGTTTGCGCTTGCTCATCAGGGCATAGGTCAAGTTCAGGCGCGAGAATTCGATCTGACGGCTGGGGAAGACGCCTAGCTTCTCGATGAACCATTCGTATAGGGGGCGATGGATACGATATTCGTCTGAGCAGAGCGAATGGGTGATGCCCTGCATGGCGTCGTTCTGGCCGTGCGCCCAGTCATAGGTGGGGTAGATGTGCCACTTATCGCCAGTGCGGTGATGGGGAACATGCATGATGCGGTACATGACCGGATCGCGCATCAGGATATTCGGATGGGACATGTCGATCTTGGCGCGCAGCACACGGCTTCCCTCGGGAAATTCGCCGTTTTTCATGCGCTCCAGCAAATCCAGGTTCTCCTCCACCGAGCGGTTTCGATAGGGCGACTCCACCCCCGGCTTGATGTTGGGCTCGGTTTCGCTCCACTTGGTGCCTTTCGGCAGGGTTCCCCGGCCGGCGCTGATCTCCTCCTGCGATTGATCGTCTACATACGCTAAGCCCATCTTAACCAGCTTGACGGCCCACTCATACAGCAGATCAAAGTAGTCTGAAGCATGGGTCTCTTCGACCCACTTAATGCCCAACCAGGCAGCATCCTCCTTGATCGCCTCGACGTATTCGGTATCTTCTTTTGAGGGATTGGTGTCGTCAAAACGCAAGTAGAGTTCCCCGCCAAATTCCTCGGCGGTGAAATAGTCGATCAAGAAGGCTTTGACGTGGCCGATATGCAAATAACCGTTCGGCTCAGGAGGCAGACGAGTGCGAACATAGGTAAAACGACCGGTTCGCAGGTCTTCCTCCACAGCCTCACGAATCAAGCTAGGGATGCGGCTGACTTTTTCTTTCTTTTCCTCGCTCATAGTTCATCCTCAACAACGCTTCTTGAACTTTCCCAGTAAGACAGACCAACTTCTCTCCCTAATCTTTCCATAATAAAGCAAGATAATTATAACGCATGCTGCCAAAGGGTTGCGCAGATTTTATACTATAATCAGCAGCAAGGTGATGGCTGTCATAAACGCTGGCTCGCCGAGTTGCCCCCTGTACGCTTGGTATGGTCAATGACGATCGTCCTACAAAGGCTGAGGGCGCCATGGCTAAAGATCTCTTCCCCTTTTTAGGAACCTACGTTGACCGAGACCATGTCTTCAACGTTTCCCGTTGGGCAGATCGGATTGCGTGGATCATCTTGGCGATCTACATGGTGGATTTGCTGATCGCTTTGTTAACATTTTACAACCAATTCGTCAACAATTTCTGGCCGGCCTGGATAGACACCGTCATTTACCTACTCAGCCTCATCATGCGCCTGTCTTCTGGCATGCTCTTCTTTCTCGCTTTACATGCCATCTCCAGAGGGTTGCTTATCCTGCTGGACATTGAAGAAAATACCCGCCGCGCGGCCAGGAAACAACAGGTCCTGCCATCGTCGATCGCCCACGACTCCTAACCATCCTTCATCCCCCTTTTCGGAGATTGCCTTATGGAAACCAAAGCCGGTGCCCAGATCAGCCGACGAGCCTTTCTACAATCGGTTGTCATTCTATTCGTCCTGATGATGATCGCCGGGGTCCTCACTCTGGTGGTCCCTGCTGGTCAATACACCCGCCTGGAGATAGACGGACGGGAAACAATTGACCCCAACTCCTTCCGCCCCATTGAGCGTCCCTATTACCCGATCTGGCGCTGGTTCCTGGCCCCGATCGAAGTGCTGGGTAGCGAAACTGGCTTGAATGTCATCGTGATCATCATTGTCCTGTTCTTTGCCGGCGGAGCGTTTGCGGTGCTGGATAAGACCGGCACCATCCAAGCTTTCATTGGCCGCATCGTGCAGCGGTTCCGTCGTCAGAAATATCGCTTGCTGTGGATGGTTTCATTGGCCTTCATGTTTCTGGGCGCTACCCTGGGCACCTTTGAAGAAGTGGTGTTGCTGGTGCCGATGATGATCGCATTATCCTATTCCCTGGGCTGGGACGCTCTGGTTGGCCTGGGCATGTCCATCTTAGCCACAAACATGGGGTTCTCGGCCGCCATTTCCAATCCCTACACCCTGGGCGTGGCGCAACAACTGGCCGGCCTGCCGCTGTTTTCGGGTGCCTGGCTGCGCATCCCGATTTTCCTGGTGATCTACTTGGTCTTCATGATCTTTCTGTCTTCCTACGCCCGTAAGATCGAGCGCCACCCATCGGCATCCCTGGTGTACGAAGAAGATAACAACGAGCGCAAAAAATTCGAAGGCCTGGATGCTTCGCTCATGGCCGCCTCCCCTGCTCAGCGCCGCGCCATGGCCTTCTTTGGCTTCTTCTTGCTGCTGATCTTCTTCATTATGATCGTTGCGCCGCTCCTGCCGGCCCTTGCCGACTACGCCCTGCCGATTGTCGGCCTGCTCTTCTTGATCGGTGGTCTGGGTGCTGGCTTCCTCACTGGCGCTGGAGGGCGCATAGTGGTCCGTGGACTGCTCGAGGGGTGGAGCGGATTGGCGCCTTCTATCCCATTGATCTTGATGGCCGCCAGCATTCGTTACATTATTGACAGCGGAGGCGTGACCGACACTATCTTGCATGCCGCTGCGACACCATTTAAACAACTGGGCGCCTTTCCAGCCGCCTTGGTCATCTACATCTTGGCTCTGGGCATAGAATTCTTCATCGCTTCCGGCTCGGCCAAAGCCTTCCTGATGATGCCCATCCTCCTGCCCCTAGCCGATCTGATCGGCGTCACCCGTCAAACCGCTGTGCTGGCCTACTTGTTCGGCGACGGCTTCTCCAACCTGGCCTATCCCACCAACCCGGTCCTGCTGATCAGCCTAGGCCTGACGGTGGTCAGCTATCCGAAATGGATTCGTTGGACGGCGACCCTATGGCTGTGGGTGTTCTTGGTCACAGTGATTTTCCTAGGGATTGCCGTGGCTGTTCGCTACGGCCCATTCTGAACGATTTCCCCGGCGCGGCTCCATGAAGGATCTCTTCCCCCTCACCTATACGGACTCTCGCGCCCGCTTCCGCCAAGACGCCGCGCAGGCTAGCCAACGATGGCCTGTTACGCGGCTCGAAGCGTACCCCTTAACGGTTGACCCCTCGCTCACCATAGACGTTCTCTGGGCTGAACCCCGCCGGCCGCACACCGTGATCCTGATCTCCGCCGGTTTACACGGCATCGAAGGATACGTGGGCGCCGCCATGCTGCGCGTCTTCATGAACGAGCTCGCGCCCCGCCTTCCCATCGAACAGACCGGCCTGCTCCTGGTACATGCCGTCAATCCTTGGGGAATGGCCCATCGTCGCCGCTACAACGAGAACAACGTGGACCTGAACCGCAATTTCCTGTGGGAGGAGCGCTTCGATCCGCATCTCAACCCCGATTACGAGCAACTCGTCGCCTTGCTCAATCCAACGACCCCGATCCGCAGTCTGCTCTGGAGCGACCTGGTGTTCTTCGGGAGATTGTTCAGTAGCTTAGCGCGCCTGGGAGTGTTGCGCATCCGCCAGGGTATGTTGAGTGGACAATATCGCCATCCTCAGGGAGTGCAATTTGGCGGGCAAGCCACGCAAGAAAGCACAGCGGTAATGCGTTCTCTCTTTGAGCAGGCTTTTCGGCGATATGAACGCATCATCCATATTGATCTGCATACCGGCTACGGACCACGTTATCAAATGAGCCTGGTCAACTCGGCGCGTGAGTCAACTTCCCCGAGCGAATGGATCCAGCGTTTCCGATACCCCCGCGTCCTAGCCGCCACGCTCTCGGACTTCTATGTTGTTACAGGCGACATCACCGACTACCTCTATCGTCTGCGCGAAGAGCGCTTTCCAACGACCGAGCTGTTTGCCACCTGCTTTGAGTTCGGCACTTTTGGCGATTCGTTGCCCGCTCAGATCCGCAGCCTGCGTATCACCGTCTTAGAAAATCGCCTCTTCCACTACGATGCAATCTCAGACTCTGTTCGTTGCGCTATCCGTCGGGAATATGAGGAACTCTTCTACCCTTCAGAGCCGCGTTGGCGAGAGCAGGCCCTGGCCGATTATCGTCAAGCCATGGAAGGCCTGCTGAGCGCTTTTGATCTTCTCTAACTCTAAGGCAAACGGCCGGCCTAAGATGGGAGCAGTTCTGCACACTGCTGCTCGGGCCGGCGCCCAAGCTCCTCTTGCCGACCAAAATCGTCCAGGATCCAAGCCATGAAGTCTTTGGCGAACGCAAGATATCTTCGGCAAGGTAGTGGCTCCCATAGAAAAGCGACTTGCACCAGGCGCTTTGCTAGCTATTGATCGCGCCCAGAAGGAGGCAAGAAGGCCAGCAGTGTTTCGGCTTTACCTCTTGCCCCTCTCGCCAAGCGTTTAACGCAGGTCGTAGAGGTAGAGATAGACCGAGGTGCCTGGGAAGCGGGCTTGAAGCCGACGTTTTCCAATCTGGTTCAGGTAGTCTAGGAAGTATTTGCGCTCGTTGTAGTCCCCTTGCTCGTAGACGTGAGAGAAGAGGAACCAGACCCGAGGGTGGCCGCGCAGGGCGTTGAGTTCGACATGGTAGGCCTCAGGCCGGCGATGATGGTCGTTCCCCAGGATAAAGTCGGCCATTTGAAAGCCGAATTTGGGGGCGTAGTAGCGCACGGCCGGTTCAGCCCAATAGTAGATGTAGATCCGATCGCCAGGGCGGCGATGATCCCGCAGGTAGGCCAGGGCCGGCCGGATGTGTTCGCTCATCTTGGGGGCGAGGAAGGCTTGGACGGCGCTTGGGGTGTGGAAGGCAATCAGGGCGACCGCCAGCAGGCTCGAGGTCCAGAAGGAGGCGGCGGGAGATCGGCGGAGAAGAAGGCCGGGGACGTAGGTTCCTTCTCCGAGTAGGATGAGCATGGCCGGAGCGGTGAAGAGTAGCATCCTTCCAGCAAACGGGTAGGCGCGTAGCGCCGAAGCGACCAGAGAGAGCAGGATCGGCAGGATCAGCAGGGCAGCGAGGGCGCGATCGCGCCGAACGAGGCACGCCCCGCCGGCCAGGATCAGCAATAGACCGAGCCAGGGCGGAAGGTCTAGGCCAAGGGTGAAGGGGAAGAGCGCTTGAGCGGTTTGTAACAGCCAGGGCCTCAGGCGAGCAGAGAGGGGAAGGAAGGCCTCGTCCCAATAGTCTGTCAGGACATCGGCAGTGACCGAGCGGTGGAGGAAGAGCAGGTAGAAGAAGCCAAAGCTGGTCAGCCAGAGGCCGCCCACGGCCAGGGATTGGAGCAGGGTGGGCCGGCTGGGATGGGCGAGAGCTTGCGCTAGCCAGATCAGCCCTAGCGCAGACAGGGTGAAGACTGCCGGATGGGAGAACCAGATCGCCAGGGCGCCCAGGAGGGCCGGCCAGATCAGATCTCGCCAGGGGAGATCGGTTGTCGATCGGCGAAGCACGGGGAGAAATGCCCACAGCAGCCCCAGGGCGACCAGCACGTCTACGATGTATTGCTTGGCTTCGGAGGTGTAGTAGATCAGGGTGTCGGAGAGGGCGAAGAAGGCCAGGGCAGCGTTGTCGCTGGGGGGCGGCAGGAGGCGGGTGAGGCGGTACATCAGGACCAGCGCTAGGCAGCCGGCCAGGAAGGGAACCAGCCGCAGGGCGAACTCGTGATCGCCGAAGAGCAGTACGGCGGTCTTTTGCAGCCAGAGGAAGCCAATCGGCGCTTGTTGGTCGTAGTCCAGCCAGCGCGTTAGCTCCAGGTAGGAGCGGTTGACGATGTTGACAGCCAGCATGGCTTCGTCGAGCCATAGGGAACGGTTGGCCAGATAGGGTCGCAGGCGCAGGATCAGGCCGATGAGGACGATGGCAAGACCTAGTTTCGTGTGGATCGAGAGGCCGGCCCAGGATCGAAGATTGGGGAGAGGGAGGTTCATCTTATCCAAGGTGAGCATGGGCACTAGCGGCGGCTTTGGCTTAAGGAATCCTTGAGCTGAGTGAGGGCATCTACCGGTGTAGGGTCAATGCCGTAGGCAATAGCTAGGTAGTAGGCCAGGTAGTCGCCGAATAGGATCAGGCTCCACATGTGGGCTAGAGGGCCATCGCCCGTGGCATCGAGCACATCGGTATTGGCGCCTTCGAGCAGGAAGTGTTGCCGGGTGAGGTCGCTGCGCAGGCGGTTGCGCGGGTGATCGGAGGGGGCGCGCAGGAAGAGGTGCATGGTGCGGGTTTGAAGCAGGTCGGCAGGTTGCATGGTTCCGGCCAGGGTGTTGTGATCGGCTTCGGGCAGGATCTCGAAGGTGGCCGCGGCCTTGGCCAGTTCGTTGATCTGGGTTTTCATGCGGCGAGCTACGGGGGCTAGGCGGCCGGCACCGAAGACGGTCACCCAGCGCTCCATTAGTTGGCCAGCATATCGCTTGGCCGGGTTGTGGACGGTTTCTACTTCCGGCCGGAGTTGTTGTTGGAGGGCACGCATGGCTTGTACTGCCTGCTGAACGTCTTGGGTTTGATCGGGGATCAGGCCTAGACGGACGAGCAGGGCCAGCAGGAATCCAAAGGAAAAGCCGAGGGCAGCGCGCGGCTGGCCGCGATGCTCAAAGATCCAGAGAGGGATGCCGGCCTGTCGGGCGCGCCGGGCCAGTTCGCCGCCGGTGCAGAGGGCAAGCAAGGAGCATCCCGCGTTGCGGGCGGCCTCGAAGGAATCGAGGGTTTCTTCGGTGTTGCCGGAATGGGAGGAGCAGACCACCAGGGTGGACTGGCGGCGAGCAAAGGCCGGCAAGCCGTAGTCGCGGTGGACCAGGATCGGCACGGGACAGAGATCGGCTACGTAGGCAGCCAGGAGATCGCCGCCGATGGCTGAGCCGCCCATGCCGGCAATCACGATCTGAGCGAGCGGATCGGGTCGAGGGGGGGCCGGCGCGTTTAGGCCGAGGGTATAGGCCTGCTCCAGTTGATCGGGGAGGCGTTCGATTTCCTCCTGCATGCGCTGTGAGTCCACTTGTTGAAGACGATCGAGGTCATCCAAGAGCATTTTGGCTTCTCACGGGTTTGGAATGGTTAGAAGTCGAGCAGGTATCGGATTTTTTGTTGAATATCGCTCACCTGGGGCAGGACGGCATTCATTAGGCCGAGGTTGTAGGGGATAGGCACATCGGGCGCAGCCAGGCGTAGGATGGGCGCATCGAGGTCGGTAAATGCCTGTTCGGCAATTACGGCGGCGATCTCGGCGCCGAAGCCGCAGGTCAGGCCGTCCTCGTGGACGATCAGGCATTTGCCGGTTTTACGAACGGATTGGAGGACTCGCTCTTGATCCCAGGGGATGATGGTGCGCAGGTCGAGGATCTCGACGCGGCCGGCGAACGCCTGAGCGGCCTCAAGCACCCGATAGGTCATCGCCCCCCAGGTGATCACCGTCAGGTCGCTGCCGCGGGTGAGGAACGCCGCTTGGCCGAAGGGGAGGCAGTAGTCGTCGCCGGGGTAGGGCCGGCGGGCGATGGCGGTGTCGAGCAGGGCCCGGTGTTCGAAGAAGAGGGTTGGGTCGTCGCTGCGCAGGGCGGTGCGCAGCAGGCCGGCGGCGTCGGCTGCGTTTGAGGGGTAGGCAATGCATAGACCGATGGCATGGGCAAAGAACGCTTCGCCGCTCACGGAATGCCAGGGGTCGCCGATTTTTTTGCCGAAACCCACAGGGATGCGGATCACCACCGGCGCAGAGAATTTGCCGGCCGTGCGCCAGCGCAGGGTGCCCAGATCGTTGATCTGCTCGGTAGCCGGATCGGCGTATTTGCGGAACTGGATTTCGGGCACCGGTCGTAGGCCGGCCAGGGCCATGCCCACTGCGCTGCCGACAATGGCATCTTCGGAGAGCAGGGTGTCGAAGACGCGCTGTTCCCCAAAGGCCTTTTGTAGGCGGGCGGTCGCCCCATGGACACCGCCTTTGACCCCAACGTCCTCGCCGAAGACCAGCAGGCGCGGATCGCGGGTCATTTCCACTTCCAGGGTGCGGCGCACGGCGTCGATCAGGTTGATGCGCGGACCCTCGGGCTGCGGCAGGGGGTCGGGTTCGGAGGCGCGGCGGGGGGCAAAGACGTGATGGGTGGTCGAGGCCGGATCGGGGTCTGGCCAGGAAGCGACTTCGTCCACGACAGCGCGCACTTCGGCGGCCACATCCCGCTTGAGGGTAGACCAATCCAGGTCGGGGAGAAAGGTTTTCAGGCGCAAGAGCGGATCGCGTTCTTGGTCGCGGAGACGTTCTTGATCGGTTTTGTACGCTTGATCGTCCACAAAGGTGTGGCCGCTGATGCGCGGCACGCGCAGGTGAAGTAAGCAGGGTCCTTGGCCGGCCCGGACGTAGGCCACGGCCTCGGCGATCTGCCGATCGGCTTCGAGCGGATCGGCGCCATCGCCCTGCAAGACATACAGGTTCTGAAAGCAGCGCAGGTTGGCTGAGATGCTGCCGCCCGGGGTTTGCAGGTGAGAACGTACTGAGATAGCGAAGCCGTTGTCTTCGATGAAAAAGAGCATGGGCAGGCGGCGCGTGGTGGCCAGGTTGAGGGCCGCCCAGAAGCCGTTGGCAGCTGTGGAGCCATCGCCGCCATGAGCGACGGCAATCGCCCCTTCCCAGTCGGCCTGGCGGAGCACATCTCGATGATATAGGATGGCTTGGGCCCAGCCAGCTGCCGGCGAGTATTGTGCGCCGACGTTGCCGGAGGTGGGGAGGATGGTCACCCCGCGGCGAGAGGGTAGGTTGAACATGACGCCGGCATCGCGGCCTTCGGAGGGGGAGCCGGCTTTGGCCATGGCAGCAGCGACTGCTTCGTGGAGGCTGAGGCCGGCGGCTAGAAGGAAGGGACGCGAGCGATAGTAAACTGCAGCTCCGTCGTGAGGATGGGTAAGGCGCAGGGCAAGCAAGATTTGAGAGAGCTCGTGTCCTTTGGCGGAGAATTGATAGGGCACGCGGCCGGCCGGGGCCAGTTCGCGCTCCTCGAGTTCATCGAGCAGGCGCGAGGTGAGCAGCAAGCGAGCTACAGACGGCCAATCTGAAAAGGGGGAAGAAGCGGTCATGCAGGACCTCTAAAGGGATGCGCATGGTTGATTTTACCCCAAGGCTTGGAAAAAACAACCAAAAAGCCCGCCTATACAGCGGGCTACGTTCTCGAATAGAGTGTGTTAGAGGGCGCTGGACTTAATCGTCGGCGGCATGCCGAACGTGGCGCGGGTAAAGGTCCAGATAGCGCACGCCCAGGGTGAACCCCAGCAGGGCATAGGAGAGGATGCCCAAGGTCACCAGGAGTTCAACGAGTGAAGGGGCATACGAGACGGCAACAGGATTGCCCAGCACACCTGGGGACCAGGCCGGCGGAGCCACCAGGCCGGAGAGGGTGACGTTCCAGCGATTGACGATGACGCCGAAGACGATAGCCGCCAGGGCGAGCATCGCCAGATCGCGGCGCTCACACAAGTTGGGCAAGAGCAGGATCAAGGCCGGCGCCAGGCCGCTCAAAACGACCTCGATGCCCCAAAAGGTAGCAGAATAGGGCGTGGTGACGTTTAGGCGTTCCAACATGTTGGCCATGTCTGGGTTGTGGCTGTAGTAATTGGTCACGGCCCAGTCCCAAATCTTAATGTACAGGTAGCCTAGGGTGATGAAACCGATGGCTTTGGTCACCCCGATGCACACCGAAGGCGGCAAATAGCGCTGATGGCGGAGACGTCCAACGATCATGGTCGCCAACATGGTGAGGGACATGCCGCCGGCAATGGCCGAAATAATAAACATGATCGGCATCGAGGGTTTGTACCAAATCGCCCGGCCACTCAACACGCCGTAAGTCGCACCTAGGGAGGATTGGTGTAAGAGCGATAACCCCATCCCGAGGATGGCCAAGAAGGGGGTCATACGGTGGGCCAGGTGCCCCAAGCGGCGTAGACGCTCCCAACGCTTGCCTAGTCGCGACTCGCCGAGCACCCCCAGCACTTCTAACATCAACACCATCGAATAGAGCACAACGCACCACGTGACTTCCCACAGGACCGAGTGAACATTCCAGTACACCAGGGGATGCCAGAAGCGATCTGGGCGTCCGATATCCATAGCCAACACTAGCATGGCTGAGGTGTAGCCTAAGAAGCCGATAAAGACGGCAGGGCGGACCAAGATTTCTAGGCTACGGATGCGGAAGATGTATACCGCCGCCGAGAAGGTAAAGGCGCCGGCGCCCAGAGCGATGGCTGATAGATCGAGCGTAATCCACAATCCCCAGGGGACGCGGTCGCTCAGATGAGTGACCTGGAGCCCTTGAAAGAGGACGATCACCATGGCGATCAGGCCTATGACAAACGTAATACTCAGCGAGATCAGCCAGATCTGAAGAGGACGGTGGGTCAAGCGATAGGTAATAGCTTGTAACATCTCAACCTCTGCTTGTCATCCTTGATTGCCCGTCGGGCGGACGTAGTGCACCTTGGGCTGGGTGCCCCATTCCTCGCGCAAACGGAACGTATCGTGTTCGCGAAGATAGCGCGAGACCGGACTTTCTTCATCCAAGATATTGCCAAAGATGCGAGCGTTGACTGGGCAGGCGACCACACAGGCCGGCGTAGCGGCGCGATCTACACCCGGGGTGAGCCCTTGCTCCAACCCGCGATCGATGCGATGGACACAGAACGTGCACTTCTCCACCACACCGCGCGGTCGTCGCGGGACCTCTGGCGAGCCCCAGTTCGGCGCGTAGGGATTGGGCTCGGTCACCGTGCGCCAGTTGAAACGCCTCACGTCGTAAGGGCAAGCCACCTGACAGTAGCGACAGCCGATGCACCGATCGTAGTCCATCATCACGATCCCGTCGGAACGCACCCAGGTGGCTCCCACGGGACAGACGCGCACGCACGGCGCCTCCTGGCAATGCTGGCAAGGGCGGTTCATGTAGAACGAGACGCCCACTTCGGTCTGCTCTGGAAAGACCACATTCCACCGCATGTCTTCGTCAGGAACGTCGTTGGTAGCCTGACAAGCCCAGACACAGTATTGGCAACCGATGCAGCGTGAGAGATCGATCACCATGTGCCACTGATATTTTGTGCCATCGGCAATATGGTCATCTTCTCGCTGCAAACCTTGCACCGACTCGGCGGAAAACGGGCCGGAGATCACTAGCTGACTAATGGCAGTCACCGTGAGCGTAGCAACGCCGATCTTGAGGACGTCTCGCCGGCTCAACAAGGGCTTCGCCGATGTTCCTTGAGAAGCATGGTCTGCTTCAGACGGGGGCACTGGGTTAGACATGGCCATCCTCCTGAAAACCGATAAACCTCATTCCTTCTTCGGTTGTTCCGAACGATCCGGCTGGTTGCGTCGAGTAAACAGGCCGCCGATCGTTTTGGTCGCTTTAATCATCCATTCAATACCGCGCTCAATGTAAGTCAGGGTTTGTTCCACGACCTGATCTACTACTTCTCCGTCGGAGGGGATGGTTTCCCTTTCCGCCGCTTCGTCGGAGATACGCTGCTGATTGCGGCTCAAGTAATACACAGTTATTCCGCCCAATACCAATCCGATGATCGCTCCCTGGAAGAGCGAGGAGAATCTAGCGCTAGCCAAAGCCGCTTCCAGAGCTTGGATGCGTTGTTGTGTTTCTAGGAGGGCAGCAGTGGGAATTTCGGTTTTGGCTTCGAGCTTGGTAGATTCAGCGGGCGCTTCTTGATTGGCCATGGCCGCTTTGGCACCGTTCTCGTAGCCAGGCAATGAGAAGCCAGCATGCAATGTATCGGTATGGCAAGCTACACACGTTTGCGGCGTCAGGATGAAGGAGTGTCCTGTCGGCACCAGACCATCTACAGGGACTGGATCGGGCGGGATAACCAGAGCATGACAATCCACACAGCCGATCCCTTTCTGAGTGTGCAAATCTTCCAAATAGCGCCCCATGTCATCGCGGTGACAATTGAGGCACAGCTCATCGGGATTGGCGAACAGCGGGTCCTGGCTATGGGCGTTGTGACAATCGATACAGGTGATGCCGGCGCGGGCATGGCCCGTGAGACGCCATTCCCCCAAGGTGGGCACATGGCAGGCACCACAGAATTCAGCATCGGTACGCACAGGCATCACCGCCGGCGGATGTCCCTCGACCCGCGGACCATGGCAGGCCTCGCATTGAATGCCTTCTGCAGTATAGGTGCTCGAAAAGGCCTGGAAATTTGTGGTGTGGCAGGCAAGGCATTCTTTGGGGTTGCCCAACCCATTCCAGCGGTCTAAGAAGACCGGATCGTCATAGGCATGGGCGTGAGAGCTAGTCTGCCACTCTTTATAAATGTTCACATGGCAACCGATGCATTCCTCTGAAGCCCCATCCGAATAGACAGGTTCTTGCTCAACTTGATCGAGCAGAAGAGAAGACCTTTCATCTGCAATTGGCTGAGCCGCCTGGGCGATCGTGACGATCAACGCCATGCTGATCAACCCCACAACCAAACCGATGGTCAGAATTGCCAGGGATCTTTTGCGCAATGGGCTAAGTTTCATAGATGACCTCTCATAGCAGAAATATCCTCTTACAATAAAGCAGATAGGACGCTATGGGGCTGTGGGAAGGCGCGACTCTGCGGTCACAAAATCCCAAAAGGCCTTCTGCGCCCCACTTTCTATACGGCGGTTGTTCCGCCCGATGTAAATCTGACGACAGATATCCATATTATGAATATGCACCTCCGCTACTCTGTCCCGGCATAAGCGATCGATCACTATTTTGGAGACAAATCCAACTCCAATGCCCTCTTGAACGGCCAACGCAATCGCCTCAGCGTTGCCCAACGTCAGCAAAATGTGTAAATCAGAAATGGAAATATCGTGTTTGGCCAAAGCTTCGCGAATCGCCAGGAAGGTTCCTGAAGATGGCTCACGCATGATGAATTGCCCTTCCAGCAATTCTCTGGGCTCGATCTCCTTGCGCTTTGCCCAGGGATGATTCAGGGGAGCAATCAGTACGATCGGATCGCAAGTAAAGTCAATGACATCAAGGGCGGCGAATCCTTGGTGAGGCAGACTAAACAAAGCGAAGTGAAATTTTCCTTCTTCTAGCTGATGCAAGGCCTCCATTTGAGGAGCGACCTGGCAGGTGACACGCACCTTTGGATATTTCTGGTGAAACTGGGCCAACAAGTGGGGAAGGACGTACTTGCCAGGGGTCGTTGTGCAGCCGACGATGAGATGGCCATATACTCCTTTTTTGAGCGAAGCCATCGTCTCTTCGATATGCAGCGAGAGACGAACCGCTTCCTTGGCGAGGGGGAGCAAGGTTAGGCCGGCATCGCTGAGTTCCAGACTGCGTCCATTACGCACGAAGAGAGCTGTGTCAAAGTGACGCTCTAGGGATTGGATATGCTGGCTCACACTCGGTTGGCTCATGTGCAATTGTTGAGCCGCCTGCGTGAAGTTCAAGGTTTCAGCAGCGACGACAAACACATGGAGCTGGTGAATGTCTAGCATGGGCACCTGCTTGCGAATAATAACACAATTTCATAAGAAAAGGCACAGATCTTTTTTATGAATTATAGAACTTTCTTATCGCTTATCATAGAGAAAAACTATAAGAAATTTTTATGCGATTTAGAACTAATCTGTTATACTATTTTACAGAAGTTGTGAAGTAAAGCACAAAGGCGACAAGTATGATGAGACGAGAGAGATGGTTAACGATATGGTTTCTTCTGGCGCTCCTGTTAAACAGCTGTGCGCCTATGGCGACAACCCAAGCGAGCACTCTGATCGGGACTGAGCCGGCCCAGCCAGCCGTGAATGCGCCAACCGCTCGGCCAACTACAACAACCGCTCCACCAACGGAGCAGGCCGTCAACCAATGCCTGAACTGCCACTCGGACAAAGAACGCTTGATGGTCCTTGCCAAACCAGAAGAGGTGGACGAAGGCGAGTCGAAAGGGGTTGGCTGAGGGGGTGAGGTGGCTCCGTTGGAGCCCTGGCAGAAAGTTTTTGTGGACTCTAAGAAGTTCCCTCAGACTGTGCATGGTGCCATTCCCTGCACCGATTGCCACGGCGGCGTCCAATCGCCGGATATGGCCGTCGCCCATACCGATCTGGTTGCGCGGCCAAGCGAAGGACCGCAGAACGTATGTAGCTCTTGCCATCCTGATATCAGCGCCTCCTTTGCCAACAGCCTGCATGCGACGCTGGAAGGGTATTGGACAGTGTTCCACAAACGCAGCAGTCGGGTGAATTATCCGGTCTTGGAACAGGCGTTTGACAATCACTGTGCTAAATGCCATACCTCATGCGGCGACTGCCATGTGGCGCAGCCGGCCAGCGTAGGAGGCGGCTTGTTTGAAGGTCATCTCTTCTTACGCACCCCACCCATGACTCGCTCGTGCACCGCCTGCCATGGTACCCGGGTAGGGAACGAGTATCTAGGCAAGATCGAAGGCCTGCCAGGCGACGTGCACTTCCGTGAAGGCCGGATGAACTGTATGGATTGCCATACCGCTCGCGAGCTGCACGGGCAGCCGGTCAACTGCAACGAATGTCACAAGGGGCCTGAAGCGGCCACGGTGCCGCCTCCCAACCATCGCTACGACGGCTTGCAGATCCCCAGCTGCGAGTCCTGCCACCCAAATGTCGCCCTGGGACGCGACAACATCCAGATGCACGTCGTCCATGGAAAGGATCTCTCTTGCCAAGCCTGTCACTCCATCACCTACACTAACTGCGATGGTTGTCATGTCGCCATTAGTCAGAGGACCGGCAAGCCATTCTTCGAGACCCAGGCTACGTACTACACCTTCGTGCTTGGATTGAATCCTCTGCGCAGCCTCACTCGGCCGTACAAGTACGTCCCGCTGCGCCACGTGCCGATCAGTCCAACCAGCTTCTCCTTCTACGGAGAAAACCTGCTCCCCAACTTCAACAACTTGCCGACCTGGGTCTACGCGACACCACACAACATTCAACGGCGCACTCCCCAGAACGCCACCTGCAATTCTTGTCACGGAAACGAGGCATTGTTCCTAACGATTGACAAAGTTGCTCCCGAGGAGGTGGAAGCAAATCGAAACGTAATCGTACCGGAGATCCCCTAAACTTGCTCATCCTTTATCCGAATTCTTGCTACTATGAACCCTCTACTTCATCCAACTACTTTGACATCAGAAAGGAGAAAGAGAAATGACCCGTAAGATTCAGTTTTCGCTCGTGCTTGCGCTCATTGCCAGTCTGATCTTGAGCGCATGTGCTCCGACTGCGGAGCCGGTTGCACCGGTCGTCACCGAACCGCCGGCCGTAGTGACCGAGCCGCCGGCTACGGCGACCCCAGTTCCGGTAATAGAAGTTGCTCCCGACGCGCAAGCCTTGTTCGCCGAACTGGTGGCTGGCCTGACCTCGGAGAACGGCTACGGCACCATCAGCGCAGCTAAGCTCAACGAGCAGATGGCCGAAAAGGCCCCCTTCTTGCTCGACGTGCGCGAGGCCAAAGAATTGGAAACCGACGGCTACATCGAAGGGACGGTCCACATCCCAGTCCGCGAAGTGCTCAATAACTTGGACAAATTGCCTGGCCTGGATGAACCGATTGTCATCTACTGCGCTTCCGGTCATCGCGGCGCCATGGTGATGGCCGCCTTGAAGCTGCTGGGCTACACCAATGTTCGCAACCTGGGCGGCGGCCTTGGCGCCTGGAAGAAGGCCAACCTGCCGGTAGTCACCGGATCGCTACCCGCTGCGCCGGCCTCCATCAGCACGCCAATCGTGGAGGATAAGGCCCTATTCGACCTACTGAACGGCTTCTTGAGCAACTTGCCAGACGCCTTCTACGCCGTCAAGGCCGACAAACTCTCCGAAGAACTGGCTGGTCAGGCCCCAATCCTGATTGACGTGCGCAGCACAGCGGAATGGGAAAAGGATGGCTACATCGAGGGAGCGGTTCTCCTCCCCTTCAATGAGGTGTTCGCCAACCTGGATAAGCTTCCCGCAAAGGACCAACCGATCGTGATCTACTGCACGTCTGGCCACCGCGGCGCGATCATCTTGATGGCCCTGAAGTTGATGGACTATGAGAACGTCCGCAACCTGGCTGGAGGCTTGAACAGCTGGAAGGCCGCCAAGTTGCCGGTGGCCGGCTGGGTGGATTGGTCGGTGAAATGGCCGGAGTATCTGGCTTCGGTGCCGGCTGACTACAGCGCCATCAAAGCTCCCGATCTGAACACCGCTCTGGCCGATCCTAACCCGCCCTTCCTGCTGGATGTGCGTGAACCGGCCGAATTGGAGAAAGATGGCTTCATTGCCGGCGCGGTCAACATCCCGGTGCGCGAGGTGCTCAACAACTTGGATAAACTGCCGGCCCAGGATCAACCGATCGTGATCTACTGCGCGTCCGGCCATCGTGGTGCGATGGTGATGGTTGCCCTGCAGATGCTGGGCTACACCAACGTGAAGAATCTGGCCGGCGGCCTGGGTGCCTGGAAGAAGGCGGAATTGCCCGTCGCCACCGGCGCTCCGACGGAACCCACGGTGGGTACGGCCCCCTCAGTAGACCGTGTGCTGTTGCGCGATCTGAGCGCCTTCCTGAGCAACCTGCCCGATGGCTTCTACACGGTCAAGGCGCCCGATCTGCAGACCGAGCTGGCCGGCTCGCCTGTCCCACTGCTGATTGACGTCCGCAAACCCGAAGAAGTTGCCAACGGGTACATCGAAGGCTCAATCAACATCCCCTTCGAGGGGTTTGCAGCCAATCTATCGCAATTGCCGGCTGATAAGAGCGCCTCAATTGTGATGATTTGCCAGTCCGGTCATCGCGGCGCGATTATCATGATGTACTTACGCATGATCGGCTACACCAACGTTCGCAATCTGGCCGGCGGCATTAACGCCTGGCAAGCAGCCCAGTTGCCCCTGGTCAAGTAATCCCTATTTAATCCTCAACACTGCCTGCGATTGACACGCAGGCAGTGTTTTTTGTCCGGTACTTGTCTTTCGGCTGAGACCCAACGGCCAAGGCAGCATAACGTTTGATGCAAGGCATATGCAATCCCTGCTTTTTACGATGGCGAGAGCGTATACAGCCGGGGCCGGCTTTGGCTTAGAAGCCTGGTTGTCACCCTACAAAAGCTATGGTTGGTCTCAATGCTGAGCCTCCTTGGTCATCATCAAAAAAAGAGCGGATGCTCGGCTAGACATCCGCTCTTCCTCAGTGTTCAAGAACCGTTTACGGCCGCGTGTACTTGCTCACATTGCCACCCATTACCTCGATCGAGTCGATCAAGATCTGGATGACGTACTTCGGGTTGTGAGTGTAGGCGCCAGGATCTTTGCTGGCGTATTGGAAATTGAACGCAGCCTTGAGCAGGTTAGGCGTCCAAGACGCATACGCCATGGAACGACCCTGTTCGTTCTTGTCGGGTTTTCCATCGCCATCCTTGTCCTGTAACCAGTACGGATAATAGGGGCTATAGACGATCCCGTCCAGCTTCTTCGCCTTCACGTATTTCAGAATGGCATCGTACAGGGCCAGCCGTATGGTCTCGATCTCCTGGGAGATGCCCTCGGTCACATTACCATCCCCGTCGTAGTCCACGGTGCTGATGCGGATGGTCTTCGGGTCAGTGACGCCTGTGTGACAGGATGCACACTTGGCCTGGATGTCGATCTCCAGGGCGTGGACGTTGTGGCAGTCGGCGCATTTGTTGTTCATCGGGTGTTTGTTGAAGCCGACGTACGACTTTCCATCGAATTCATAAGCGCCCTGGGCTTCAGTGCCGAACACCGTCACGCCAGCCGGGAAGAAGTGGATGTTGCGGAAACTGAGGGACACCTTATTCCCACTGGCATCGGTGATTGGCTCCGGCACAGCGTCCATGTCGGTCGGGTTGAAGGAAGCGATGAACTTATCGACGCTGGTCTTGGACTCCCGACCCTGATGGCACTGCAGACACAAGTTGGACCCATCGTTTTCGCCAAAGGAGACCACCGCCCCAGAAGGCATGGTCACTTCTTTGATGGCGTATAGGTTGGGCCAATTGGCTGCGTCGTGGCAGGTGGTGCAGGTGAGGCCATTGCTGGAGGCCACGCCCGTCTGAGGCAGTTCTTGGCCGGCTAACAAGGCAGGTAGGGCGCTAGCGGTATGGCACTTGGCGCAGGCAACCGGAACCGTGAAAGCCGGCTTGGTCTCGGTAGCGGCATCCCAGAAACGGAACGCCAGCGCCGAACCATCAAAGTGACCGGCATCCACACGGTGCATCTTGCTCATATCGGTCTTGGTGGTCAGTTTCGGCGCAGCGTTGAGGTCCTCGATGGAATCATAGAGCAGTTGGATGATGTACTTGCCGCCGTGAGCGAACGCGCCGGGATCTTTCTTGCTGGTCTGATAGTTGTAGGCGGCTTTGAGCAGGCGCGGCGTCCAATCCACATAGGGCACCTTTTTGCCCTCGGCTTCATCGGCCTTCCCATCCCCATCCACATCTTTGAACCAGTAGGGGAAGGCGGCAGGGTCGTAAACGATACCGACGCCGTTCACCTCTGTGGCGTAGTTGAGGATGGTGGCATACAGGGCTTCTTGCAGGCCCTGAATTTCATAGTATACGCCTTCCTGGACGTCGCCGTCGCCGTCGTAGTCGCGAGCTGAAGACGGTTCGCGAATGTTCTTCAGACCTTCTGCCGTCTTACCTTCCTCGCCATGGCAGGTGGAACAGGTATCGAAGCGAATCTCCGAGCTGTGAGGATCATGGCAACCGATGCAGGAGTCAGCCAGCGCTACATGGAAGTTCTTCACATCGTAGGATTTGCCATTATACTCGTACCCGCCCTTCACTTCCGAGCCGTACAGCGTCGCCGCAGCAGCATAGAAGTGGATGTTCAAGAAGCCCAGGCGGACCTCCTTGCCTTGAGCATCCTTGTAGGGAGCCGGGACGACGTCGGGATCGAGGTTCTCCCCAAATTTCGCCAGAGTGTCATCCACGGTGACCTTAGATTGGCGTCCCTGATGGCAGTTCATGCAGATGGAAGAGGGACCCGCGGCTTCCGCACTAACCACGGCACCCGAGGGGAAGGTGACTTCCTTTTGGGCTTGGGCGGCATCGCTATGACAGGTATTGCAGTTCAGGGGTTTGCCGGGGGCCGGCACGGCTGCCGTCACCTTGCCGTTGGTCAGAAAGTCCTGGAAACCAAACGGGCTGTGGCATTTGGCGCAGGCTACTGGGATCTCTGGCGGGTTGGCCTTGTCCCAGAAAGTGAATGCGAGCGCCGTTGCATCGGCGTGTCCCGATTTGGCGAAGATCTCCGCTATGATCGCCTTCGGATCGGGCGTAGGAGTGGGCGGCACCGCCGTAGCAGTGGGCACTTTGGTTGGTGGTAACGGTGTGGGCTGGGGTGTATGGGTTGGCGCAGGGGTGGGTGTTCCACAGGCAATCAGGATGGCACCGGCGAAAAGCAAGGTTCCAAGGACGATCAATAATCGTTTCATTGTGCACTCTCCTTAACATGGGCTTTCTTCACTCAACCAAACGCGTTCACAATAAATCAAAATCCGGTTTGTAATCGAGCCGAGAGACCACCTCCTTTCCTTAACTCACCTTACGCAGTTGGAGTAAACTTGGTGCATGAAAAACGGCAAACTCTTTGACCTGTACAGCGATTATCTG
>CAKZJX010000123.1 GCA_937120535.1 uncultured Anaerolineae bacterium
GTGTGGTTTTGTGTTTTGGCATAAACCAAACTTACACGATCACGCTCTCTTCGTCAACTATTCATGCACCAACGCCGCCCAGTTCTCTGAGTGGATTTGGAAATTTGAGACCTTCTGAGAGTCTTCTCTGGGGCTTGCAGATGCTCTTTGGACTGCAACATTCTTGGCGGGTTTGGGGACGTTCGAACGCTAGGCTGTTCGATGGTGAGCAGAACCGTCAACGAATTTGGACAACGAATAAGCAAAGGCACATCGCTCTTCGCTGGGGGGCCAGGCCAACGATCACTGCTCATAAATTCGCGTCTTCGTTCCGCCGTCCGTCTGATGAAAAGGAACACAAAAAGAGAGAGAGGTACATGCGCAGGCTTTATAACAGATGGCTTCTAGGATCGTCCGCTTCATGACGGTCGTGTCGAGAAATTCGTGGAACGGCCCGCTTCGCCGGGTCTTCATTTTCCCAAAGACCCCTTCTCCTACCGCCCATAGGCGATACGCCTGCCGGTCGAACCGCTCTTGAGCCCGCTGTCGGTGGGGATCTCGGATTTATTCCACAGCGTTTCAGCCGGATCATCGCCTGTAATCCAACACGGTCGGCCTGTTTGAAGACTGGTCCGGCATCAACCCTCGCATCGGCTAACCAAGTTCCCGACAAAAAGTCCCCCTGCGCCAGCGCCTTCTGACCCAACTTGGTATCCGAAGCGTAGCCTGGACCGAATAGACGCTTCCGGTAGATCGGCGGCCTTCCCTTGCCTTGCCGCTTCTCCCGACATGCCTCTCCGGCCAATCTCAGGCTCGCTTGAAAGGCCTGTTCGGGCGAACAAATAACTCTTTGCATACAAATGCGCCCGAGGTCTTCTCCGAACAGACATCGGGCGCATTTTTGAGAGAGCAACCAGGTTACAGATTTTAAGGCAGATAATACTCAACAAATAATTGAGGCTGCGAAACAGTGCCTGCATTGCCGCTATATAAGCTCAAGTAATTGGCTACCCCATCGTTGTTATCGTCTATTCTAAATCGCAGGCGAATTTGGGTCACTCCTGAGTTCGACGTTGTCCTGTTAATCGCCGCTCGTCCGTTCGATAGATTCAACGTATACCAACCACTGCTCAGGCTGGGCTTGAACGGGCCAAGTCGAACGTTCGCCTGAGCTTGCCAATCGGTCAATTGCAAAGCGGGATAGGTGCCAAAGGGCCCTTTTCTGATCTCAGCAAATATCCCGCCGAAGAGGTTGATCGGATTTCCTGTTCCAGTGATTCCTTGATGTCGAAGCTTGAGCAGCACTCGTTGAATGACAGCGTCATCCGGCAAGGAAGATGTATTGAACGAGAGAATGCTTCGATACTGTTTTCGAGCAGCGTCATCCCCTAGGCGCAGAGTAGTAGCGCTGTTATTGATTGTCCCGCCTTGATTGGAGTTTTCTGCGCTTTCCAGCACCCAACCATCGTAGGTTCCCTGTGAACGGAAGGTAGCAGATTGCAAGGGAACCATGCGAAAGACGTGCTTTTTTCCACTACTTTGGGAAGAGAAATCCGACGAACTGGCCTGTTGAGTCGCTCGGGTGAGCATTACTTCGATGTAATAAGTGACACCAGCTTGAAGTGTGATGTCGATTGCTGACTCAATGATCGGAGTAGTGGTGTTGGGAGCGACAGTGTTATTATTGCAAGCCACTTCAGTGAGATTGCCCCACGAGCCGGTCCAGATCACCATAAATGTATCGTAATTGCTTTCGATCGTATCGAGATGAACCCGGATAGTACTGGTCGGAGTAAACCTGTACCATACCGTCTCAAAGCCGGGAATATAATCGAATTGCCTTGTATCACAGAGATCCGACTCGGGATAGTCAGGGTTCTCTATCTGAGTTGGTGTAGCAATTAGATCGTCTGTTTGGTATATGAACGGCAAAGATGAGATTTCCATCGCATTCCAAAATTCATCATGGGGGGCAGTAGAAAATGCTTGGTGAACAAGCCGCCGGCCCGGGGTTGCAACGCCGGAGCAGGAGCAACGGCCGAAAACAGCAACAGCAGAGTAACAATAGAGACGAGATACCGAGCAAAGGATCGATTCGCCATAGACACCTTCCTTGCTAAAAAACGGAAATCGCATTCAGAGAGTGCCGCCGAGCTCGCCAGGCTTTTTGGTCCTCTTGGCTCTCTCATCGGGGCTGAAACGTCCCATACCAAACAATCCCATTGCGCTCAAGCAGTTGTTCATTACCAACAATGCCTGTTACATAATACTACAGATTCTGCCGGCCAGAATGGGGGCGGTGCTTTTGGCAGACCATAACTCACTGCTGACCTGCACCGAGCCTTCGTCGTGGATATCGGTGCGCGCTTCGCCAATCTGTCCGATGAGATGGTGGTCGTCATGCGTTGGCAGGCTCATCATTGCGGTCAGCGTGCGTTCCACGAACAACCACAGCAGGCCGCTTGCGGTGAGAGAAACAAACCCGGCCAGCAATAGATTGACGCCAATCAGCCGGCCATCCTCGCCCGGAAATAACAAGATTGAGCCACTCATGGCTAGCAGAATGGTGGTAACCAATAGCACGGTGCGCCAGCGGGGGAGACGAATGGCGTATAAAAAAGGCACAAGCGCCAGTGCCAGCGGCACCATTGCCCAGGGATTGATGCCCAGGTTGTAGGCGCCATACCCGGCCAGCACCAGCGCAAACAGGGCGCTCAATTCAAATATGCCGGTTCCAGGGGTCAACAAGCCCATCAAGATGAGCAACGTGCCTACAACGAGCAAAACATAGGCTACATTGGCATCAAGCAGGAATTCCATTTTTAGCCTCCATGTGCCCAAATCATTATACAATGGTTTGTAACATCTAGTTGAATATACGATTAATCCTTACGAAAAGTTTGTTAATGAAAATTTTTGCCAAGCGGCTGCGGATGCAACAATCTATCCTGCGCCTGATTGTGGCTTTTCCAACACAACTAGAATGCGCGTTGCAAATGCCGCCGGAATAGCATCCAACCATCTATCCAGCGTGCGCATGGTTGGATAAAAGGAATCAGGGTAAAGTTGCGGGCCAGAATAGCCTCCGCTGGCAATGTAGGAAAGCGCCGCGTAGCGTTTGCGCGTCACCAGATTCCAGTTTTCGAGCAGCTGAGGCGTCATTCGGCTAAAGAAAACCCGCGTGGCATTGCCTTGTGCGGCGTAGTAATCTACCTGCTCTGGCTGCCAAGTTTGGGGGGCATACCATTCGATTTCCTGCCGCCAGTGGATTGGCTCTTTGTGCAGCAGGCCGTACACCAACAACCCCAACAGGCTGATGAAAGGGTCGAACACCAGCACCCGCCCGCCGCGCCGCAGCACGCGCCGGAATTCCATCAGCGATGTGCCGGGGTAGCGTAAGTGATGAAAAACATCGAATAAAATCAGGTCACTCACGGTCTCATCGTCAAAACTCAGGGCATAGGCATTCTCCGTCTGATCGAGCCAGGGGTTGGGGAACAGGTCGGTTCGCAGGGCATGAGGAATCACTTCCTTGATGTTGCCAATGCCCGAACCCAACTCCACCACCAGCGGAGAATCGAGCCCCGAAAGGTGGCGGGCAAGTTCCTGGTGAAACTCACGGTAAATTTGGCGCAAAATGGGTTTGCGCTGCCAGTATTTTTCGTTTTGGAGAATTTCGGCTTGGTGTTGAGTAATGTCCATGATATGATTTTACCCGTAATACAAACTGCAAACGGATAAATCCTTGCATAAACACTCATAGGGCTGAAGCAAGACAAACAGGATGAACAAGATAAGCAAGATAAAACGGCTAAAAAAGGCTCAAAAACATCCTGAACATTCTGTTTATCCTGCATGTCCTGTTAAACAGCGCGTTTTTCGTAAGTCCTAACTCATTTGACAATGTCATATTTCAACCCAGAAAGCCCATCACCACGCTGGAAACAACGTTTCACGACGGAGAGCAAAAACCGAAAATGGGTTTTCGTCGCGTTCCTTCGTTATCGTTGTGGTAAAAAATACGCCAATCTTTTAATCTCGAGTTTAGACAAAATTGGGGTGGTTCTGCCCTTGAGCAAAACCGCCTTCTGGTAGAAACTTGGGATTGTGAACA
>CAKZJX010000124.1 GCA_937120535.1 uncultured Anaerolineae bacterium
ATGGCGTTGAAGATCGCCTCGATCGCATCGTGTGGGGAGCGGCCTGGACGGAAACCGTAGGAGTTGCGCTCGAACTGTGCCTCCCATTCTGGCTCTAAAGCGAACTTGACCAGTGCCTGACAGGCACGGTCGGCCAGCACCGGTATCCCCAGACCCCGTTTTTCCGTTGTCCCCGCTTTGGGTATGTACACCCGGCGAATCGGCGCAATGGGCCAGGTGGACAGATGAGCCAGGGCGTGTGCTAACTGCACCCGTTGCCGTGGAGTGAGGTTCTTGACCCCGTCCACCCCGGCGGTGCGCTTGCCACGATTCTCCTGACTCACTCGCCGTACGGCCAAACATCGCGCCGACCAGGAACGAAGCAGCAGCCGCTGTAACTTGTGGACCCGCTTCCAGTCGCCCTGCCGTGCCGCTCGGTAGATGCGCTGTTGGAGTCGGTAGACGTTGCGCTGGTATTCCTTCCAGCGCAGCGTTTCCCAGTCCTCAGTCCGTTGCTTTTCGCCCCGTCTGCCCAAGACCTTAACTCCGTCCAGTACCTCTACCTTCCCACGTACCGGGCTCACGTCAGCCTATCCCCGGCGTTACCCAGGGCCTTTGCTTCTTGAGCCATCCTGTTCCCTTGCCGCATCCGGTTGGTTGCCTGCTCACTTTTCGTGAGAGCGGCAAGGGGTTTCCCCGTTCCGTGTGTCCATTTTGCGCAACGTTAGGACGGTGCTCTACGCCGTGTCCCTCGTATCGGGCGGACGCCACGTGACGCATCAGCACGTGGCCGAATGGGGACATTTCCCGTTTGGGCCTGCCTATCAGCCGTTGGGCAGGTTCCAACTCACGACGCTTTAGCCACACCTTCGCTTTCGCTGTCCATAGTCGCCTGCTTGGGGTGTCGCCGCCCTCGGCTGGCCGCTGATCCCCTTTTCGCCCTTGCACTCCGCCGTGCGGCTACCAGGCGCACAACGTAGGGCGATGCGGTCACTCCTCCGCCTGGAGGTCAGGAGTTGGGGAGTTCTCCCCGCACCTGAATGGACACACAGTTGTCAAAGTTCAGAACTGCCGGTGTTTTTCCCTTCGCTACCCATCCCCCGCTTATCGCGGTTTCGGGTAAACGGGTCGCACGAAGCGCGTGTTGGGCGGCGACTTTTGGTTGCATACGTTCAGACGAAACCCTATCGGAATTCTTGTATCTTTCTGCGCTACTGCTCGGTGATTTGGCTCGTTATTGATTAATACTCAACGGCCGACACGAAACGGGTGACCAGAATGATGCAACTACACCTGCGTCAAAGTGAATCGGTCCGTAATACTCTTGTCCGTCTTTGTGAACAGTCCAGCCAATTGGAACATCTATTGGATAAAGGAGTCTTGCTTGGATACCTGCCAGTGATTGTCCTTCATATAGCCTTTGGATAACATCTGCTTTCCGAACCAACTCGTCTATGAAAGAACAATTCACGGTGGTTTGTGAAGGTCGAAGGGTAGCAGTAGGTTGAATCGGCGGTATGGTTGGATTTGTTGCAGTGGGCGGTACCAACTCGATTCCTGGCGGGTTAATCTTTGACACACTCCATCCTTGACGACCAAGAAACCATCCGAAAAGGATGAGGACACCTGCAACTGGTAACAACCAAGCCAAAGATTTAGCGTCTTTCACTGTGCGCTCCTGATTTCAGGGCATAGCCGCCCAACGGATAGCGGCTGAGCGGCAGCGCCGAAGGCGCTGTCCGCTCCAGCCGCAGGTTGGGCGGGCCTCTGACCGCCCATTGCCACGAAGGGGAAATGAACACACGGCTGTACAAGTTCAGAACTGCCGGTGTTCTTTCCTTTGCTACCCATCCCCCGCTTATCGCGGTTTCGGGTAAACGGGTCGCACCGAGCGCATGTTGGGCGGCAAAATTGGTTTACTCTTTCACCATTATGATTTTTTCTTCACCGTTGAGTATAACCTTCTTTGAAACCCAAACATTTCCTGATTGATCTCTTGCTTCTATGCCTTCTTGGTTTATTTCAATCGTTCCATCATCCCAGATATTGAGATTACCTTCCTGTGTAAATCTCAGCCCGGCGATTTCTGTAAAACCAACTTGCGTGTTGATTTTGATTGAGATGTTCGTTGAGTTCGGCGCACAGTCAATAATCCCAAACACAGAATAATCTATGTACTCTAGCTCATCGAACGGGAATATTGCAGGCATACGACTTTCTTGCCCAAGTTTAATTACTACAAGTGCCGCAGCTATATTGCCTCTATCATCGGGCACAAAGCCTCTGAATTGCGTTTCAGGAGAACCTGAAGTCTTTATATACTCAAAGTTACTTTTGCTAATCAACATTGTCACGCTGGACGCTGTTCCAGAGATATGTATTCCACCTGGAACCTGCTCAACGGTTACATTTTTCGCATAATTGGGTACGTTGGGGTCAACCCAAGATGTATAGGCGCTCGTGTCACAACGATATATTTCGTGGGGTATTGGTGTAGGCGTCGGCGTTGCCACCAGACTTGAAATCGCCCCACACCCCACCATCCCTGGCAAAAGCAACAAAGAGAGCAACAAGATGCCAGCCTTGAAAAACACTTTCTTTCGTTTCATCTTAGCCTCCTTGTATAATAGAGTTGTGGACCAGCATTGAGCTGGTGTACAATTCTCGCAGAAGTTGAGGTCGACGTTGTGCTCCTTGAGGCTGGGCCTCGTCCGAAAGACTGTCGCCTCGGCTCTGCGAGAGGACTCGAATAAGCAGGTTGCAGCTTGGCTGCGCATCACCCACAAGGCAGAGTGTCTCGTAGAGCTCCGAGGTCGCCTCACTTCCAGTCTAGGTGTGCGGAGGGAAGCGAGATGCTCTTCTGCGGTATTGATGTGGCCAAACACAGACACGCTGTCCTGGTAGTCGATGAAGCCGGCCGAGTGGTCCAGCCCGCTTTCTCCATCGAGAACCGACGCACGAGCTTCGACCACCTGGCCGCGACCTTGGCTGCGTTCCCGGAGCCAGTGGCGATCGGCCTGGAAGCGACCGGTCACTATTGGCTGGCCTTGTACGACGACCTGACCCGGCGCGGCTATCCGGTGACGGTGATCAATCCCTTGCAGATCGCCGCCTATCGTCGCAGCGGGATACGCAAGGTCAAGACCGACCGTACCGACGCCTTCTGGATTGCGGACTTCCTGCGCATCGCCGCGCCGGCCCCCACCAGTCGTCATCTCCCTGCCCTGCTCCAGATGCGCGAGCTGACCCGCTTCCGCTTCTGGTTGACCGACCAGATCGGTGACTGCAAGCGCAAGATCCTGGCCATCCTCGACCGCGTCTTCCCCGAGTACGAAAGCCTGTTCTCGAATGTGTTCCTCACCTCCTCGCGGGCTCTGCTCAAGGAAGCCGCCACCGCCCAGGAAATCGCTGACTTTGACCTGGCCGAGCTGACTAACCTGCTCCAGAAGAGCAGCCGCGGCCGCTTCGGCCTGTCCCAGGCCGAGGCCATCCGCACCGCGGCCCAGGAGTCGGTGGGCGTCGGCTTTCTGGTCGATGCCGTCGGCGTCGAAATGCGCTGCCTGTTGCAGCAAGTCGACCTCCTGCAGGACCAGATCGCCCAGATCGATACGGTCTTGGCCGACCTCATGGGCCAGATCCCACACCATATCACCTCCATCCCGGGCATCGGCCTGGTCACTGGTGCCGCCATCTTGGCTGAGATTGGCGATGTCACGCGCTTCGACAGCGTCGAGAAGTTGGTCGCCTACGCCGGCATCGACCCGAGTGTCTACCAGACTGGCCAGTTCCAGGCCTCCCAGGCGCACATGAGCAAGCGAGGCTCCCCCTACCTGCGCCACGCCCTGTGGCTGGCGGCGAGCATCGCCATTCAACATGACCCAGACCTCCAGACTTTCTACCAGGCCAAGCGCAAGGAGGGCAAGCACCATGGAACCGTGATCGGAGCGGTTTGCCGCAAGCTTTTGGCCCGCGTCTACATCGTCCTCAAGGAACAGCGTCCCTACCGTATTCGATAACCTTGTTAACGTTCGACCTCCAATTCTCTAGACTTGACTTCTAATAGCAGGTCTTCTTTGATAATTTACTCCAGTAGTTTTGCAGATTTTACATTCAAGCCGGTTTTGCCGCATTTTTGAAGTGGTCACCCGCCATATCTGGCGGTTCGAGATTGTGCAGCCGGCAAATCTGGCCGATTTGTAAAAAGCGCAAAACTACTGATTTACTCGTAGGCGGGCTTTACCACAAACGAATTCGACTCGTGGCTTCCAATGCCGCCCAACGGCTTGCGCTTCACCTGCGCCGCGCAGCGCAGCGGAGCGGCGTCAGGTGGAAGCGCGTGTTAGCCCGCCCACAATCTCATTTCTAAATCGTTTCGTTCCCTTTTGATTTTCTTGGAACGCAGCAACAAGGCAATGGCTGGAGCAATGGTGACAAGCCCAGCCGCCATTAGGAAACTTGTCCACGTTGCTAAAAAGCCCAAATATTCCATCAAAGTCTTTGGCCCTAGCTCATTCAAACCGAAAGCTGGTATGTTAAAGAGGGCAATCAAGATATAGAAAAGGATGACCAGGCCTCCCAATATGCCGAAGAAAATGCCAAACCCAAGATGTCGGGTATAGCTGGCCTGTAGTCTGTCTCGTTCGTAAACTGCAATCGTATCTCCCAGTTCCTTTACTTCGCCACTAGCATCCATACTTAATTGAACTCGATACGTTTTGTGAGGTTTGAGTAGATCAATGACAAGTATGAGCAATCCAATGGGCCAAAAGATTAGAAACCAAATCAGGATACTCCACCATGGCTCTCTCGAAGCAGGGCGCTCCATAACAATCTGATCTGTAGTAACTGAGATTACCTTATAGTCTCTTTGCGCGTACTTCTGGGATGCTAATGCAATTTTAGGATTATCGGTTATTGTAGATATGGGTTTCACGGCTTGTGGTATTAATTCTCTTCCGCAATGCTTGCATACGATAGCCTCATCTTGAATTTCCTCTGCGCAGAAAGGGCACTTTTTCATGACAACCTCCTTGAGCATTGAAAAACGCTTCTCGAACGGTAAGCGGGCTAACGGCTTGCGCTTCACCTGCGCCGCGCAGCGCAGCGGAGCGGCGTCAGGTGCAACATCCCTCGACGGCGTGGCCGTCGTTCATCCAGTGGGAAACAGGGGCGCGGCTCCCAATACACAGTATACTCAAAAACGGCAGGCACGCAAGCCGTACAATTCGCATTGGC
>CAKZJX010000125.1 GCA_937120535.1 uncultured Anaerolineae bacterium
ACCGGCATGACAAAGCCTTGTCCAAACTTTTGGCTGCTGCAGCCTAGAAGTCAAGATCTGTTTTGTGAAAAAGCACTGGGCTGCCTGGGGGGTGTTGGCGGGGCTCTACTGGCTGCTCCTGGGGCTGGAGAAGGCGCTGACTGGTGGAGAGGGCGCTCTTCGGCGATGGGGGATGCGAATTCTGCTGGCCCTGATTGCCGGCTTTGCCCCGGTTGCAATCTCTCAAATGGAGTCCCGTTTCGCCGAGGAGGAGTTTTTCGTTGCGCTGCAGGCGCTGGAGTTGAGCCTTTCCTGAGGGCTGCTGCTGGCGGTGCGCCATCTGCTGGAGCGGAAGTGGACGATTTCCGTGCAGTGGGGGATGGTCCTTGACCGGCGGTGGTTGTTTGTGGCCCTGGTTCTGGCTGCCTTTTCCGGGCTGTGTGCTACGGTGCGGGCGTATCAGAAGAGTTTCTATCCCCCACAGGCCCCCCTGTACAGCGGCATTTCTTCAACCGCTCCCTTCCTCTGTGGGAAGGTCTCACCGGATCCAGAAACGTTTGACGGCGAGGATGTCTTTCGCCGTCTCCTGGCGCGGGTGGAGGCCAATCCTCAAGCGGGGCCGCCAGAATACGGGATGCTGGCCCTGGGAACGGGGGAGGAGCGGTGGGCCCAGGCCTTTCGTCAGAGTTTGCTATCGGAGGCCGAGGAAGGTCGCTTTACCCGCCCGGCCCATAGTGTGAAGTCCATCCAGTACGAAGCGGCTCTTCGGGTATACTATTTCTCTCAGGTCCGCCGCGCCTTTCCTTACCTGTTTTCAGAGGAAGACCTGGCTGCATTGAAGAAATGGTTTGCAGCCATTAACCGACGGGCGCTGACCGTGGAGTGGGTGGACTGGATGTATGCGCTGGCGTTTACTAAGTGGCCGGAGGGCCCCTACGAGAATCAGGAAAACGGTGCGGGCTTGCTGGCGCTGCTGGAGAGCCAGGGATTGGCGGATCCAGAGTCGTCGCCGGCAAACCGGGGCTATCTGGAGCGCAATCGGCGTGGGTGGATTGCCCGCTTCCGCAACACCGACGATGCATACATCTACCAGCCGGAATGGCTCTACAATGCCTACTTTCAGTCGCTGTATACCGGTGAGGTTTTCCCCGAGAACGTGCGGTTCTCGTTTGAATGGCTGGTGCTCCAGGCCCTTCCGGATGGCGCGCCGTTGGGTTACAACCATCCGGGCCGCCCCTCCCTGGCCGGTATTGCATATGCTGGCGCGCGCCTGCTGGGCGATCCGCGTTATATCTGGCTGGCCGGACGCTCACTGGAATATGCGGAAATCCACGGGAGAGGGGTCTTTGCCTCACCCGGTGCAGACAGTCCCCTTCATCTGGCTGGGACTTTTCCGGTAGAGGGTTCGTGCTTGCTCTATGGCGATTCCGGACTTCCTAACCAGAAAGGACCTCTGGCGCCGGACAAAATTGTCTTCCGGGACGGCTGGCGGGAGGATTCTGCCTACCTGTTGCTGAACCTGCGCTTCACCGGCTGGCACCGGTACAAGGCGACTAACACCATATCGCTGGTCTATCAGAAAGGCCCGCTGGCGGCGGAAGTGCTGGAAGGCCAGCCCTTCTCTTGGCTGCCGAGAGGGCGCAGTCTGTTCCGGGACAAGCGAGTCCCCCGGGAGAACCTGAACGGGCTGCTGGTGGAACGCACCGGGATGAGCGCGGTACTCTATCATTTGACCGGTATCGGCGGGCTGTGGGCCCAGGACCCGCCCTACTATGCTGAAGTCATTGCCTTTGAGACCGGAGAGGAAGTGGATTGGAGCCACACCCGGATTACGGGCTGGCGAGGATGGCAACACGATCGGTGGATTTATTTTTATCACAACGACGGCCCCATCGTTGTGGTGGATGAAGCGAAGGGACCGCCGGGAAGCCGCGCAGCGATTGTATGGCATCTCCGGGGGGAGGGAAGTGTAGATGGGAATCGCATCCGGTTGCGGGGAGGGGATAATCCGGCAGAGGCATTGCTTCTGCCCTCATCCCCGGCAGGAGAGCTTCGGGTCATCCAGAGTGGCAGTTCCGGGCAACCTGTGGTATATTACAACACCATTGACGGATACCTGGGGCTGGTGACGGTGTTTCTGGTGGGGGATTGGGTGGGGGCGGAGATGTGGTTCTCTGCAGATAAGCAGGTTTTGCAGATTGATTGTGATCGGGCGAAGGTTATTTTTCCGCTGAGCGTCGGAGTACGATAACTGTTTGTTCTGAAGGAGTGCTGCTTTGCGGGTTCTCTATTTTGGTACATATCGAGCCGATTACTCTCGCAATCGGATTTTGATAGAAGGCCTGCGGCGCAACGGTGTAGAGGTCCTTGAATGCCATGAGCCACTATGGAGGGGTATTGAGGATAGAGTAAGAATTGCCAGTGGAGGCTGGATGTCTCCGGCCTTTTTTGTGCGAGTTTTCAGAACTTATGCGCGTTTACTGAGAAGGTATCGGGAGATAGAGGATTATGATGTAATGGTATTGGGCTATCCTGGTCAGGTGGATGTTTTTCTAGCCCGGATTTTAACCTGGATAAAACGTAAACCGCTGGTCTTAGATGTTTTTATGTCTATTTACCTTATCGCCGAGGAACGAGGATTGACCTCGCGTCATCCTCTGACAGGCTGTCTGATTCGCTCTTTGGAGGGGTTGGCTTGCCGGCTTCCCGATTTATTGATTCTGGACACCGAGGAGTATCTAGCCTGGTTTGAAAAATTCTACAAGGTTCCTGCGACCCGTTTCCGCCTGGTGCCAACAGGTGCGGACGACAGAGTTTTTCGGCCTCTGGTTCTGAATAGGCCCGAAAATAGCCGCTTCTTGGTGCTCTATTATGGGAGTTTTATTCCCAATCATGGGGTAAGATACATCATAGAAGCCGCAAAAATTCTCCAAGATGCAGAACCTGACATCCAGTTTGAATTGGTTGGGGATGGACCAGACAAGCCAATGGCGATGAGTCTGGCAAGGGAATACGGCCTCAAGAATGTGGTATTCCATGATTGGATGGATCAAGAGGCTTTAGTGCGCAAGATCTGCGAAGCGGACCTGGTGTTAGGCGCTTTCGGTATCACACCTCAGTCGCTAATGACTGTGCAAAATAAGATTTATGAAGGATTGGCTATGGCGAAGCCGGTAGTCACAGGAGATGGCCCGGCTGTTAGGCGCCAAATGGTTCATGGCGAGCACATCTTGTTGTGTAAGCGGGCCGATTCCCGCGCGTTAGCAGATGTTATAGGTTTAATTAAATTCAATCCTATTCTGCGTGAATGCATAGCCAAGCGGGGTTACAAGTTGTATAAGACCTGTTTTGATCTTAAAAATAATGGGGCTCTTTTTGGTAATCATCTGTACAAATTACTGGAAAGTTGGCGGTGTTTGAAGGGAATATGAGCACAAAACCCGAAGTTTCCGTCATAATTCCTAATCTTAATTCGCCCATTATAGACCGAGTTCTATTGGCTCTTCAAAACCAAGAATATGATATGTCCAAGGTGGAAGTATTGGTTGTAGGCTTAGACGAGTTGAGACTTGTTGCAAATACTCAAATGGCGCGAATGATCTCAACTGGCGTTCCCAAGCAGCCGGCTGTTGCTCGCAATATAGGTGCACGATCATCGCAAGGAGATATTTTGTGCTTTTTAGATGCTGACTGCATACCTCACCCGCGATGGTTACGCACATTGCTTGCGTGGTATGAAAATCCAGATGTAGCAATTGTCGGTGGTGGAGTTGATTTTCCTTCTGGTGGATATTGGCGTTTGGCGGATAATATAGCGACCTTTTATCCATACCTTTCCACGGCACCGAGGGGTATGCGAGAGCAATTACCCTCTCTGAACCTTAGCCTTCGTCGAGAAGTTTGGGAAAGAGTAGGGCCATTTGATGAAAGATATCCACTACCTGCAGGTGAAGATGCAGATTGGACTACAAGGGCACGTTTAGCAGGTTATAGGCTGTATTTCGAACCGGAAGCGGTGGTGATTCACCTTCCTCTTCGCGAGGGAATCCGCGATTTGTGGAGACACGCAGTGAACTTTGGGAGATATTCCATCAAAGTAGATGCACGTTATCGAAAGTCGCTAAAATTCTCTTATGTATTTAGTCATTGGATCCTCCTGCTGGTGTTATCGCCTTTTCTGTCTGCCTTAGTAACTGCGCGTGTCTTCTCCAATATACATCTTTGGCGTTATATCTATGCGATACCAGCTATTTACTTAGCAAAACTGGGATGGTGTTGGGGAGCATCTGCCCATTTGAGGGAAAAGTCAAATTTCAACATGGAGAGGTAAAATGAGAACTTGTTTGGTCACGGGAGGAGCAGGTTTTATTGGTAGCCATTTGGCAGACCGGTTAATTGCTCTTGGCTATCGCGTGGTAATCATTGACAATGAGTCAACCGGATATCGGGAAAATGTTAATCCCCAGGCCATTTACATTTTTGGCGATGTTACCCGATTGAAGGATTTGCAAAAAGCCTTTGCATACGATATCCAGGTTGTGTTTCATGTAGCAGGACAAGCGTCAACAATACGGTCTTTTGATAACCCTCTTGATGACTTGAAAGTTAATATTGTTGGGACTTTGAATGTAGTGAAAATGTGTCTAAGATATCGCGTGCCCCGGCTGCTTTATGCTAGTTCAATGACAGTATATGGCCATCCTGAAAAGTTACCTGTGTCAGAGAGCGATCTATGTAAACCAATTTCCTATTATGGTATTACAAAATATGCAGCTGAGCGATATGTTCATGCTACAGCAGAGCGTGTAGATTTAGATTTTCCATTCAACGTTACCTCTTTTCGGATGTTCAACGTTTATGGAAAACGCCAGAGCCTGGAGAACCCATATCAGGGTGTTGTCTCAATTTTTATTTCAAATATTCTTAACAAAGAGCCAATTACAATTCATAGCGACGGAGAACAGTCCCGCGACTTTGTACATATAACAGATGTGGCGGATGCATGGGTGTCTGCGATTGATAATGAAGCAGCGTATGGAGAAGTCTTTAATCTTGGAACAGGTAAGGCTTATTCAATCAACGAACTTGTGAACGTAACTCTATCTGCATTTAATCTTTCAAGGTTAACATATCCGGTAGTTTACGCTCCGGTCCGTCCCGGGGATCAACGGCACATGATAGCAGATATTACGAAAGCCTCTCGGGTTCTCGGATGGCACCCAGAGACAGAATTTACAAAAGGGATGGAGCGGACGATACGGTGGGCTGTGGAATGGTGGAAAACAAAGAATATCCGTTAAAAGTAACCGTTGCCATACCTTGTTACAATGCTGCGCCATACATTGGCCTTGTTATCCAATCCGTATTGGAACAGACCTATCCACCTGATGAGGTGTTGGTTGTAGATGATGGCTCAACAGATCATAGTTTAGAGATCATTCAGCGATACCCAGTGCGGATAATCCAGCATAGTGAAAACCGGGGTATATCCGATGCGCGTAACTCGGCTCTATCAGAGGCGAATGGGAACATTATTGTGTTCATTGATGCAGATGCTGTTGCCGATCCTGATCTCTTAGCTGTGCTCTTGAGCGGTTATGACGACCAATCGGTAGGTGGAGTTGGAGGACAAGGTATTGAATCCAACATCCTCTCTTTAGCCGATCGTTGGCGGTATAAGCATTCTAGCCAAACTCATGGTACCAAGCCCAGAGATGTTGAGTTTCTTTATGGCCTGTGTATGTCATTTCGGGTTAATGTGCTTCGATTAGTCGGAGGGTTTCATCCTGCTTTCCGCACCAATGCAGAGGATATGGATGTATGTTTCCGAGTAAGGAAAGCAGGTTTTCGCCTTCGTTATCTTCCCTCTGCAAAGGTTTATCATCAAAGAACCGATGATGAAATAAAGTTGAAAAACACGATGGCGAGGTGGTATAGCGCAGCTTATCAGGCCAGGCTGCGAAATAATGCTCATCCCTGGAGATTATTTGCAGGCACTTTGTGTCGCTTGGTCAGTGAACCTTTTCACGACTTGTTAATTGATCACGACAGAGAAATGGCCAGGCTAAGTTTTCAGATTGGGTTGATTAAGATAATTTCGCTATGGCAGACAGCCAAGAAAAGTTGGACAGAAAATCGTCACAAGGCCATTTGATATGTATAGAGGCACTAAACTTTCATTATTTGATTTTTTGCGGCTAGGACAAGAACAATGGTTGTGCCAAACGAATTGGGCTGCGCGTAATTTCTTCTTCCGTTGGTTTGGGCCTCTAGGGATTCACACAAGGATACGCAGTGCTCATGTGATCCAACTCGTTGAGACAATTGCACTCCCTCAACATTCTCGCATACTGGATGCTGGTTGTGGTCACGCGTACGCACTATTTTGGTTGGCGCGTCGTCACCCCGAGTGGAAAATATACGGAATGGATATTGATGGAAGATTAATTGCAAACAATAACCGTATCGCCTCCGATCTAGGATTGATCAATCTCATGTTCAATGAAGGGGATGTCGGACAGTTAAGAACGGATTTACCCTTCGACCTGATTCTCTCTATAGATGTATTGGAGCACGTTGCAGATGATGTTCATACCTTATCGGTATGGCGACAATCTCTCTGCCCAACCGGGTGGTTGATATTACATTTGCCACTCCGCCATCAAATGCAAAAGCGCATATTCCCCATTTTCAAGCAACATACCATATCCAATCACGTGCGAGATGAGTATACCATTGAAGAAATCAGTATGAAGTTAAGCAGTGTTGGTTTTCGGGTATGTAGGTTGCAATTTGGTTTTGGGTTTTGGGGAGAGTTAGCCTTTGAGCTGAATAATTTGTTTTGGCAGCAAAGGCGGCTTAGAAATTTGGTTGCCCTTCTCAGTTTCCCGCTTGCAGTTTTCGCCGGATACATAGATTTGCTTTATCCCCCACGTTGGGGAAATTCTTTCATCGTAATGGCAAAGCCTGCTTAAGGGGTGTGATGCCGTGCTGAATTCACTGATTGTCAGATGTATATTGCAATTAAATGCCTTAATACCGATGACAAAAGTTCATAAAGAGCTATTACAGGCCAAACGCACAGTTCGAGATTATCAGAAATGGGAGTATGATGAAATAGTTCGTATTTACAAAGATTTTGCTCCCTGGTGGGAGTTACAGGGGAAACGCCTGCTCGATGTAGGCTGCGGTTTAGGAGGAAAATTGCCTTTCTATGCGGAACAGGGAGCCAGAAAAGTTATAGGTGTTGATTTGCGACCCTTTAGCGCCTTCGCTGCAGCCCATCTTGCCTGCGAGCAAGGAAAAAGTTCCGGCGTCATATGTGTTGCCATAGCCGATGGTTTAACTCTCCCTTTTCAAGACAATTCGTTTGATGCGATAATTTCAGTGAATGTTTTCGAGCATGTCGTTGATCCGCTGTCTGTGCTCCAAGAGTGTTATCGCGTCTTGCGCCCTAATGGTTATCTATATCTATATTTTCCTCCGTTCTACAGCCCCTGGGGGGCTCATCTCGATGGCTGGATCAATTTCCCGTGGCCTCATCTTATCTTTTCGGAGCAGAATCTGGTTCGGGCTGCAGCGCAGGTGGAGCTGCAAAAGTCGCTTAACGCTCAGTTTATCCCACCAGCACAGGTTTTTTGGGCCAACCTTGATACATTACCTGAATTGAACCGATTGACGATTCGCCAGTTTTTGGAATTAGTCAATAGAGCAAAATTCAAGATTTTGGAATGTCGTTTACTTCCTGTTGGGCGGCACTTCTTACAGAGTATACAATTAGGAGGTTTTTTTCTCATTTTTCTAAAAATTCTAAGTTTAGTTCCTCGGATTAATGAGTTAATAGTTACCAAAATTGTCTGTGTAATGATCAAAGAGGGATAAGAATTGTCGGCATTAACTCTTGTACAGAGAGTACGATCGCTTTTCCGACGTTATGCCAAAACAGTGTTAACGAGCGGGCTCTTTGTAGGTACGTTAACTGCAATGGTACTGCTGATTGTTCAGAATTGGGAGTCCCTCCGAGGATTTCAGTGGCATTTGATGCCTGGTTTTTTGGTCCTTGCTTTTTTTTGCCACGCTGGTTCTCTGTTTGGCACTTTTGTGGTGTGGCGATCAATAATGGTCCAATTGGGAAGTCCTGTTGATACTGGTGTTGACTTTCGTATATTCTTCATATCCCTTGGGGCTAGGAAGGTCCCTTCCGCGATCTGGTATGCGGGCACCCGTCTCGTTCTTTATGCCCATGAGGGGGTTAAGCCTTCGCTTGTTTTGAGCGCCCTTTCCCTAGAACTCGTTATAGCCATTTTGACAGGAGTGTGGACCTTTGTGCTTTTTCAACCCTATTACATTTTCCTCGGGAATTATTCCGGAGCGATTGATAGAGGGGTACTTGTGACAGTTTCATTACTCTCAATTCCCATTTTGGTGTTCCCCCAATTACCAGCAGAGCTCATTCAGCGCATTAGGCGACGATGGCATAAAGATTCGTCCATTTTTACGTTTACGCTGAACCACACTAGTGTGCTAATTTGGTCGTTAGTGTATTTATTGGCATGGATTATAGGTGGGACATCTTTTTACTGCACAATCCGAGCGCTAATTCCTGATTCCGGCATAGACTGGATCAACTCTCTGGGGGTAGCAACTCTCTCAACTTTGATTGCCTTACTCAACGCTGTGCTACCTGCTGGTGTGGGCTTGAAAGAGATCGCTATTGGGTTAATGTTGCAGAATTGGCTACCAATGCCGATTGGACTATTGATCGGCCTGGCCTATCGGATTCTTCAGACGTTGGACGAGGTCTTATGGGTGGGGACTGCGTATATACTATCCAAACTTGACGCAAAAAGAAAGAATAATCCCAAAGAAGTATAGCCGAGAAACCTTACAGGAGTATAATAGTATTAACTTGCAACCACACCCAATTTACAGGAGGTTTAAGATGAAAAGGATTAAGTTATTGCCATCCATAATAGTCACTTTGCTGATTTTGACAACGTTAGTGGCTGTTGTATCGGCACAGTATACTTACCCTTGGTATACAAGTTACATGATCCAGAACATTGGGTCACAACAGGCAAGCGTGGTAGTAAGTTATTACGATGCTAACGGGAACCGAGTAACGGGCGCAGATAAATTCCTTACAATCCCTGCTGGGGGACAGGTAACAGTTGTGCAATATACGGATGACCCTGCCCTAAGCGGGAGATACTCCGCTGTGGTTAGTTCGGATCAGCCGATTGCGGTTATTGCAAACCAACAAACGGCTCCTCCTGGACTTTCTTATATGAACTCTAACCCGCCTTTCGCTTCTTACACCGGGTTTGAGTCTGGGGCAACTCAAGTAACTTTACCTGAGATTATGTATAACTGGTATGGTTACTACACTGAGTTCTTCGTGCAAAATGTAGGAAGCAGCACGGCTGATGTAAGAGTTACCTTCTACCCTGGCCTGGCTGGTGCATCTGGAATTACCAGCACCGCAAGTATTCCACCCTACGCTTCTGCTCAATTCAGCCAAAAGAATATGACCTCTTTAGGTGCGTCAAGTGGCCCCTATGTAGGACGCTTTATCGGATCCGCTGTGATCACCTCTACACAACCGATAGTTGCTGTGGTGAATGAGCACAATGAAGGGGCTCGGAAGCTATTTACATACAACGGTTTTGCTTCTGGTTCTACAGATCAAGTAGCTCCGAGTATCTTGCGCGGTCATTATAGGTGGTATACTAGCCTCTCCATTGCCAACCCCAGCCTCTCTGCTACAGCAACTGTGACCATCACCTATTACGCAGATAACAACTATTCACTCCCT
>CAKZJX010000126.1 GCA_937120535.1 uncultured Anaerolineae bacterium
AGGACCCTCGCCTCCAGCTCAACAAGATCGCCTTCTGGATGGCCACCGGCAGCGGCAAAACGCTGCTCATGCATGCCAACATCCTCCAGCACCAACGTTTCCTGGAAACGCATGGCCTTTCGCGCGAGCTGAACCGGATCATCCTGCTTACGCCCAATGAGGGACTGTCGCAGCAACATCTGCGCGAGTTCCAGAAGTCGGGTATCGAGGCGGAGATCTTCAACAAGGACGGACGCGGCCTGTTCGCCGGCCGTGCGGTGGAAATCCTGGAGGTCACCAAGCTGAAGGAGGAGATGGGCGAGAAGACGGTGGCGGTGGATGCCTTCGAGGGCAACAACCTTGTCCTCGTCGATGAAGGGCACCGCGGTGCTTCGGCAGGCGGCGACGGGGCCTGGATGAAGTTCCGCAACGCGCTGTGTGAAAAGGGCTTCTCGTTCGAATATTCCGCCACCTTCGGCCAGGCCGTGGCCGGAAACCGACAGCTGACCGACCTCTACGCGCGCAGCACGCTGTTCGACTATTCCTACCGCTGGTTCTACGGCGACGGTTTCGGCAAGGACTACCACATCCTCAACCTCGAGGACGACCGCAACGAGGAATGGATGAGGACCTACCTCACCGCCTGCTTGCTGTCGTTCTTCCAGCAGCAGCGGCTGTACCGGGAACAGGAAGCGAGCCTGCGCCCGTTCAACATCGAAAAGCCGTTGTGGGTCTTCGTGGGCGGCAGCGTCAATGCCGTGCGCAAGGAGGACAAAAAGGATGTGTCCGACGTCGTGGCCATCCTGAAGTTCCTGGCCGCCTACGTGGCGAATCGCAAGGACAGCACCGAGCGCATCCAGCGCGTGCTGCATGAGGGCCTGTTGACCGCCACCGGCAAGAACCTTTTTGCCGGCCGGTTCGCGTATCTGAACACCTGCGGGCTAACACCCGCCCAGATCTTCGATGAAACGCTGACGACGCTGTTCAACGCTCCCGCAGGCGGCCTGCTGCACGTCGAGAACCTGAAGGGTGCCGCCGGCGAAATCGGCGTGCGCGTGGGCGACAACGCGTTCTTTGGCGTCATCAACGTCGGTGACGACACCAAGCTGGTGAAGCTGTGCGAAGCCAGCGGCTTGCATGTCGCCGAGCGGGAATTCTCCGGCTCGTTGTTCCACGAGCTGGACAAGCCGCACTCCGCCATCAACGTGCTCATTGGTTCGAAGAAGTTCACCGAGGGCTGGAGCAGCTGGCGCGTGAGCACCATGGGGCTGATGAACGTTGGGCGCAGCGAGGGCGCGCAGATCATCCAGCTCTTCGGCCGCGGCGTGCGGTTGAAGGGTTACGGCATGAGCCTCAAGCGCAGCGTGCGTGCAACCCTCCCCGCGGCGCTGAAACGGCCCAGATACATCGACCTGCTCGAAACGCTGCATATCTTCGGCGTCCGTGCCGACTACATGGAACAGTTCCGGAAGTTCCTGGAAGATGAAGGATTACCCGCCAACGAAGAACGCATCGAATTCATCCTGCCGGTCATCCGGAACCTGGGCACGACGCCGCTCAAGACGATCCGTCTCAAGAAAGAGATCAACGGCATCAAGACCGAATTTGGCGACGCCTTCCGCAAGCTGGGGCCGGTTCCGACCCTCCAGCCCCCGCGCCCCGACCTTGAGCCCGCCACGGCCTATCTGCAGAAGAACCAGGTGGTGCTGAACTGGTACCCGAAGATCCAGGCCATGAAGTCTGACGGAACGGTATCGGGCAGCGAGGACGAAGGCGCCCCCAATGAGGCGCACCTGACGAAGCAGCACATCGCCTTTCTGGACCTCGACCAGCTGTACTTCGACCTCGAACGTTTCAAGGCCGAGCGTGGCTGGCACAACCTCAACCTGCCCCGTTCCGGCATCGCTGCTTTGCTGATGGACACCAGCTGGTACCGGCTGCTGATCCCCGCGTCGGAGCTGGCCTTCGACGCGTTCGAAAAGGTGCGCGTATGGCAGGAGATCGCCCAGGCCCTGCTGCGCAAGTACGTGGAGCGCTACTACACCTTCCGCAAGCGCGAATGGGAACTTCCGCACCTGGAGTACCGTGAACTCGCCGAGGACGATCCCAACTTCCCATCCATCCTGAGTGAGGATGGCGCCGAATGCGGCTATCGGATCCTGATCGAGGAATCGCAGCAGGAAATCGTCGCAAAACTGAAAGAGCTGAAAGAGGCCATCGAGCAAGGGGATCTGAAGGACTGGGAGTTCCGGGGCCTCAAGGCGATCTGGTTCGGGCGACACCTCTACCAGCCCTTGCTGTTCCTGGACGGCAGTGTAGTCGAGATCTCACCCGCGCCTCTCAACAAGGGCGAGCGCCGGTTCATCGAGGATCTGAAGGCGTTCCACGACGCCAACCCCGACTATTTTGCAGAACGGGAGCTCTATCTGCTGCGCAACCTGAGCAAGGGCCGTGGCGTCGGCTTCTTCGAGGCTGGCAACTTCCACCCGGACTTCATCATCTGGCAGGTCGAAGGCAAACGGCAGCGCGTCACGTTCGTCGATCCCAAGGGCATCCGGAACGTGGGCCTGCAGGACCCCAAGATCAGCTTCTACGAAACCGTCAAGGAGATCGAGAAGCGGCTGGGGCAGCCTGATGTGGGGCAGCCTGATGTGGGGCAGCCTGATGTGGGGCAGCCTGATGTTGTGCTCGAGTCCTTCATCGTCTCCAACACGCCCTCGCATGAAATGAGCAAGCTTTGGGGCATCACGAAAGACGAAATGCAGAAAAAACACATCCTGTTTCAGGAGGAAGACAGGGAGACGTACATTCGCGAATTGCTCGAGCCGACCCGAAGCATGGATGTCTCCGCAAGCTCGTAACTGCATTGCCTGCACTTGGGTCCGCCAAGCCACAGATGGCCACCACCGAGTGCAGGCACGCTCGCACAACGTCGGAGACATGCGAGCCAATGTCAGATCGGTAATCCCCCCGCAAAACTTGCCATATGTCGAGCAAAGACGTTGGCCTTCGCATCCGTGTTGATCGGGAACTCCGTGAGGCGTTCCAAGGGGCTTGTCTTGCCGAAAACCGGAAGGCGTCGGAAGTGCTGCGCGAGTTCATGCAGATGTTCGCGGAGAGACACCAAGGGGGCATGCAGGCTGACTTGTTCATCCAACCAGCCGCCAAGCCGCGTCGATCAACAACGAAAAAAGAAACATGAGCCAATTCACAGCATCACCAGCGCGGAAGCCCCCGACTTCAGTCGGGGGAGGAAGCGCGGCCCCATGGGTTGACATATTGAACCAATCCGCCTATGACTATAGGCATGAAGCTGACCTTGCAGACGCAACTTCTGCCTACATCGGAGCAAGCCGCTTTGCTCGAAGCGACCATGCGCGCCTTCAACGAAGCAGCCAACTGGTTGGCCGGAGAGGCGTTTGCAAGAAAAACCGCCAACAAAATCCTGCTGCAAAAGCTTTGCTACGCTGAGTTGCGCGAGAGATTCGGACTGTCGGCCCAGATGGCGGTGCGCTGCATTGCGCAAGTCTGCGAAGCCTACAAGCGGGACAAGTCCAAGCGACCGCAGTTTCGTCCGCTTGCCGCTGTCCCCTATGACCAGCGGTTGATGAGCTTCAAGGGCATTGACCGCGTGTCGCTTTTGACGCTCTCGGGTCGCATTCTCGTGCCCATGGTCATGGGCAAGTATCAGCAAGAACGGTTTACCGCCGCCAAGGGGCAATGTGATCTCGTCCTGCGCAAGGATGGCAAGTGGTTCCTGCTTGTGACCGTCGATCTGCCAGACGGCACCAAGCCGCCAACGACCGACTTCATCGGCGTCGATCTCGGAGTGGCCAATATCGCCACCGACAGCGACGGGCAGCACTACAGCGGCGATGCGGTCGAAGCCGTCAGGAATAGGCAGCACACACTGCGCGCCAGTCTCCAGAGGGCTGCTTCTGCCAAAAAGCGGCGAGGCATGCGTCCGAAGAACATCCGGCGCAAGCTCAAGCGCTTGAGCGGGAAGGAAAGGAGATTTCGCGCCAACGAGAATCATCGCATAGCCAAATCGCTCGTTGCTAAGGCCAAAGGCACCGGTCGCGGGCTTGCCCTGGAGGAACTCAAGGGCATCCGCAACCGGACACGGTTTCGCAAGGCGCAACGGGCGAAGATGGGTGGGTGGGCTTTTGCGCAACTTCGTGCATTTGTCGAATACAAAGCCAGGCTGGCAGGTGTTGAGGTCGTCTACATCAACCCTGCCTATACCAGCCAGACGTGCGCGGTTTGCGGGCATGTATCCAAAGCCAACCGCCCATCGCAAACGGAGTTTCGCTGCGTGGCCTGTGGGCACGCCGACCACGCAGACGTGAACGCGGCGAGGAACATCCGTTGCCTCGCCAGGGCGTCTGTCAATACGCCTAAAGTCTCGGAACCGCATCAGGACCTCCTGTTTGCGTAGTACAGGGACAAGCCCCCGACTTCAGTCGGGGGTAGAGTTGACTTCACTGGAAATTTGCGCCGGCGCGGGAGGGCAGGGCCTCGGCTTGGAAATAGCCGGCTTCGACCACGCTGCGCTGGTCGAGCTGGAACCGGCAGCGTGCGCCACACTGCGGCTTAACCGCCCGGCTTGGAACGTCATCGAGGGCGACTTGCGCCAGTTCAGCGGCAGCCCGTACAAGGGCATTGACCTAGTGGCCGGCGGCGTCCCGTGCCCTCCGTTCTCCAAGGCTGGCAAGCAGCTTGGCGCAAAGGATGAGCGCGATTTGTTCCCCGAAGCAATCCGCCTAGTCGATGAGTGCCGTCCTCAAGCCGTGATGCTTGAGAACGCGCGCGGCCTGCTCGATGCGGTCTTTGACGACTACCGGAACAAGGTTGAAAAGCAGCTCAAGAAGCTGGGCTACGTGCCCGGCTGGAAGCTGCTCAACGCATCGGACTACGGCGTTTCCCAGCTCCGGCCGCATGTGGTGTTCGTCGGCATCCGCAAAGACTTGGCCTCGGGGTTCTCATGGCCGGAACCGCTCAAAACTGAGCCGCCGACCGTTGGTGAGCTGCTGCACGATCTCATGAAGGCCAACGGCTGGCGCGGCGCTGACCGCTGGCGCGAACAAGCCAATAGCATCGCCCCGACCCTGGTCGGCGGTTCCAAGAAGCACGGAGGCCCCGACCTCGGGCCGACCCGCGCCAAACGCGCCTGGGCCGCCCTCGGCGTCGATGGAACGGGGCTGTGGGACGAAGCCCCGCCGCGTGACTTCGTGGGGATGCCCCGCCTGACTCTGCGCATGACGGCACGGATTCAAGGCTTCCCGGATGACTGGCAGTTCTGCGGCCGCAAGACGGCCGCCTATCGCCAGATTGGCAATGCCTTCCCGCCGCCGGTCGCTGCTGCTGTAGCCCGGCAAATCTTCGCGGCGCTGTCCGTGAAGCGCATTTTCAAGGTAGCGCGATGACTGTTCCCGCCGACTTTCTCGAAGCCCGCAAACGCTTTCATGCCCCGTCCAGCTTCCCAGTCGATGTCAGAATAAAGACGATATGGGCAACAAATAACAGGCGCACCTCTGGCCGGCTTAAGCGTGCAAGCTCCACTTACGGTCCCATCGCTCAACGCCTTTTGGCAAACATCTTTGATGAACGGACAGTGCAGCGTGGCCCGGGCTTGCCTGGCCGCGTCAGAATGATCAGTAGGTGCATATCCGAAGAGTTCGACGATCCGGCTAGCCACCAACAACTCCCCTTTCTTGTTCTCGCCTCAGCTCTGCCCTTGATACCTGCCCCTCTAGGTGCTCGCGGATCTGGACAGCGATAGCCCTCGCCATTAGTACAGGTACGGCGTTGCCAACCTGTTCATATTGAGAAACACGAGATCCGAGGAACTTGTAAGTATCAGGAAACGACTGAATGCGGGCTGCCTCACGTACTGTAAGCGCCCGGTCCTGATCAGGTAGAAAAACTGCCCCCCAATGAGGATCGCATTTGGTCAAGACAGTACCTGCCAAGCGATCTGGATGCAGGCGGCCATAGCGCTTTGTGTGATCCGAGCGGCGAGCGCGCTGCATACCTTTCGGCAAGAGATCAAACGGAATATCTCGCCAAGAACCGCCCGGCTTCACATACTTCATGCGCTCAACATTCTGCTTGGACAGCTTAGCCGCGTAATGGTTAAAGGTAATCCCCATCGGATTGCGCATCGACTTCGCGTACTCACTGTGCGGCTCGGTCGAATATTGGACAATTTCTGCACCCTCTCCCATTGCCAAGCGTGGAAGATCACCTATTGCTTGACGGACCGTTACTGCCGGAAGAAGCCTCTCTTGATCTTCTTTGCTTAGCTGAAACGTCATGGTGCTGCCGCCACGAAAATTGGCACGACCTACTGCGTAATGAGTCGGCTCAGGATGAGTGATCTCACCAAAGCGGGAACCGAGCAGGATCAAGCGCCACCGCTCTTGAGGAACACCGTAATGCGCAGCAAACAAAATCTTTGCGCTGACTTGGTAACCTAAAGCTGTGAATATTTTAATGATCTGACGAAATACCTTGCCGTCTCCAAGCGACAACAACCCTGGAACATTTTCAAAGAGGAATGCCTTGGGTTGAAACTCTTCGAGAAAACGCTCATAGTGCCGGAACAGCTTGTTACGCGGATCGTTTAAGAAGCGTTCCGGAGCATTAATAGAAAAACCTTGGCAAGGGGGGCCTCCAACCAATACATCCAATTCACCAGGCTGCAGACCAAGCCTAAAGCGCACATCTTCCGGATCCACCTCCTCGATTGGCCGGCAGTCTGCAACAGCGTTGGGGTGATTGAACTGAAAAGTCTCGATGGCTTCCTGCATCACATCGATCCCATACAAGCAGACATAGCCCGCTTGACGGAAGCCTTCAGTAATGCCACCAGCGCCACAAAAGAGGTCAATCGTACGGAGGGGTATATCGACATTCGCGTGACCACGCTCAGTCACATTTGAATCCTTCTTCTTGCGCGCATTTTGTTCATGACAACATAAATACCGGTTTTGTTATAACATCATGTTTTTCAAACTTTTTGCGTTTATTTATTTTATCATAATTGTGATACAATCAATAAAAAATGGAGGTTCGTCGAATGAACACGCAAATCGTTACCGAAAATCGTGACGCGCTGGAAGAAGCAAAGCGCCGTGTTGCGGCTTTTACAAACGAAATCTTCTCGACGATTGTGCATATCATCGACGATATGTGCCGAACCGAAATCGAAGAAGAATCATTCTTATGGATCGGCGGCTATCGCAGGAATATGGTATTCGACGAGCTGGTTGCGATCGACATGTCTTTGTCAGCGCGCCTTTATCGAGAAAAAGCGGTTTCTTTCCTGAAGAGCGAAGGAAGTTCGTTTATTCTGTCTTCGTCGGTCATGTTGCTTCTTGGAGACAGGATTTTCGGTTGTAAACCTGACGAAGAGTCCAACGACCCATCATCAGAACAAATCGAACGATTGCGCTGGAAAGCGCTCGACAGCTTTATTGCCAGCATCGACAAAAACGAAATCATTGCCGCGCTTCCCTTTGGCCAAAACATTTGCTTTTCGTGAGAATAATCTGCTGTACTCACGGTGCGGCATTGATCCACTCGTGACCATCTTGCGCGACAAGCCCCGTCCTTCAGGGCGGGGAGGACTCAACATCTTGCGCTCTCGCCTTGGAACGTTTCTTTGAGTGCTTCTTATAGCGCTAAATCTTGCGCTATCTTTGGCGTTACGAACAAAAAAGACCACGGAAACGCACCATTTCGACCCAAAATCACCCTGTAACGCTATTTCTTGCGCTATCTTTGGCGCTAAATTTAGTACTAGAAATAGCACCAATTCCAGTGCTAAATTTGGCGCGCAGATCGTAAAACCATCGATGCTTTCTTGCTCACACAGAAAAAACGAATCTTGACCATCTTGCGCGGGATCAAGGGCGAGGCGCGCCCGAACGCTCGCGAGAAAACCCAATCCTTCGAAACAAACTCAGGATATCTAGTGTATCTATCGTTGCCATTACTCATGCGCCGAACTATAATATAAGCATGCCGATGCATTCGGAGCAAAAGAAAAGTGCACAAATGATTAAATCTATTTGAAAATTTAGAGTGTAATCATCATGTCGACTTTGCAAAATGAGTACAAGAATAGTGAACACAAGCACGATATCAGAAGATCGCTCAACCGCGCAGTTTCGGTTCGTTATCATCCGGAATCTCGGTGCGTTGTCGTACTCATGAGTTCTGGCACGACGATTCGATTTCATGCGCGTCTTGCCGAGAAACTGGCTAATAGCAAACCCGAAATACTTGCCAATGTCGAAATCACCTCGTCTGGTCTCGGGCTTTATTGGCCCGATTTAAACGTAAACGTTTCAATTCCAGGCATCATGACAGGGCGCGGCGTTTTTTCTGAAGAACAATGGAATTTGCTCAAGTTCAACCAGATGCACGAAAAGCATCGCCCTGGACGTTTTGGGCTCAAGCGTACAGACTTGGCACCATAAACGACATCCGGAGATCATTGATGCCACTCTTTGCTCGCTCTGTTCTCTTTTTTTTCGTTGCTGTGCTCTCTCCTTTGGCGATGAACTACTCCCGCCAAGCCTTTCAGGCTATGGCGTGAGTTTCGCGCTTCGACGGACGTGCCGGTTCACCCGGAGGGTTTGCCGGTCTGGATCCGAAGCGGTAATCCCCCCGCAAAACCAGTGCGCTGAGAAGTAGAGAGTCTCGAAGGAGAATCTCTACGATGAAGAAATCGCGTTTCACTGACAGCCAGATCATCGACGCGCTCAAGCGGGCGGAGGCTGGTCTGAGCGCGCCCGATCTGTGCCGCGAACTGGGCATCAGCTCGGCGACCTTCTACAAGTGGCGGGCCAAGTACGGCGGCATGGACGCCTCGCTCATGGCGCGCATGAAGGAGTTGGAGGAGGAGAACCGGCGGCTGCGCAAGATGTACGTCGAGGAAAAGCTCAAGGCCGAGGTCGTGGCGGAGGCTCTTGCAAAAAAGTGGTGAAGCCATCTCGCCGGCGCGAGATGGCACAACGAGCCGTGCAGCAGCGCGGGCTGTCGATCCGGGCGGCTTGTCAAGCCTTTCGGATCAGCCAGGCCTGCTACCGCTACGAGGCCCGGCGCGACACCGAAGACGAGGAGATCGCCCAGTGGCTGCTGCGGCCGGCGGCGACAACGCCGCATCGCGCCACTTCTGCAGCGTCTGCACGCTCACACCAAATTCCCGCGCCACGTCTGTCAGCGAAGCGCTCTCAGGCGGCAGCAACCGCGCCACAGCACGGTCCTTGAATGCTTGTCCGTATCTGGCCAACTTGTTCTTCCATCATCGCCCCCAGGTTCAGAGTTCTATGCGGGCGATATCTATTCTGACGCGGGGGGAGTCACGGTCATCGGTGCCGGCAGCCGAGGCCCCGTCACGCCTGAAATTCCGACATCCACCAATCCTGAGCACACCTTCACCCTAAGGGAAGGTCTGACTGTGCTTGCCGGGAACAAATACAGGCCAGAAACCGACTGCACGGCACGCCCAAAAGACGCAAAAAGTAGCCTATCGGATTTTTTCACCAGCACAGTTCGTAGGCTTACACCTCAAGCCCAAACCTTTTTCATTACGGCGCTTTGATCTGCCCAAATTACGTCGTCCCACCCTCGTGCCTTGGCTTCGCTTTCAAACCAGTTCTTGATCGCGTCGGTCAGGGTTTTTGCACTTTCGTCGCCTGAGCCTTGCCGATACAAATCAATTACGGCCTCTCGTTCGAGCAGTGTATGAGGATTGTTTGGTGACCGATCCTTTGGATCTGGCCACTCATATCTTCTTGCCATGTGAGTACTCCTTTGTAAAAAATCCTGCCCCTCTTTCGAAGGACAGGCACCTCAAGCACCTGCCCGAGGGCGGGTGCTTGTCTCCGGGGGAGATTAAACAGCGAACACCGGTGCGTGTCAAGATAGTTGTCGCGCAAGTCATGCGGCCAATATCCGCGAATTGCTCGACTTTCGGATCAGCCAGGCCTGCTACCGCTACGAGGCCCGGCGCGACACCGAAGACGAGGAGATCGCCCAGTGGCTGCTGCGGCTGACCGACAATAACCGCACCTGGGGCTTCGGGCTGTGTTTCCTGTACCTGCGCA
>CAKZJX010000127.1 GCA_937120535.1 uncultured Anaerolineae bacterium
CGTGCTTCCCTCGTCCTACCATCACCTCACCCTGAGCGGCAGCGGCGCCAAAACACTTCCCACTTCGTTAACTATTGCCGGCAACCTCACCCTCAGCGGAAGCGCCAGCACGACTACGAGTGCGGACCTGACCATCGAGGGAAACTTAAGCCTGAGTAGTGGTACTTCCCTGACTGTTGGCCCCCACTCTTTCAGCGTTAATGGAACGACGACCGTTGGGAGCGGCGGCACACTTACCTTCAACAGTGGAAGCGGCCAGAAGGTATTTCAAGGCCTGGTTACAAACAACGGTACTTGGAATAATCCGGGCGAAGCAACTATCACTTTCCAGAACGGCTTTGCCGGTACTCTCAACGATACAAACAACGGAACATACCAATTCGTAACCGCCTCTCAATCCATTGCGACCGGCGCCACGCTCAACGTCGCTAACGTAGTAGCCGACGCGGTCACCCTCGAGAACAACGGGACATTGACCGTGCGCGGAAACCTAAGTGGTAGTGGCGCCCTGGTCAATAAAGGCACTCTCAACCTCGTTGGTGATGTGACCATCACTTCGCTGAGCGCCAGTTTTTCGGGGAATACCGTCAGTTACACGGGAAATGCCTCCCAGATCCGAGCAATCCCCTACCACAACCTGACCGTGGGCGGCGGAGTCGCTAGGACTCTGCCCACAGGGGTCACAGTCAACGGCAACCTGACCACCACCACCAACGGCACTTCGCTGACCTTGAACGAGCCCTTGACAGTCGGCGGAAACCTGAGCGTCAGTGGGAATACGACTCTAGCTCTCGCTGGAAATAACCTCACCGTCAACGGTGCTTCTTCCATTTCCGGCACCCTCAACGCTGGAAGCGCACAAATCACCGTCATGGGCAACCTGACCTGCACCGGGACGATCAGTGGCACACCCACCGTCGTCTTGCAGGGTACGGCTTCGCAAAACATCAATGCGGATGCAAGCTGCCCACTCCACAATCTAACTCTGAATAACTCGGCTGGCGCAACGCTCATCACCAATGATCTCACAGTGAACGGCATCCTTCACCTGGAAAACGGCAAGCTGACCGTTCCATCTGGCCGAATTCTGATCATCGGCCCTAACGGAACGATCACCGGCGCTGGCTCGGCTAAACACATCATCACAACCCACACGGGAACAACCCCCGGAAGGCTCCGCAAATCCTTTGGAACATCCACATCCCCTCAAACGTTCAAGTTTGAGATCGGCGCCTCCGATCGCTACGCTCCCGTCGAAATCACCCTAACCAGCGTGAGCACCGCCGGCAACATTAGCGCCACCGTCTTCCCCATCGATCACCCTCAGATCCATTCGGCCATTGGTCTGCTTGCTTCCAAGAGCGTCAACCTCTACTGGCGCCTGACCCCGGCTACTATCGTCTTCGACAACTATAGCGCCACCTTCTTCTTCGACAACGCCGATATAGACCCGAGCGCCAATCCGGGAAATTTCGTGGTCAAGCGCTACGTATCGGGCACAGGCGGCGGCTGGTTTAGCACTACTACTGGACATCGCACTTCTAACAGCACCCAAGCCACCGACATCCCGTTCACCTCCTCGTCCACGGCATACGAGTTTGCTGTTGGTGAAGGGGATGACATTCCCCCTGCTATTACGAGCATCACCGCTTCTACTGCTGATGGTCGCTACAAAGCCGAAGCAACGATCAGCGGCATTACCGTCACCTTCAGCGAACCAGTGTTCGTCTCTGGAACCCCAACCCTGACTTTGGACACCGACGCTACCCTCAACTACCAAAGCGGTAGCGGTACCAACACCCTGACCTTTCAGAACTATATTGTCCAACCTGGTCACAACTCACCCGATCTCAACGTCCGCTCCATTAGCGGAACCATCAAGGATGAAGCCAACAACCCGGCCAACCTGACACTGCCCACCGGCGCCAACCTGGCCGATAATAAGGACATTGTAATTGACACCACACCACCCTCCGTCGGATCGGTCACTCGCGTCCACGAAGAGATCACGGCACGCCAAACCGTCCAGTTCACGGTCACATTCTCCGAAGCCGTGACCGGCGTGGACGTGGGGGACTTCACCCTGACCACTAGTGGTGTGACCGACGCTACTATCACGTCTGTGTCCGGCTCGGACACTTCCTACACCGTCACAGTTAACACCGGCTCCGGCTTAAACGGCACCATTCGGTTGGACGTGGTCGACAATGATAGTATCGAAGACACCGCAGGGAACCCGTTGAGTGCGCCGTTTAACAGTGGCCAAACCTACACCATCAGGAAAGTGCTGGTGTTCTACTCGGCTGGCGGTTACGACGGCTGGGTGTTGGAGTCGTCGGCCACCAGCAACCAGGGCGGCTCAATCAACGCAACCGCCACCACTTTCATCGTCGGCGACGATGCTAAGAAGCGGCAATACCGCAGCATCTTGCACTTCGACACCGCTCCCCTTCCGGACAACGCCGTAATCACCAAGGTTACGCTGAAATTCCTGAAGGCAGGCGGTAGCGGTAACACGTCCAGCCTGGGCGCTTTGCTGGCAGATATCACCAAGCCATCCTATGGCAGCGTCAGCTTACAAGCCAGCGATTTCCAGGCAACTGGCGGGAGCGCCTCTGCCTTCAATTCGTTTACCATCTCCAGCAACTGGTATAGCGCTACGCTGAAGAGCACGGCCTCCGCCCAGATTAACCTCTTGGGGACCACCCAAGTCCGTCTACGATTTACGAAACAGGATGACGGCGACTCTGTTGCCGACAACCTGACGTTCTATAGCGGAAACTATGGAACGCAGACAGGTCGGCCGCAGCTCATCGTGGAATTCTATGTGCCATAAGCCGGCGTTCGGCTAACAAAACCGGCTCCCCACCCCGGGGAGCCGGTTTCTTTTCCTAAGCCGTCTCCAGGTAACGCTCGATCTCGTAGTCGGTCACCCGCAGGCGGAACTCTTCCCACTCTTCCTTCTTGGCGCGCATAAAGGCCTCGTAGGTGACCGGCCCCAAGGCCTGCTTGAGCACCTCGTCTTGTTCCAGCTCACGCAGCGCTTCGGCCAGCGAGCCGGGCAATTCGCCCACCCCCAGCCGCTGGCGCTCTTCTTTCTCCAGATGATACAGGTTGACGTTGTTCAGCGGCGGGGGCGGCGTCAACCCGCGGTCAATCCCATCCAGGGCCGCCGCCAACATGCCGGTAAACGCCAGGTAGGGGTTCGACGAGGGATCGGGGAAACGTAGCTCGGCGCGCATCGACTTATCGCGTCCCTCGGTGTAGCGTGGGATGCGGATCAGGGCCGAGCGGTTGATCTGCGCCCAACCGATATACACCGGCGCCTCGTAGCCGGGCACCAGGCGCTTGTACGAGTTCACCGTCGGCGCCACTAGCGCCGCCAAGGCGCGCGCATGGGCCAACTGGCCGGCGATGAACGAGCGGCCGATGCTTGAGAGCTTCATCTCATCGTTGGGATCAAAGAACAGGTTGTTCCCCTGCCGGTCGAAGAGCGATTGGTGGCAGTGCATCCCCGATCCATTGATGCCGAAGATCGGCTTGGGCATGAATGAAGCGATCAGGCCGTGTTGGGCGGCAATCGCTTTGACCGTGTACTTCAGGGTCAGGACGTTGTCTGCCGCTTTCAGGGCATCTGCATAGCGGAAATCGATCTCGTGCTGTCCCAGCGCCACTTCGTGATGGCCCACTTCCACCTCCAGCCCCATGGTCATCAGGGCCTCCATCAGCTCGGTGCGGACGATCACTGCTTCATCGAAGGACGAGAAATCGAAGTAGCCGCCCACGTCATGGGGAACGGGATGCACGCCGCGACCATTGGTCCCCTTGAACAGGAAGAACTCCGGCTCGGGGCCGATGTTGTAGGTCCAGCCGCGCTCGGCCAGTTTGGCCAGCATCCGCTTCAGGGTCCCGCGAGGATCGCCCTCGAAGGGTTTTCCCTCGGGAGTGTAAATGTCGCAGAACACGCGTGCCCGACGGCGGTCTTCCGGCGACCAGGGTAAGATGGCATAGGTGTTCGGGTCTGGGATCAGACGCATGTCGCTTTCCTGGATGCGGGCGAAACCTTCCACCGATGAACCGTCGAACCATACCCCATCGGTGAGAGCATCTTCCAAGTTGCGCACTGGCAAATCCACGCTCTTCACGGCGCCGGTGACGTCAGTGAATTGTAACGAAACAAACTGAACACGATCTTCCTTTGCTCGTTTGAGCAAATCCTTGGCATCCATGATAGTGTATTGCTCCTTTTCTCAAAAAATTTCGTAGAAAGACTTCCAGAACAATGTATTTCTTACCTTTCCACAGCGACCACCTCCCTCTTGTCATGCATGTCTTTTGTTTGGGCGGCATAGGCCTGACTGCGATGAATGAACATCACCGATCCCACGATGAACGCTGTGGCCAGCCAGAGGCGCAACTCGAGCGCCTCGTTTCCTAGCACGTATCCCAACACGATGGCTACGATCGGGTTCACATAGGCATAGGTAGCCACCAGGGAGATCGATGCATGTTGCAACAGCCAGCCGTAGGCGCCAAAGCCGGCCAGCGCTCCGATGAAGATCAGATAGACCATACTCCACGCCGATCGAAAGGACACCTGATCCGCCGACCAGGCCTGCCATTCTCCTGAGACCAAGGAGGTCAGGAACAACCCCAGACTGCCCATCACCATCTGTCCGCCGGTGAACACCAGGGAGGAACGCGGCAGGTCGGCATGCTTGCTGTAGACCGATCCCAACGACCAGAAGATGCCGGCCAGCAACAAGGCCATCATCCCCAGCGGGTTCAGCGGCGCGGCCGGCGTGGCCGTCAAGTCCACTGGATCGACCAAGATCATCATCCCCAGAAAGCCCAGCGCCAAGCCGAGGAACGTCCAGCGATTTGGTCGAGCGCCGCCCGGGCGAAAGGCCTCAATCACCACCATGAACAACGGCGTTGCGGCAATTACCAGCGCCGCCACACCCGAAGGGACGGTCTGCACCGCCCACGAGACCAGCCCGTTCCCCCCCAGCAGGAGCAGGTTGCCGATCACCGCCAGCGAGAGCCACTGGCGAGGCGTAGGCATGGCCTCCCCCTGAACGCGCTGCCAGACCAGAAACAGCGAACCGGCTAACAAGAAACGCGTCCCGGCTGACAGGAAAGGCGGAATGCTTTCCACCGCAAAGCGCATGGCCAGATAGGTTGAACCCCACACCAAATACAAGGTGAGCAACGCCAGCCAGATTTTGACCTTCATCCCAATCCCAGAACGTCGATCCCATAGGCTATTCCCATCACCAACAAGGCCGTCAGCAACGCAAGCAGCACAGTTATGCCGGAGATGGTCAGCATGGCGCGCGTCCCGAGTTCACGCTTTAGGACGGCCAATGTGGCCAGACAGGGCACGTAGAACATCACAAAGGTGGAATATACCACCATTTGCTGTGGGGTGAGAACGGCGGCGAAGTCGTTGGTGCCCAAGGCTTGGCCCAGCATCACCAGCGAGAGCTCCTTGCGAAAGATGCCGAAGAGAAGCGGCATACCTACCTCAGACGGCATCCCCATCAACCAAGAGAGTGGACGCACCAAGTTGTTGAACACCTCGGCAAACCCAAAGTACTCCAACGAGGCCAACGCTGCGCTTCCTCCGATCAACATCGGCCAAGCCTCAACCACAAATTCTCGGATTCGAAACCAGGACTTGCTAAGGACGTTCTTCAACGTCGGAATTCGATAAGGCGGCATCTCCAAGATCAGGCCAGGCGTGTCTTCTGGCAGCAAGAGCGAGAGCAGCCGGCCCGTGAGGGCGATCGCCAAGAGATTGAGCAGATATAGCCCAAACGCGATCAGTGGGCCAAGATAGAACGCCACCAACCCGAACACCACCGCCAACCGTGCTGCGCAGGGGACCAAGGTGGCCAGCGCCGCTGCTAGGTAGCGATCGCGCGGCTCCTCGAGAGAACGGGTAGACATCACCGCTGGAACGTTGCAACCATAGCCCAAGATGAACGGCACGATCGCCTTGCCATGCAGTCCAATGCGATGCATGAAAGCATCCATCAAGAAGGCCACCCGCGGCAGATAGCCGATGTCTTCCAAAAATCCCAAGCCGAACAGGAAGGGAACCAAGTAGGGCAGCACGATGGCCAGGCCGGCGGCGATGCCTTGCATGATCCCCAGCCCCACCTCCCACAACAGCGTCCCCTCCTGGAGGGGATCGAGCGCTTTTTGGGTAATTGTCTCAAAGAACGCCAATAGCGGCGGCTCAACTAACCGACCGATGCCGTACACCGCCTGAAAGAATCCAAACAGCACGATCAGCAACACGCCGTACCCCCACAGCGGGTGCAATAGCACGTTGTCCAACCGATCGCGCCAGGTGACGCGCCGCGGTCCTCGGTGCACGAAGCGCTGGGCCAATTCCAGAGCGCGCCGGTGTCGTTCTTCAGCAGTGAGGGGTTGAGTGGCGTACTCGGCCACCGCCTGAACCTTTTGGCCGGCCACCTCCATGGCTTTTAGGAACACCTCTTTCACGCCGCGCCCCTTGCTGGCCACCAACGGCAGTACCGGAATGCCCAGCTCGCGCGCCAAGCCTTCCCCATCAATCCGCAACCCCAAGCGCATGGCCTCGTCCATCAGGTTGAGCGCCAAAACCATCGGCTTCTTCAACGGAAACAACGCCAGAGTCAACTCTAAGGATTGAGCCAGATGGGTGGCATCGGCCACGTTGATCACCACATCCACCGGTCGCGAAGCCAGGTAGCGCAGTGTCTCTCGCTCGGCCGGGCTGACCCCATCCAGGGCATAACAACCAGGCAGATCGACCAACTCGATTACCTGCCCCAAAAGACGCACTCGGCTCTCGGTGTAGGTCACCGTAGTCCCACTAAAGTTTGCCGTCTCAGCTTTGTAGCCTGCCACCTGATTAAAGAGGGTGCTCTTGCCGCTATTCGGTTGACCGATCAAGGCGAATCGCATTCTTCTGCCTCCACGATGATCTGCGCAGCAACGCTACGGCCCAGTGCAATCTCTCGCCCATTGACCTCGATCAACAAAGGTCCCTTCAACGGGGCTGCTCGCACCACCCGCACTCGATCTCCCTCAAACAAGCCATACCGCCTGAGATGAGCGCGCAGACCTCGTCTTTCGCCGAGAGAAACCACTCGAAACCATTTTCCGGGTGTAGCATTCAACAACGTCATACGGCTCTTATATCGCAAAATTGACCGTTAGCCAAGTGTCAGTGGCCTTGTTCAATAAGTCTCTTTGGACGGTACGAACTCTCTCTAGAAGAGCCATAAGAAGGCCGTTTGACCCTTGAATCGGCGACTGATTCCATCGCTGATCCCCCCCTATGCCGGCTCTACCGGACTCTCCTCGTGCGCGTCAAGGGTGCTTATTGAACGGGAGCGGCTAAGTTATGGGTTGATAAGCTGAAACACATGAGCGGGATAGTTCGGAAAACGCTGCTTGCGCCACGGACTACAGTTGAAACAGTACAGAAAAATCTTCCAGGCTGCCTTCCAGGTTTCTGGACCACGAAAAAAACAGCGCGAGCGTCGCGCCAGGCGAGCGAGATCACGGCCTCGCTCGGCGTTCTTCCCTTCGGGGTCGGCCTGTGCTTGGGATCCGGCCTCCACCCTGCCGTGCAACGTGAGTCGCATGGGAACCCAACACGTAGACCACAGAGTCTCCCCGTGTCTTTGTGTCTCTGTGTAAAAAATCCCCTTTTTATCCGCTTCCTATTAATTGAACAAGGCCAGTGTCAGTTTTATATGGGAGGGCAAAAAGGGAATCTTCACACAGAGACACAACGATGCTTCCGCAATCCTCGGTCTCCGTGCGAGTCGCTCTCTCAAATTGCGGTTCTCACGCTACACCCACATCTCCCCACAAACAGTCAGGATGCCCCTCTGCTTGAAGCTTGATCGTCGATCGCATGCCACTGCTTTAGAAAAGCGGCCGGTCTCACCCCCCGACTTACAACGCGTCCGTCTCCCAACGCGGACGAGCGCGTAGCCCGCGGCGGATCTGCTGCAGCACCGGCATGGGCATCAGCAGAAGGCGGCGACATAAGTTGGCGATGCGTCGTGCGGAAGTGCCGCCGTTTTGGATCGGCATCAACTCCCGCAGTTCGTCCATATTCAAGTTGGTATACAACTCCTTGCCCAGGGCGAGGGCGACAAAGGTAGCTGTAGACTGTTGAGTGATCACCACCTCGGCATTGGCGATCATCGGGTTGACGTTGCCCCGATCGAATACCAACGCTCCAGGCGCATAGCGGGCGATCTCGGCTCGCGCCCGCTCCATCCACTCGAGGGGATGGAGTTTGAAGATCAAGGGCCGGCCAGCGGCGATCTCCACACAACGCCGCAAGAAGGCCGGTCGATTGTCGAAGCGAAAGGTCTCGCGCAGCGGGCTGGTGATCACCAGCACGTATCCCCGGTAGGGAAAATCGTTTTTCCGATACGACGCCAGATCGTCGAAATTGGGGATGCCGGTCACGGCGATCTTCTCTGGTCTGACCCCTTTGCGCATGAATAACCGAGCGTATCCCTCAGAAGCAACGCAGAACAGGTCATAGGCATCCGAGAGGCCTGTTGTGGCCGTGTTGGCCAAGTAGCGGGGCAGTTTCAACGCCTTGACCAGGTGATACACCCAGGTCTCTGGCTCGGTGATCCCTTCCTGCACTAGGATCAGGCGCTTCTCGCGAATGTTGCGCGGCACGATCAAGTCGCTGCTGATCACCACCAGATCGTAGTCGCCCCGCTTCCCTCGCCAATCTATCGGCAAACGATGGGTTTGGAGATAATCCAATGTATCCTGCAAATGGCGTCCACCCAACACGGTGAAGTTGAGCAACCCGCTGCGGGCAACCAGATCCTCAATGCCATCGGCATAATATGGGGAGAAATAACAATCGTGTTCCCCCAACTCCTGAGCGATCTTATGCATCATGGTTGTCTGATTCAACGACCCACCGATGAACAGGATGGCTGCCATAAACACCTCCGCCCAAGCATTGTAGCGGAGGGCAGTTAACGACACTCCAACAACCGGTTAAGATCTCTTAAACGATCGGGATCGAAAAGAAAAAGATGCTTCCTTCCCCCTCGCGGCTCTTCGCCCAAATGCGTCCTCCATGAGCCTCTACGATATGCTTGGAGATCGAAAGCCCCAAGCCGGTTCCGCTCCCCGAACGCGATTTGTCCACCCGATAAAACCGCTCAAAAATGCGCGGCAACTCATCTGCCGGAATGCCAATACCGGTATCCCGCACGGCAAACACCACGGTTCGCCCTTGAGTCTGGGCCGAGAGGGTGACTGACCCGCCTCGATGGGTGAACTTGATGGCGTTGTGGATCAGATTGACCAGCACCTGCTCCAACCGCGTCTCGTCAGCCCAGACCTCGGGCAGTGGCTCCGGCGTCTCCTGCACGGTCAGACTCACCCCAGCTCGTTCCGCCTGGACACGCATCCGATCGGCCGCCGATCGCAGCAGAGCCAGAGGCTCCACGCGTCGGAAGATCAATTCCACTTGTCCCGATTCGATGCGCGACAGATCGAGCAACTCTTGCACCAGTTGAGCTAGAGCATCCACTTCGGTTTGGATGCGTCCGAGGAAGCGGGGGCCAGCTTCGGGGTCCGAAAGTGCGCCGGCCTGGAGGGTTTCGGCCAGGGCTTTGAGGGAGGCGATCGGCGTCCGCAGCTCGTGGGAGATGTTGCTGATGAAATCCCGCCGAACGGTCTCTAAGCGGCGAAGACGGGTCAGGTCCCGAACGACCAACAGGGCGCCGCTGTGGGCTTCCCGATCGGGGACGATCACCGCCTGCAGGAATTGACGGCTGGCCGGCACCTCCAGCGACTCAGTCTGCGGCTGACCTGTATCTCGACAGCGGCGCCAGGCGTCTACCAGTTGATGATGGCGCAGGGCTTCCACCACTGAGCGCCCCACCAGTGGCAAACCACACAGTTGCTCGGCCGCTGGGTTGGCGAATCGCACCCGTCCTTCGGCATCGGCGATGATCACGGCATCGGCGAGCTGATCGAGAATGGCGGCCAAGCGGCCCCGCTCGGTGTTGGCAGCAACCAACCGTTCTCGAAGTGCAGCGCGTTGTTGGTTGAGGAGACGGGCTAGTTCCCCCAGCATTCCTTCCGTGGGGGGCAGCGCTTCGCTACGTTGTGCAGCGCTCAGCATGGCATGGATGCCTCGGCGCAACGTCCAGTACTGCCACCCCAGCCAGAGCATCGCTAAAAGGACAAGACCAAGAACAACTTCAACGATCATAGATCGATCGTCTTCTCCAACCATGCCATGCTGCGCCTGGGCAGTTCAGACTATCCCTCGAACCGATAACCGCCGCCGCGTACAGTCACGATGCGCCTGGGATTGGAAGGGTCTGGCTCGATCTTCTGGCGCAGCCAGCGCACGTGCACGTCCACCGTTCGGCTGTCGCCGATAAAATCCCATCCCCAAACACGCTCCAAGATGAACTCGCGCGAGAGCATCTGCCCGCGATGTTCCGCAAAGAAGAGCAACAGCTCATATTCCTTGGGCTTGAGGGCCAACACCTGACCGTCGAGAGTCACCTCACGGCGAGTGAGATTGATCACCAAATTATCAAAGATCAGGCGATCATGTTCCATGCTGCCACGGGATTGGGCTATCTCCTCGCGCAACAGGCGCGCCCGCCGCAATTGAGCCTTGACGCGCGCCAACAATTCGCGCATCGAGAAAGGCTTGGTCAGGTAATCGTCGGCGCCCACCTCCAGGCCGACCACGCGATCGATCTCAGCATCGCGTGCGGTCAGCATCAAGATGGCCGTGCTCATCTCCTTGCGCAGGATGCGAGCCACTTCGAAACCATCCAGGGCCGGCAGCATGACGTCCAACACGATCAGGTCGGGCCTTAAGCGCCGAGCTGTTTCCAGCGCCGATCGGCCATCACCGACGGTTTCCACCAGGTACCCTTCCTTCTTAAGAGTATAGGCGAGAGTCTCTTGCAGCGCCGGTTCGTCTTCAACAATCAAAATCGTCTCAGGCATCTTAGAAAATATATCACATGGAACGCACAAAGTGGTTAATGGAGGGTTAACAAGGAAACCCACCGCAAACCGTATGCTCTATGCTATACTTGCCTTGATGATCGGCTTCGTCACCGATTCCACCTCCGATTTACCCCTGGAGATTGTCGAACGCTTTGGCATTCAGGTCATCCCCGCCATTCTGATCGTAGAAGGGAAAGAGTATGCGGATGGAGTGGATATTAGCCGTGAAGAATTCTATGCACGCCTGCCCAGGTTACGGACCTTCCCTACAACGGCTGCGCCCTCGCCCGCCGACTTCAGTCAGCGCTATCGGCAACTCTTCGAAGCAGGCTACGAACACGTGATCTCCATCCATCCCGCTTCACAGCTAACGGCCCTCTACACCATCGCCTGCCAAGCAGCTGCTGAGTTTGGCAACCGCGTTACAGTGTTGGACAGCGGCTCGCTCTCGATGGGCTTGGGCTTCCAAGTGATAGCGGCTGCCGAAGCGGCTGAAGCCGGCGCCGATTTGCCAACCTTGCTGCAGATCCTTGCCGAGACCCGCCGTCGGCTTCGCCTAATCGCTGCACTGGACACAATGGAATATCTACGCCGCAGCGGCCGAGTCTCCTCCGCCATCACCATGTTCGGCGGCCTGCTCCGCATCAAACCCATCATCGAGCTGACCGAAGGGCAAGTCAAGCCCCTGGGAGTCGCCCGAACCACCCAACAGGCCAATCACCACTTGGCTGACCTGCTCAAAACCCTGCTGCCCCTCGATCGGCTGGCCATTCTTCACAGCGGCGCCGAAGCACGAGCTCACGCCTTCTTTCAACAGCTGATGGAAGAAATGCGCCGCGATCTTCCTCGGCAGGTCCTGCTGGTCAACGTCACCTCGGTCATCGGCGCTCATGTAGGCCCCCACGGGCTGGGATTTACCGCCATTCGAGCCTCGTGAACGTTCACCCTGATATCCGTCACGAAGGAGAAATCGAGTCATGGATCTCTCGACCACATATCTAGGCCTCACCCTTAAGACCCCCTTGGTGGCTTCGGCCTCCCCGCTTTCACGAAAAATCGAACGGGTACAACGCCTAGAAGAGGCCGGAATTGCCGCCGTCGTCATGTACTCGCTCTTTGAGGAGCAGATCCTGCACGAAAGCGAGGAACTGGATTACTTTCTCACCCGCAGCTCCTACAATACCGCTGAAGCCATGAGCTATTTGCCAGATACCGGAACCTACGCCCTCACACCCGGCAAATACTTGGACCATCTCAGCGCCCTCAAAAAAGCGGTGAACATCCCCGTGATTGGCAGCCTGAACGGCGTCTCCAAAGGCGGCTGGATCCGTTATGCCCGGGCCATACAAGATGCCGGCGCCGATGCCTTGGAGCTCAACCTCTACTATCTACCGACTGATCCGAGTCTCTCAGCCGCCGACATTGAGGTCGCCCAGATCGAGCTGGTGGCCGCCATCAAGTCCAGCATTTCCATTCCTCTGGCGGTCAAATTGAGCCCCTATTACACCGCCTTGCCTCACTTTGCTCAACGGCTGGTCGAGGCCGGCGCAAACGGCTTGGTCTTATTTAACCGCTTCTATCAACCTGATTTCGATCTGGAAGAGCTAGAAGTGATCCACAACCTCGATCTAAGCACCTCTGCCGATCTGCGTCTGCCGCTCCGGTGGGTATCTATTCTATACGGTCAAGTGCAGGCTGACTTGGCCATCACCAGCGGCGTTCACACCGCCCAAGACGTGATCAAGGCCATGATGGCCGGCGCTCAGGTGGCCATGACGGCCTCAGCGCTGCTCCATCATGGAGAGCGGCTGGCGGCCTCGCTCATCAATGAAATCGGCTGGTGGATGGAAACCCATGAATATCAGTCGATCCGCCAGATGCAGGGCAGCATGAGCCGTCAAGCGATCGCCGAGCCGGCGGCGTTTGAGCGAGCCAATTACATGCGGGTGCTTAACTCTTGGCGAGAACTTCCCTAAACCTGCCGCCCAATCTTGAAGAACGCAAATCGGCCATCTCTGTGTGAGAGATGGCCAATTCTGTTGCTTTTGAAGAAAACTATACGGGAAAAGCCGTCTGATAAATCCAACGCGGCTACTATGCGGCCGGCGTCTCCACCACTTTGCGCTGGCGGAACGTAATGCGCCCGCGCGTCAAATCATAGGGGGACATTTCGACGGTAACCCGGTCTCCGAGCAAAATGCGTATATAATGCTTGCGCATCTTGCCCGAGAGATATGCCAATACTTCGTGTCCGTTGTCCAGACGGACGCGAAACTGAGTGCCGGGCAGAGCCTCGATCACAACGCCCTCCATCTTAATCTTTCCTTCCTCTTTCGCCATAGGCGCACCTCCTGCAAACCCACGTTCCCTTCATTCGGCTTCCTTCAATTGACGTCGCTTCAGACGTCGAACGGCCTTCTTCTGCTCCATGCGACGCTGCTCACTCTTAGAGACGAACCAGCGCTTGCGTCGAACGGTGCTCAGAATGCCGCTCTTCACCACTTTCTTGCGAAAGCGCTTGAGCAACGAGTCCTGCGACTCACCGGGGCGCAACGTGACAACAGCCAAGATCACTCACCTCCTTTCCGGCTAGACTAAAATCCACAAAAGCCCCTCGGCGAACGCCACCTGCCGAGGGGCAATACAACTCAAACCAGGACGATTCCCCAATAAACGGCTTCACCAGAGCGGTTGCATCTCCTCGGATCAACTTTTCACATGGTCGGCGAGGGCAAACTACCCTCGACAAGATCAGACAATCCTATTGTACTACAAATTCGAGCTTTTCAAAGAAAAGTCCCTTGGCAATGACCTACTCTCCCAGGGGGTCGCCCCCCAAGTACCATCGGCGCTGACGGGCTTAACTTCCGGGTTCGGGATGTTTCCGGGTGTACCCCCGTCGCTCCAATCACCAAGGGACGTTTTCACGCATCCAAATCCTGAATAGTGATCAACGTGTAGGGAAGAGTACCAAGTTCTCCGCACCACGTGAGGTAGCCCTCGACCATTAGTACGGCTTGGCTAAACGCATTACTGCGCTTACACCTGCCGCCTATCAAGCAGGTAGTCTACCTGCGGTCTTACTCCCTTGACGGGATGAGGGATCTTATCTTGAGGCGAGCTTCCCACTTAGATGCTTTCAGCGGTTATCCCTGCCCGACATAGCTACCCAGCGGTGCCGCTGGCGCGACAACTGGCACACCAGAGGTCGGTCCACCCCGGTCCTCTCGTACTAGGGGCAGCTCCTCTCAGATCCCTTGCGCCCACAGTGGATAGAGACCGACCTGTCTCACGACGGTCTGAACCCAGCTCGCGTACCGCTTTAACGGGCGAACAGCCCGACCCTTGGGACCTTGTCCAGCCCCAGGATGCGATGAGCCGACATCGAGGTGCCGAGCGAGGTCGTCGATGTGGACTCTTGGACCTCACCAGCCTGTTATCCCCGGGGTAGCTTTTATCCGGTAAGCCACGGCCCTTCCACCCGGTACCGTGGGATCACTAAGCCCGACTTTCGTCTCTGCTCGACGCGTTGGTCTTACAGTCAAGCTCCCTTATGCCTTTGCACTCTACGGTGGGTTTCCATTCCACCTGAGGGAACCTTTGGGCGCCTCCGTTACCTTTTAGGAGGCGACCGCCCCAGTCAAACTGCCCACCTGGCACGGTC